>DATEIO010000705.1:0-16271 GCA_035278895.1 Thermoanaerobaculia bacterium | reverse complement strand
CTCGTCAGGACGACCACGAAGTCTCCGTGCGGGGTCGGGATCAGCTCCCGGACGGCTTCGACGTTGACGATGGCCGAGCGGTGGATGCGGACGAAGCGGTCGGGCGGCAGCTTCGTCTCCACGCCGGACATGGTCTCGCGGAGCAGGTGGGACTCTCCGCCGGCGTTCAAGCGCACGTAGTTGCCCGAGGCGTCGATCCACTCGATCTCTTCGATGCGGAGGAAGGTGATGCTCGCCCCGGGGGCGTTGGAACGGCTGCGGATGGCGAGGCGCCTTACGGGAGCGCGCTCCGCCTGGTGAAGGCGTGCGGTCAGGGTCGCGAGACGGTTCTGGAGCTCCAGGGCCGTTTCGAGGAGATCGGCCAGCCGCTCCCGGGCCGGGCCTTCGTCCTCGACGGACACTTTGCTCAAGCGCATGTTAAAAGCTCCTCCCGCCCCCCGTTACGTCTCCTCGGCAAGCAAAGCAAGCAAAACATCAGATAAAAAAACCGCCGGGGTTGCCCCCGGCGGTTCGGTCCGCCAAGCCGAGGCTTAGCGGAAGTTGAGGCGAGCGCCGACGCGGAAGACGCGCGGGCTGAGGATCTCGAGGACGTAGTTGCCGTTCGCCCGGGCCAGCAGGCTCTGCCGCTGGAGGACGTACGACTCGTTGAGGGCGTTGAACACGTCCACCCCGAGGGTCAGACCGATGTCGCTGAACCGGAACTCCTTCTCCACGCGGAGGTCGACCACGTGGATGTCGTCGTACCGGAACTCGTTCGGATCGGCGTCGATCGGGATGTCACGGCCGGTGCCGGCCGCGTCCACGATCGTGCTGCGGAGAATACGGCGCGACCACCGCAGGGGGTAACCCTCGCGGCCGTTCAGGTTGGCGCCGACGTTGAAGCCCCACGGGCGGTCGGGCGCAACCTGGTACAGGCCGTTCAGGCTGTAGGACCAGTTGCTGTTGATGAAGATGTTGCCCTTGGCGCCCGACGCAGTGCCGGAGCCCTGGAGAACATCCGTGCCGTCAACCACGCCGCCACCGATGGTGTCGGTCGGGTCTTCGTTCTCGCTGGAAGGAATGTTCCACTGCCAGTCCTGCCAGGAGACGTTGCCGCGCAACATCCAGCGGTTGGCAAGCCGCTTGTTGAAGGTCACCGAAGCGCCCGTGAACTCCTGCTCGCGGTCGCCGTTGGTGAGGTAAGCGCCGTTGCGGGTGGTGACCCCGTCCCGGAGCTCCCAGTAGTTGATGGTGTAGGGCGTACCATCGGGCGCAATGCCGGTGACCGGAGTCGCCTGGACATAGTCACTCGCCCGGTGCGGACGGCCGACACTGTTGATGAAGCCGGCGGCGTACGGATCGTCGGTGTCGAAGACCAGACGCTCGGCCTCGAGGGAGTCGGTGTACTGCCGGTAGGTGAGGTTCAAGCCCACCACGAACTCCGGCAGCAGGGCGTGCTCGACACCGAAGAGAAGCTCGTCGGTGATCGGAGCGGTGAGGTCACCGTCAACCGCGTTGGACTGCAGGGGCTGCAGGTTGAACGGGTTGAGGTTGCCGGACGGCGGAAGAACCTCGGGGCCGATTTCACCCGGCGTGAGGGTCGCACCGCCGAGGTTGGTGGTGTAGAAGTAACGGTACGCCTGGCCGCCCAGCGGGTTGAGCCACGCGGCGAGGCCGGTGGCGAGCTGGTCGGCGAAGCGGGAGTAGCTGGCCCGAAGGAGGGTCTTGCGCTCGGCGCCGAGGGCATACGTCAGGCCCAGGCGGGGAGTGATGTCCGTCCACTCGAAGCCGGTTTCACCGCCGGCATAGGAAACGCCGGGGAGCAGGTCCGGGCGAACCGGGTTGGCCCCAACGCTCGAAGCCAGGTTCTCGCCGCCCTGCTTGTCGTAACGGATACCGACGTTGGCGGTGAGGTTGCCAACCGCGATCGTGTCCTGGAGGTAGGCGCTGGTGTACTCCGTCTCCACCCGGATCCACGCGTTGCGGCTGAGAAGCAGCAGGCCCACGGGCGCCGTGGCGCCCAGGCTCAGCTCGAGACCACCACCCGGCCACCGGGACTGCGAAGACTGCTCCGCGGTGCGGTAGGCGGCGCCGTACTTGAGCTCATGGGAGAGGCTGCCGGTGTTGAAGAAGTTCGACGCGTCCGCCTTGAACTGCTCCTGCGGGCGCTCGATCAGGACCTCGAGGAAGCCATTGTGCCAGACCGTATTCGGGTCGCGGGTGGCGAACGCCTCGCCGCCGGCCGGGATCAGCGAGAACCCGCCGTTGACGACCGAGTACATGCCGGTGAGGAAGAAGTTCGACCCGAAGATCTGAGTGTCCTCGATCTTGTAGGCCGCCGGGCTGTCACCGTAACCCTGCTGATTCCAGGTGGTCTCCTGCGGACGCAGAGGACCGGCGTTACGCCCCGTCTTCTCCTTGGCGCTTTCGTAAACGAAAGCGGTCGCGGAGTTGCTGGGGGTGATCTGGCCGTTCAGCTTGACGTTCCAGCTCTCGAGGGTCGAGTTGTCGGCGAAGTCGCTGATCGTGAGCAGCTTGATCTCCGGCTTCGCGTAGGAGCCCCAGAACCAGAGACGGTCCCGAACGATCGGGCCGCCCAGCTCAAGACCCCAGTCCACCACCTCGACGATCCGGTTGCCCTGCTTGAACGCGGTCTGGGCCCGGTTGTTGTTCCACACACCAGCCTGGCCAAGGTCGCTCTGGTCGAAATCGAGGTCGGACTGCATGCTGTCATCGGAGTACATGTAACGGCCGGAGCCGCGCCACTCGTTGGTGCCACGCTTGGTCACCATGTTGAGGACCACGCCGGGGGTCGCGAGCGTTGCATCGCTTCCACCCGTCGTCACCTGCATCTCCTCGAAGGCATCGAAGTCGTAGTAGCCGGGGGAGGAACCGGTGGCCGACATGTCGGTGATGACCATGCCGTCCAGCGACCAGACAGCCTGGTCGCCGCCCGAGCCCGGGCCGACGTACTGCGACTGCTGACCGCTCTCGTTGCCACCGACGTTGATGCGGTCGGTGAGCACGCCCGGGGTCGTCTGCAGAACCGCCCAGGGGTCGCGGGCCGTCGGGATGCTCTCGAGCTCATCGAGAGTGACGGTGCTTTCCTTGGCGATCCGGCGAGTATCCAGGAGCGGGCTCTCCGCAGTGACGACGATCGTCTCTTCGACGGTCGACTGCTGCGGGACCTCGAGCACGAGCTCGGTGTTGCGGCCGACGTTGATGGCGATGTTCTCCCGCTTCAAGGGCGCGAAGCCCTCGAGCTGGGTCTCCACCGTGTAGCTGCCCGGCGCAAGACCGGGGAAGCGGAACTTGCCCTGCTCATCCGTCACCTGAACCTGAGGAGCGCCTCCGCCCGTGAGGGTCACCGTGACCCCGGGAAGAGCAGCTCCGTCGGTTCCCGTGACGGTGCCGAAGAGGTTACCGGTAGACGACTGCGCGAACGCAGTGCCGGCAAGGCTCAACAGCACGACGGCGAACGCGAGCACGCGCTGCAAAGAAAAACCAAGCTTCTTCATCGGGTGAAGTCTCCTTATGTGTTGGACGGCTTAGGATCAACCGGTGGGTTTGAATTCTGCTGCGGTGCTTTGACGACTCACCTCCTTCCTTTCGATGTAGTCCACAGGTCCCCTTGAGCAATCCGTATGCCGCCTCGGCTGAGGTGGGAGCCTCTGGAGCTAAGTGATTGCAGAGGAAGAGCTTGACCCTCTTCCATCCAGCCCCCGGAACGGGGGCTTCGAACCGCGGATTCAATTTATTGGACCGGTTTTCGAATCGGCGTTCCAAATTCTTGGATCACCGGCCCGCGGAGCTCGCGGGCTCCGGGCTCAGAGCCTGCTGGAAACGCAGTGCATACTATCGCGGCAACCCGCCGGAGGGAAAGGGGGAAACCGCCGCCGGGAAAGCCCCGGCGGCGAAAAGAGGAGTTACCGGAAGCTCACCCGGGCCCCCAGGCGGAAGACGCGCGGGGAGAGGACCTCGGTCACGAAATCGCCGTTGGCCCGGCCGAGCGAGCCCTGCCGCTGCAGCACGTAGGACTCGTTGGTGGCGTTGAACACGTCCATCCCGAAGACCACGCCGGCTTCGCGGAGCCGGATCTCCTTTTCGACCCGCAGGTCCAGCACGTGGACGTCGTCGTAGCGGAAGGCGTCGGCCGAGGAGGTGAGGGGCAGGTACAGGCCCTGGCCCGCCTCGTCGACCACCGTCTGGCGGAAGATCCGCCGCACGTAGCGGATCGGATAGCCCTCGCGGCCGTTCAAGCTCGCGCCGACGTTGAACCCCCAGCGCCGCTCCGGTGCGATCTGGACGAGGCCGGCCAGGTTGTAGGACCAGCCGGCGCTCAGGAACACCTGCCCCTTGGAGCCTGAGACGGTGGGCGAGCCGTTCAGCACCTCGGAGCCGTCCACCACCCCGCCGGCCGCGTTGTCCGTCGGGTCCTCGTTCTCGCTGTCGGGGATGTCCCACGTCCAATCCCGCCAGGAGACGTTGCCGCGCAGCATCCATCGGTCCGCCAGGCGCTTGTTGAGCGTGAGGACGGCCCCCTTGAACTCCTGCTCGCGGTCGCCGTTTTCGAGCAGTCCGCCGCGGCTCGAAAGCCCCGGCCGGAGCTCCCAGTAGGTGGCCGGATAGGAGCGGCCGTCCGGCCCGATCGTGGTGACCGTGGGACCCTGGCGGTAGTCGTCCCGGCGGTGCGGACGCCCGAGCCGGCCCAGGTTCTCGGGCGACCAGGCATTGCCCTCGAAGATGAGACGCTCGACCTCGGGGATGCCGGTATACCGGCGCCAGGTGAGGTGGAGCCCCAGCACGAGATCGGGCCGGAGCACGCGCTCGGCGCCGAAAAGCACCTCGTCGGTGACCGGCGCCTCGAAATCCGGATCGAGGGCGTTCGACTGCAGCGGCGCCAGGGTGAAGGGATTGGCGTTGCCCGAAGGCGGCGCGAACTCGGGGCCGATCTCGCCCGGTTCCAGGGTCGGGCCGCCGCCGTTCGCCGTGTAGAAGTACCGGTAGGTCGGGAAGGACAGCGGGTTCAGCCAGCCGGTGTACGCGGTGCCGAGCTGGTCGGCGAAGCGCGAGTAGGAGGCCCGGAGCACGGTCTTCTTGTCCTGGCCGAAGGCCCAGGTGAGGCCCAGGCGGGGCGAGACCGTCTCCCAGGTGAAGCCCGCGTCGCCGCCCGGGTCGTTCACGGCGGGCAGAAGCTCGGGGAACGCCGGATTGGCGGCGATCGAGGTGGGGAGGTTCTCTCCCCCCTGCCGGTCATAGCGCAGGCCCAGGTTGGCGGTCAGGCTGCCCACGGCGAGCGTGTCCTGCACAAAGGCGCTCGCCGTGTCGAGGCGGACCTTGGGATTGCTCGCGCGGGTCAGGAACAGGAGCCCGTCGACCTCGAAGCCGCCGCCCGGCCAGCGCGAGATCGAATTCTGGTCGACCTCGCGGTAGGAGGCGCCGTAGCGGAGCTCGTGCGCGATGCTTCTGGAGTTGAAGAAGCTCGAGGCGTCGGCCCTGGCCTGCCACTGGGGCCGCTCGATGGTGGCCGCGAGGAAGTTGTTGTGCCAGACGAAGTCGCCGTCCTGGTAGGTCAGCGCCTCGCCACCCTGGGGGCGGAGCGCGAAGCCGCCGTTGACCTCCGAGTACATGCCGGTCAGGAAGAAGCTCGACCCGAAGATCTGGGTGTCCTCGATCTTCCAGGCGCTCGGGTCGGGGCCGAAGCGGGACTGGTTCCAGGTCGTCTCCGGCGGGCGCGTGAGACCGGCCCCTACGCCTTTGGCCTGCCGGTCGCTGTGCCAGGCGAAGGCGGTCGCCGAGCTCGACGGCGTGAGCTGGGCGTTGAGCTTGAAGTTCGCGGTCTCGGTCGTGCTCTTGTTGCTGTAGTCCTCGATCGTCAGGAGGTGGGTCTCGGGACGCGCGTAGGAGCCCCAGAACCAGAGGCGGTCGCGGACCACGGGCCCGCCGAGCTCGGCGCCCACGTCGGTCACCTCGACGATGCGGTTGCCCTGCTTGAAGGCGGTCTGCGTCCGGTTGCCGTTCCAGGGCCCGGGCTGGCCGAGCTCGCTCTCGTCGAAGTCGAGGTCCGACTGCCAGTCGTCCCGTGACACGAGGTAGCGGCCCGAGCCGCGCCATTCGTTGGTGCCCCGCCGGGTGACGAGGTTCAAGGCCACGCCGCCGGTCGCGAGCGAGGCGTCGCTGCCGCCGGTCGTCACCTGGACCTCCTCGAAGGCGTCGAAGTCATAGAAGCCGGACGAGGCGCCGAGGGCGGACATGTCGGTCACGTTGATGCCGTCGAGCGACCAGACCGCCTGGTCGCCGCCCGAGCCGGGGCCTACGAAGCGCGCCTGCTGGCCGCTCTCGTTGCCGCCCACGTTGATGCGGTCCGTGAGCACCCCGGGGACGGTCTGGAGCACCGCCCAGGGATCGCGGGCCGTGGGGATCTTCTGGAGCTCGGTTTCGGAGACCGTCTTGCCCGTGGCCACCCCGCGCGTATCGAGGAGCGGGCTCCCCGTCACGTAGAGGGTCTCTTCGACCACGGCCGAGAGCTTCAGCTCGATCTCAACGTTCCGGCCCACGTTGATCTCGATCCCTCCGTGCTCCAGGGGGGAGCAGCCCGCGAGGTCCGCCCGGACCGTGTAGAGGCCGGGGGGGAGCCCCAGGAACCGGAACCGCCCCTGGCCGTCCGCCGTCTGCACCTGCCGCGCCCCCACCCCGGAGAGGACGACGGTCACTCCGGGCAACGGCCGTCCGTCTTCCCCCACCGTGGTGCCGTACAGACTGCCACTCGCCTGCTGCGCCGGGGACGGACCGGCGCAGAGGAGCAGCACGGCCAGGACGATCCCCAGCATGCGCCCTACCAGGAAACCAGGATTCATCGAACGCTCTCCTTTCTCGGCTTGCGTCGAATCAGAAAAAAAGGTTTTCCCTCTCAAGGAGGGACCGCCGGGGCGAGGGGCCCCGGCGGCTGCTGAGGTGGGAGGGGCTTACCGGAAGCTCAGCCGGGCCCCGACGCGGAGAACCCGCGGAGAGAGGACTTCGACCACGTGGTCGGAGGTGTTCGTCGAAAGAATGCTCTGCCGCTGGAGCACGTAGGACTCGTTGAACGCGTTGAACACGTCCACGCCCAGGGTGAGCCCCAGGTCGCTGAAGCGGAATTCCTTCTCCACCCGGAGGTCCACCACGTGGACGTCGGAATAGCGGAAGGTGTCGGCGTCCGCCGCGACCGGGATGTCGGTGCCGGTGCCGGCATTGATCCCGCTGCGGACGATGCGCCGGGCATAGCGCGTCGGGTAGCCCTGCCGGCCGTTCAGGTTGGCCGAGAGGTTGAAGCCCCAGGGCTTCGCCGGCGCGATCTGGTACATGCCGTTCACGCTGTAGGACCACTCGCTGTTGATGAACACGTTGCCTTTGGGGCCCGAGACCGCGCCCGAGCCCTGGAGGACCGGGGTGCCGTCGACGATGCCGCCGCCTACGTTGTCCGTGGGATCCTCGTTCTCGCTGTCGGGGATGTTCCAGGTCCAATCCTGCCAGGAGACGTTGCCGCGCAGCATCCAGCGGTTCGAGAGGCGCTTGTTGAAGTAGAGCGAGGCGCCCTCGAACTCCTGCTCGCGGTCGCCGTTTTCGAGCAGCAGGCCGTCGCGGGTCGAAACGCCCGGCCGGAGCTCCCAGTAGGTGATCGTGTAGGGGCTGCCGTCCGGCGCCACGCCGGTCGCCGTGCGGGGCACGTAGTCGTCCCGCCGGTGCGCGCGGCCGACGCTGTTGATGTTCGCGAGCGAGAACGGATCGTCGCTGTCGAAGACCAGGCGCTCGGCCTCGAGGAGGTCCGTCGAGCGCCGCCAGGTGAGGTTCAGGCCGACCGCGAGCTCCGGCAGCAGGGCGTGCTCGGCCCCGAGGAGGATTTCATCGGTGATCGGCGCGTTCAGGTCGGGGTCCACCGCGTTCGACTGCAGCGGCTGGAGCGTGTAGGGGTTCAGGTTCGCGCTGGGATCGAACACCTCCGGGCCGATCTCCGACGGATCGAGGACCGTGCCGCCGTTGTTGTACGAGTAGAAATACCGGTACGCCTGTCCGCCGACCGGGTTCAGGAAGGCGAGAGTGCCGGTCCCGATCTGGTCCGCGAAACGGGAGTAGCTGGCGCGCAGCAGGGTCTTCTTCTGTTCGCCCAGAGCGTAGGTCAGGCCGAGGCGGGGAGTGATCGTCTCCCACTCGAAGCCGGCGTCGCCCCCTTCGTAGCTCACGGCCGGCAGAAGCTCCGGCGCCACCGGGTTGGCCCGCACCGAGGCGGGGAGGTTCTTGCCGCCCTGGCGGTCGTAGCGCAGGCCCAGGTTGGCGGTGAAGTTGCCCACCGCGAGCGTGTCCTGCACGAAGGCGTTGGAGTACTCGCCCTCGGCCCGCAGGTTCGCCTCGCGGGCGAGGAGCAGCAGGCCGCCGCAGCACTCCCAGCCGCCGCCCGGCCAGCGCGAGACCGACTGCTGCTCGGCCGTCCGGTAGCCGGCCCCGAACTTGAGCTCGTGGGAGACGTTGCCGGTGTTGAAGAAGCTCGACGCGTCCGCCCGGACCTGCTCCTGCGGGCGCTTGATCAGAGTCTCGCGGAAGCCGTTGCTCCACACGAGGCCCGTGTCGCGGGTGGCGAACGCCTCGCCGCCCTGGGGGATGAGCTGGAACCCGCCGTTGACGACCGAGTACATACCGGTCACGAAGAAATTGGACCCGAAGATCTGGGTGTCCTCGATCTTCCAGGCGGTCGGGTCGGGGCCGTATTTCGACTGGTTGAGTGTGGTCTCCGGAGGCCTCTGGGGCGAGGCGTCGCGGCCGATCTTGACCTTGTCGCTCTGCCAGGCGAACCCGGTGATCGAGTTGCTCGGCGAAAGCTGCCCGTTGATCTTGAAGTTCCAGCTCTCGAGCGTCGTCTGGTCGGGGAAGTCGCTGATCGTCAGAAGGTCGATCTGCGGCTTGGCATACGAGCCCCAGATCCACAGCCGGTCGCGCACGATCGGGCCGCCCAGCTCGACGCCCCAGTCCACCACCTTGTCGATCCGGTTGCCCTGCTTGAACGGGCCCTGGGCGCGGTTGTTGTTCCACGACCCGGCCTGGCCGAGGTCGGAGGAGTCGAGCTCCAGGTCCGACTGCGTGCCGTCGTTCATCACCAGGTAGCGGCCGGAGCCCCGCCAGTCGTTGGTGCCCCGCCGGGTGACCATGTTGAGCACCACGCCGCCGGTGGCGATCGAGGCGTCGCTGCCGCCGGTCGTCACCTGGATCTCTTCAAACGCGTCGAAGTCGTAGTAGCCGGGGGACGAGCCCACGGCCGACATGTCGGTCACCACCATGCCGTCGAGCGACCAGACGGCCTGATCGCCGCCCGAGCCTGGGCCCACGTACTGCGCCTGCTGGCCGCTCTCGTTGCCGCCCACGTTGATGCGGTCGGTCAGCACGCCCGGCGTGGTCTGCAGGACGGCCCAGGGATCGCGGGCCGTGGGGATATGCTCGAGCTCCGACTTCGCGACCGTGTCCCTCTTTCCGGGGTTGCGGAAGTCGAGGAGCGGCGCGTCCAGGGTCACGTCGATGACCTCGGTGACCATCAGGGGCATGTCGATGTCGACGCTGCGGCCGACGTTGACCACCAGGCCTTCGCGCTTCGAGGGGGCGAAGCCTTCGAGCTGGGCTTCGACCGTGTAGGTTCCGGGAGGAAGGCTCGGGAAGCGGAACTTCCCCTGCTCGTCCGTCGTCGTCGTCTGCGGGGCTCCGCCGCCCGTCAAGGTCACCGTGACTCCCGGCATGGGTTGGCCGTCCGGGCCCAGGATGGTGCCGAGCAACGTGCCAGTCTGGATCTGGCCCATGACCGGAACGGCCAGCACCAGCCAGAGCATCGCGAGTGTGAACGCGCGCTTCAGGAAAACAGAATGATACCTCATTGTTTCAACTCTCCTTGGTTAAGCCCGCCAAGCAAAAGAATCCTCCAATTCCCCCTCAGGAGATCTCCTTTCGATCCACCTCCTTTCCAAGCTCGCAGCCCTGAAAAAGCAAGCGGGATGCCACCTTCGAAAAAGAAGGGATGGAAAACGTCAAACCTTTTGAATGCAAGGGGATGGGGGAAACCAGAGGACGCGGACGGGAG
Source organism: Thermoanaerobaculia bacterium (assembly GCA_035278895.1). Taxonomy (GTDB): domain Bacteria; phylum Acidobacteriota; class Thermoanaerobaculia; order Multivoradales; family UBA5704; genus DATARR01. The sequence goes on along the minus strand of DATEIO010000705.1, from coordinate 6,196 downwards.
CCGGACGTCCGTCCATTTCCTTGGACCGGAAAAGCGGCGCGAGCGATGATCGAATCCCGCCGGAAACGCGATCGGTCCCAGAAAGCGGCCGGTTCGTCCCGGAATCCCGTCGGCTCGCGTCGCGTCCCCCGGAGAGAACGGGATTCCGGAAGGCCGATCCAGGGATTTGGAGGCCCCCGGAGGCGCCCCCCCTTTACTTCCCCGGGACAGTCGGGCTAGATTCACCCGGATCGCCGCCCGGCCTCAGCCGGGCTCCACCCACTCGACCGACTTCCTTTTCGAACGGCTATGGGACGTATCTTCGAGACCAGAAAACACACGATGTTCGCCCGCTGGGACCGGATGGCGAAGCAGTTCGCCCGGATCGGCAAAGAGATCACCATCGCCGTGAAGGCGGGCGGGCCCGAGCCCGCGGCCAATCCGCTGCTGCGCCGCGTCATCCAGAACGCGCGGGCGGTCAACATGCCGAAGGACAAGGTCGAAGCGGCGATCCGGCGCGCGTCCGGTAAGGAGGCGGAGGAATACCAGGAGATCGTCTACGAGGGCTACGCCCCGCACGGCGTGGCCGTCCTGGTCGAGACCGCGACCGACAACCCCACCCGCACCGTCTCGAATATGCGGATGCACTTCAACAAGGGCAACGGCAACCTCGCGACGACCGGCGCCGTCGGCTTCCTCTTCAAGCGCATGGGCGTCTTCCGCCTGAATCCCGCGGGGGTCGATCCCGAAGAGCTCGAGCTCGAGCTGATCGACCACGGGCTCGAGGAGATGGGGGAGAGCATGGGCGAGAAGGACGAGCCGCAGCTCGTGATCCGCTGCGCCTTCGCCGACTTCGGCCAGCTCCAGAAGGCGCTCGAAGATCGCGGCATCACCCCGCTCTCCGCCGAGTCCGAGTACATCCCCTTGACCCCGGTCGAGCTTCCCGAGAAAGAGGCCACGGAGGTCTTGGGCCTGATCGACCGGCTGGAGCAGGACGACGACGTCCAGAAGGTCTTCCACAACCTCGGCTGAGCAGGCCCGTCAGCCTTTTCCTGAGCAGGGAAGGGAGCTCCATGGCTAGAAGACGTGGCTTCAAGACGCAGGCCCCCAAAGAGGCGACGCTCGGCATCTCCGTCCTCCTCTGGCTGCTCGGCCTCCTGAATGGATTCGGGGTCGTGCACTTGCCCAGCAACCTGGGCTTCTGGTCGCTCGTCGTGGCCGGGCTGCTGCTGATCTTGGGCTCGCTGTTCGACGGCATCTGAGGGTCCTGCCGAGGGGTGGACGGAGCGCGCACGGCCGCAGAGGCCGGGAGTGCCTGCCCGCTATAATGCCCGGCACCTATGCGGAACCCGATCGCCTCTCTGCTCCTCGTTCTCGCTCTGCCCGTTGCCGCGATCGCGGAGGACTTCACGCCCCGGGCCGTGGTGCTCCGGGCTGCGCCGCTCGCTGCGGTCCCTACGGCGAGCTTCGGCCGTCTCGACCTCGCCGGGCTCGCGGTTGAAGATGTGCTGCGCGAGGAGCAGGATCTCGCCCCGCGCTATGCGGTCCCCCATACGGTCCGCTGGACGCCGTGGACGAGCGGCGCCTGGGAGGAGCTTCCGGCCGGCGTCTCGCTCTGGCGCCTGCGCATCCGCGCCGAGGGCGCGGCCTCGATCAACCTGGGGTTCACGAGCTTCTGGCTGCCCGAGGGCGCGCGGCTCCAGATCTATTCCGCCGACCTGGCGCACGTCGTGCGGCCGTTCACCTCGGCGGACAACGAGGAGCACGGCGAGCTGTGGACGCCGGCCGTGCCCACCGACGACCTGGTCGTGGAGCTATCGACGCCCACGTCCGAGCGCGGCCGGATCGAGCTCGTGCTCGGACAGGTCGGCCAGGGCTACCGCGGCTTCGGCTCGCTCGGGGTGACCGAGAAGTCCGGGTCCTGCAACATGGACGTGGAGTGTCTGAACGGCGGCGATCCCTGGCGGGAGGTCGCCCGCGCCGTGGGCGTCATCTCGGTCGGCGGCAGCCGGTTCTGCAGCGGATCGCTGGTGAACAACACCGCACAGGACCGCAAGATGTACTTCATCACCGCCCAGCACTGCGGTATCGACAGCGGGAACGCCGCGTCGCTCGTGGTCTTCTGGAACTATCAGAATTCGACCTGCCGCACGCCCGGCTCCGCGGCGAGCGGCAGCGCCGGCAACGGTCCGCTCAACCAGTTCCACACAGGGTCCTTTTTTCGCGCCGAGAGCGGGGATTCGGACTTCACGCTCGTCGAGCTGGACGATCCGCCGGTCGCCGCCTTCAATCACTATTGGGCGGGGTGGGACCACTCGGCTGGCGACGTCGCCTGTCCGGATGGGGTTTGCTACGAGTGCAGCGAGACCTCGCTCTGCGCCGGGATCCATCACCCGAACGCCGAGGAGAAGCGGGTCACCTTTGTCGAGCAGTCGATCCAGCCCATGCCGGGCGACGACACCCACCTCTGGGCGCATTGGGATCCCGACCCGGTCTTCCCGCCCAATCCGGGCCTGACGATCCCGCCGCAGGTCACCGAGCCGGGCTCCTCGGGCTCGCCGCTCTACAACAGGAACCGCCGCTTCGTCGGCCAGCTGCACGGCGGCCCGTCGTTCTGCGGCGCGACGGACGACGCCCTGTCGGATTACTACGGCCGCTTCAGCACCTCCTGGAGCGTCGCGGCCCCGTTCCTCGATCCTGGAAATACGGGCGATCTGTTCATCGACGGCCGCGACTACGTTGGTGCGCCCAGCAGCCTGATTTTCACCGACGGCTTCGAGAACGGAAACACCGGGATGTGGAGCCACTCCATGCCCTGAGGTCCCAGCAGGGGGACCGGCCGGTCCCCCTGTCCCGGGACCGGGCGTCAGTTGCGCTGGTTGCTCAAGTTGACTCGGAGAGTCGCATGGTCGTCTCCGAAGACGTAACCATTGACGAGCTCGACGACGGCGGAGCCGGAGCTGTTCTCGCCGGCCGTGATGGCGGCACTCTCGATGTCGTCCTGCCCGCTTTCGTTGCAATCCTCTCCTTCGAACAGCTTGCCGACGACCGAGGCGGTGACGCTGCGGTCCGTCGGGTTGAGCGAGACGAGGACCGAGGCCTCGACGCGCACCTCGTCACCGGCGCATTTGGAAAACGTGAACGTGTGCTGGCGCTTGCCCACCGGGTCGAGGACCACGGAGCCGGAGATCGTGAAGTGACCCTGCTCGTTGGAGCCGAAGTCCTCGTGGTCCGTGATGTCGATCGTGCCGGAGACCGACACCAGGCGGTGAGCCCGGGTCGAGGTGGGCGGAGGCGGCGGGGTGCCGGTGAGAGTCAAAGTCACGGCGCCGCCCTGGACAGGGACGACGGTCACGGTGCCTGAAGCGGAGACGTCCTGCGGGACCCCGTTCAAGACGACGTTCTTGATCGCCTGGACCGAGTACCGGCCGCCAGGGATGGCTACGAAGGTCGTCCTGCCGCTGGCGTCGGTGACCTGCGGCCGGAAGCCCAGCAGGGTGACGAGAGCGCCCGCCGCGGGTGCGTTGTTGAAGCGGACGGTGACGGTGACCGGCCCGCTGTCCGCGCTCGCGGTCCAGCGGTGGATGCGGACGTACTCTCCGGGGTTGTAGGCCAGGGTTTCCGTGAGGCCGTAGACGCCTCCCGGCGGCAGGTCCCACTGCGTCAGGTTGTCGGGCGAGACGGCCGTGCCGAGGCCCGGGCCGGGATCGCGCCAGCGCTCGGAATCCTTGGCGTCCGGCTCGCCGTCGAACTCCATCCCCGGCTCGCTGCCGCACCAGTCGAAGGCGAAGCAGTTGGCCATCTGATTGGCGCCGTCGTCCGGAGCATCGGTGAACAGCCGTCCCCACCACCCGGACTCCTCGTAGAACCGGTTGTAGATCAGGTTGTAGAGCCACTCGCCGGCATTCAGGCGCTCCTCGCTGCTGTAGATGTAGATCCCGTTTTTCGCCGGGTTCGGAACGTGCGGCTTGTCGCCGGGCTCGACGGCGGGGTCTTCCACCTGCACTCCGGCCTTCTGCGCGGCGCTCCAGATGAGCTGCGAGCAGACGGTCCCGTCCGGTGCGTTCGCCTGCGCCCAGGGTGCGTCGCTCGTGGCCTGAGACCCCGGGCCGAAGGTCCTCCCGACGAGGCTCGCATCGGTGTAGGCGAAGAACCGGTAGTGGCCTCGAATGGCCTTGGCCGCTTCCGCGATCCCCTCCAGGGTCTCGCGGACCGTGAGGCTCGTTCGCGGCACCAACTGCTGCTCGGTTTCGAAGGGCGGCTTGACGACCGAGGGGAAAATGGCCGCCGTGTCTTCGGGACAGCTCACGGGATCCCGGTTGAAGGATTGAAGGAAGAACGCCTCTCCTTCGGGATCGACGAGGTGATGCCCTTCATAGGCTTCGTCGATCGTCTCGGTGATCACCCCCGGCCAGCCATACTTCAGGACGTACGGATCGAAGCCGTCGGTCCCCGCGCCCCGCGGGTACCGCGCCTCGGCGGCGGTGGAATGGCGCAGGCGCGTCCAGTTGTCGATCATGAGACCGGAATGCGAAAAACGCTGGGCGGGCGAGACCTGCCGCAAGAGGCCGCCGATCATGCCGCAGCCGGCGCTCAGGAGGATGTCACCCTTTTTGGCGTTGCCCACGTAGGGCAACTGGTAATCGAAATCGTCAGTGGCCTGGCAGGTGATCCCGGGCCGGACCGGCGCGTCCGGATCAGGGATGCAGACCTCTCCCAGGGTCTGGGCCGCTCCCGCGTGCTGCAGGAGGAGCGACCCGGCGAGGATCGAAAAAGCAAGCGCGCGCATTTACAGTACCTCCCATCCAGTGACGGTCCGGCGGATGCGGCCCTGCTGCTCCAGCCGGTAGAGATCTTCATGGGTGATGGCCGTGCCGCCGGGCACCATGCCGCGGCGGAAGATTTCCTTCAGAAAGGCTTTCATCGCCGGATCGGTGAGCCGCTGCTTCAGGCTCGGGTTGTCCTTCACCGCGAAGTAGAAGCTCGCGTAGACCGGAAGGCCGTCGGCGGTGACGCCTCTCAGGTGATAGCCCACGCCGCATACCGCCTCGGAGATCCGCGCGTAGTCCAGGGTGATGAAGCCCTCGTGGTCGTGCTTGGCGGGAAGGACGACCACGCCGGATGCTCCCGGCGGGGGTGTCACGGTCACGACCGGCACGCTGCCCGCCCCTTGCACCGGCGGCTCGCCCGACGGGTAGTAGGCGTCCAGCGAGTCGAGGCTCAAGGGCGACGGATCTTCGGGGCTCGACCGGGGCGGAATGACGACCGCGTCCGCCGGCAGCCCGGAGAGCGAAAGGCGGATCTTTTCGGCTTCGACCAGATCCGGGCTGCTCTTGCCGGCGGCGATCGCGGCGGCCGCGGACCGCGCGCCCTGATAGATCACCTGCGACGGCAGGACGGGAGAGGCGCTGGCGGACCGGTTCGGATCACAGAACCGGTCTTCGATCGTCGCGCTCTGGAAAATGACCGGAACCGACTCCAGGTTGCGGAGCCTGTAGGTGCCGACGAGATGATTGCCGCGCCGCTCCAACTGGCTGCTGATCGTGACCGGCTGGACGATCCCCCGCTTCTTCGCGTGGTAATAGCTGTTCTGGAGCGTGACGCTGTAGCTCCGGTCCACCTCGGCCGGACCCCATTGCCCGGGCTCGTTCGTCACCGAGACCGTGAAGCTCTGATAGGGCACGGAGCCGTCGAGCCGGTTCAGGTAGGAGTGGGAGGCGTAGGGATACGGGGTGACCGCAACCGCGCCGTCTCCGAAGCTCCAGTGATAGCCGTTCTTGAACCACGGCTCGACCGCTTCGGCGTTTTCGATCACGAAATCGACGGTGTAGGGGTGATACGGATTGAACCGGCTGCGCACCCGTGGCTCGCCTTCCACCTCGCAGTCGAGCACCGGGATTTCGAGCGTGCGGGTTTCGATCAACCCGTCCTCGGTGGACGCCGAGACGCTGACGCGCCGGGGCCCGGGATCGCCGTGAAGCTGCAGATAGCGCCGGCTGCCGGGATACCCGTCGATCGTGACCGTGACCCAGCCCGTGCCGTTCGGGTTCCGGGCGTCGACCTCGACGAGAAAAGTCTCCTCCCGGCAGACGCCGGTCTTCAAGGCCGAGTCCCTTGTCGCCACCTGATCGATCACCTTGGGATCGCCCGTCAACCGGCTCGAGTCCGGGAGCTTGGCGGTGACGTCGACATCCGTGATGAGTGGTTGCGCGTGAGC
>DATEIO010000704.1:0-16832 GCA_035278895.1 Thermoanaerobaculia bacterium | reverse complement strand
CCCGCCGATCTTCTGGCCCGCCGCCACGTTGTTGCGCACGGAGACGGCCAGGCCGGCCGGCAGGTTGCCCACGGGGAGCCCGCCGCGGCCCGCCATGCGCACGAGGCGCACGACGTCGTGCTGGGCGATGCGCAGCGACTGCTGCATGTCCGCGACGTTGCCCTGCACCTTGGAGAGCTTGTTGGTGAAGTCGAAGAGCATCAGCACCCCCAGGAGCACCGAGACGGTGACGAACAGCGACACCGCCATCTCGGCGAGGGTGAATCCGCTCTGCCGGGCCCGAGCCCGGATCGCAAGGTCCGCCATGGGCCGCTCCTAGAAAGCCTTGATCATCCGGAGGGTGAGCTCGCTGCGGTTGGCCCCCCCGCCGCTGCCGCCGCGGAGGATGCTCTGCCGCTTGGGATTCTCGAGCTCCACCTCGATCTCCTTCAACTGGACCGCGCTCGCCTGGGTCCCGCCCGGCAGCGGGTTGTCGAGCTTGCCGTCGTCCAGATCGCTGATGCTGTACTGGCGCACCCGGGTGACGCGCTCCCAGAGGACGGTCCCCTTGTCCGAGGGCTGGCCCGGCCACCAGCCCTCGTCCGCGTCCCCCACCTCCTCGGGATCGCCCTGGGCCCAGGACTCCCGGGTCTCGGCCATCTCCGCGCCCACGGGCACGGTCACGCCCTGGCCGCCAAAGGGAGTCTGGATGAGCTCTTCGAGCTGGGTCTTGCCGTGGTTGGTCGCCTGGGTCGAGTCCGCGCCCGTCGTGTTGTCCACGATCGAGCGGGCGAAAAGCGGGATCAGGCCGAGGGAGATGATGAGCAGAAGCGCGGCCGCGATGAGCGCTTCGACCAAGGAGAATCCCGCCGCCTGGGCGGAATGCGGAGCTCTCGTCATAACACCCACCTCCTTGAGGAGGGAGAAAAACAACATAGCTACTTGCTACCTACAGGTGAAGCAACAACTATGCCCAAAGACAAAAGGGCGTCAGTACTGCTGAAAGCTGGCAATACTATACATGCACATTTCAGAATGGCAAAGCCTGGTCCCCCGGAGGCGCCAAACTTTGGCGCTCCGGGGTGACAAGACGTTGCAGGGGGGCTTTTTCTAGCCTTCGGAGGCCGCGGGGGCCGGCTCGGGGGCGGTTTCGAGCTTGACGCTCTTGGGCTCGAACTTCAGGTTCGAGAAGGTGAAGACGCTGGGGAACTCGGCGCGGAAGCCGCTCTGCTGCCCCGGCGGGAGGACGTTCGAGGTGAGGACGGCCTGCCCGGTCCCGACCGGGTTGCCCGCCTCGTCGACGAGCACCACGTTGAGCGTGATCCCCGTGGCCGTGGTGGTGGACGAGCTGTTCACCAGGGTCCCGGTGATGACCACGTGGCCATCACCCGGATCCGGCGCCCGGTCCCAGTTGGCGACGGCCAGATCCGCGGGCGCAGCCTCGTCCGCCGCTCCCACGGGAGCAGCGGACGGCTCCACGTGCCGGACGTCCTTGTCGGTCACCACCAGGACGGGAGCCTTCCGCTCGGCCGGCTTGGCTTTCGCCGCTTCGGCCTCGGTCTTGGCGCGCAGGGCCTCCTCGGTCGCCTTGCGGCTCGCGTCCAGGTCCACCTCGGTCAAGCGCATGGAGGAGAGGGAGCCGTCGGCCAGGTGGAAGACGACCACCTTCCCCTTGACCTGCCACGGTCCCTTCGTCTCGACCTTTGCTCCTTCCCGGGTGACCAGCCAGTCGGCCGAGGCCGGCAGGCTGGCCAGACCGCTCAGGGCGGCGAGGACGGCCAGCCTTCCGGCAAGGGTGCTTCCCTGATACTTCATCCTCAATGCTCCTTCCAGTTCTTCTCGATCGTGCAGACCGGGATCGGCGCGATGCACAGCAGCCGGGTGTCGGCCGAGATCGTCTTGATGTCCACGGTCTGGTTGCTGAACTTGCAGTTGACCGGGAACAGCTTCTTGAGCGACTCCTTCAGGCGTTGCTGGGTCGGAGTATCGCAGATCTCCTGCGGAGGCGTCGAGGGATTCGGGCCCCCGCCGGAGCTGCTCGAGACGTTCTTGGTCAGGCCCTGCTCGGTGAACGGGCTGGTGACGAACTGGGACACCGTCAGGTGGCGCACCAGGTTGTCGCCGGCGTCGGTCAGGAACGGGTTGCCGTTGGTCGTGGACAGCACGAAGATGCGGCTGATGCCGGTCTTCGAGCAGAGCGGGTCCTTGCCGCCGGTGACCTGGACGTCCGGCTTGAACGACGAGAAGAAGCTGACGCCGGACAGCGCGAAGGGCTCGGTGATCAGCCGCTCGTTGGCGTCGAGCACCATGTACCAGCCGCGGCCGCCGACCTCGCCCTGAAGCAGGAACTCTTCGTCCACCTTGGGGGAGTCGACGGTGAGCCGCTCGAAATCTCCTTCGTCGAACACGGTGCCGGACGGCAGGTCGTCGCTGTCGTCCACGAAGACGTAGATCCGCCCGGTCAGGCCGTCGTAGTTCCAGAGGTCCTCGCGGTCGCCCACGCCGAAGGAGAGGGCATAGCGGCCGAGGCGGGTGACGAAGATCACCGACGGACGGTAGTAGATCGGGCGCACCAAGCCCGGGGCCAGCGCCGCTCCGTTCTCGGTGTTGGCGTCGAAGACGATCCGCGGCACCCACGCGGAGTCGGCGATCCGCTTGACCGTGTAGGTGTTCTTGTCCATCGCCAGGACCGGCTTGTCCACCAGCGAGGGGTAGACGCCCGAGGAGTCGGGCACGAGGTCGACCCGGTACATCTTGCCCCGGGTCGTGCCGACGTAGATGCGGTCCAGGTAGCCGTCCTGATCGGTGTCGACCGCCGCCGGCTCGGCCGGGACGGACCCGTCGAGCTGGCGCTTGTAGATGGCGCGGCCGGTCTCGACGTCGATCATGTACAGCCAGTTGCCGCGCACCTTCTCCGCCGTCATCTCCGCCGTCTTGTTCTCCTTGTCCAGCCCGCCGCCGACCACCATCACGTACTTGTCGACCGTCGCGCCGCCCTCGGTGATCCGGATGCGGCCGACGTTGGGGACGGACCAGGTGTCGCCCAGGTCCTGCACCTCGTTGTTGTCCTCGTTCAGGCGGGTCCACGTCCCGTCGGCCGCCTGCACGCTGTCGGTGAATTCCCAGAGGGCGGACGGGAAGGGGAGGGGGCCGCAGGCCGCTTCGGAGAAGCCGCTCTCGCCCGAGCAGGAGGGGACATAGCCCGCAGAGGGCGCCGGCACGTTCTCGGTCTCCCCGGCCTTCGCCAGGACGTCGGGCTGCGTGATGTCCAGGGCGTAGTAGGCGGAGCCGCCCTCGCGCAGGCCGCCGAACACCACCGTGCGCCACTCGCGCTCGGTCTCCGCGGGCACGCCGTTGTGCCGGGGATCGATGAACACGTCGCCCACCGTGACCGTGCCGTCCACGCCCCACTGGTGGACGGACCCCGTGGTCAGCGTCTTGACCGTCGGCAACAGCGTGCGGGGGATGTAGGCGAACAGCTCCTTGCCCGTGCCGTTGTCGAACTTCTCGCTCGCGGCGCTGTACAAGCCGGCGTCGAAGGCGTGCAGCATGCCGTCGTTCGAGCCCACGACCAGCATCTTGCGGCGCAGCTCGTGCTTGTCGAAATAGTCCCGGTAGTTGTTGATGTCGTTCGCGAAATACTGGGTGTTGGGCGGCGAGCCCAGAACGATCGGGTTCGAGTGGAAGATGTCGCCCAGGATGTAGGAGATCGTGGTCGTCGTCTGCTGCCCCGTGGCCGGGTTGGTCACCGTGAGCGGCGAGGTCTTCAAGGCGAGCGTCTTCTGGATCGCCGTGTTCGCCGCCGTCTCGGCCGCGGTCTCGCTCGCGGTGTTGCCTTCGACGAAGGAGATCTCGAGCCCTCGCCACAGGTCGTACCGCACGTCGTTCGGGTCGGTGCCCTTGGCGGTGGGGTCGAACGACCGGCGCGACTCGGAGAGCATGCCGCTCGCGGTCTCGCGGGAGTAGTAGACCCGCCGCTGGTTGGCGTTCGCGCCCAGCGGATCGGTGGCGTTCACCTGGTTCAGCTTCATCACCTCGCCCGCGTCCCAAACGTGGTTCGGGTGGGTGGTGTCCGGCTTGCCGTCGGTCGCGCGCAGCGGCAGCGGTTTCAGGAACGAGTGGACGTGGCCGTCCCACACCGGCTTGCTGTTCAACGGCGTGAAGTTGGTCAGGAAGACCTTGTCGTCGACGATCGCCTGCACCGAGGGCACGGCCGCGGAGGCGAAGGCGCGCGCCTCTTCGCGGATCAGGCCCAGGATCTTGAGCAGCTCGGCTTTGAGGTCCGAGGAGTTCTGCGGGCACAGGAGCTCGCCCTTGCCGTTCTGCGCCATGCACTTCAAGGGGTTGCCGGCCTTGGCACAGTCCGCGCCGTAGGCGATGACCCAGGTGCGGATGCCGCCCTTGGAGTTCAGGTTCGCCGTGTCGGCGCAGGGGTTCTCTCCGGGGCAGGAGTCGCCGCCGTCGGAAAGCACGATCAGGTAGGGACGGCGGCAGCCCCAGGCGCTGTCCCGGGTCTTCGCGATCGCTTCCCAGCCCGGGTTGTAGGCCGTCTCGTTGCACTTGTTGCCGTCGCCCAGGTACCAGCAGCGGAAGTCGATCACCATCTTGCTGAGCGGCGAGGGGCCGCTCGCGAAGAGCGGCACCTGCCCGCCGCTCGTGGGCTGGAGGGCGCCGATTCCGGAGTCGGGCGAATCCTTGAAGTAGGAGGCGATGCGGAAGTCGGGCGTGCCGCTGCTCTGGTTCGGGGCCAGGCGGTTGAGGAACGCCTCCTTGTTGTCCTCCGACCAGTGGAGCGGGATCACGTCGCCCTTGTCGAGCGGCCGGCCGAGCGCGCTGTACTGCGTCGTCTCCTTCAGGTTGTAGCACTTCGTCGAGTCCGCGGGGTTGCAGTACGGGTCCTCGTTGGGGTCGATGCCCGAGAAGCTCCCGGGGAAACCGGAGGAGGCGCCGTCGTAGTTGCCCTCCCAGCCCTTGCCCGAGAAGGGGTGGCCGGAGCCGCAGGTCGCGATGTCGCGGATGTCCTTGTAGTCCCAGAAGCCGCCCACGCTGTCGACGCCGCCCGTCTTACTGGTCGTGGGCGCGGTCGTCGAGCCGACGTTCTCATCCACGGCGAGGAAGTCGGTCCACAGCGTCAGGTCGAGGTTGGCCACATAGGTCTGCAGCACCGTGGGGCTGGCGGCGGCGCAGGTCGTGGTCCGGATCTCTTCCAGGACGAAGCGGACGTTCATGCCGTCCTCGCCGAGCTTCTTGTTCACCGAGGTGTCCGGCTTGTTGCCCGGCCGGGAGACCGTCAGGCGGTAGGTCTTGCCGCCCGAGGAGATCCAGGTCACGGTCGGCCCGTTGCCCGCGGCGCCGAGCTTCGAGTAACGGTTGATCTTCTCCCTCTGGGTCGAGAGCGCGAGCGGCGCCGCGCAGGTGCCGGCTACGCCCGTCGAATCGAAATGGGGGCCGAAGGTCAGGAGGTCGCCCTCGACGTCGTCGATCACCGTGCCGTTCGCCCCCGCCTGCACCGGGCCGTCCGGATCCGGGGTGGGGTAGGCGATCGGCCAGCCGCCGGGCGCGCTCCCGGTGTAGTAGTAGAGCCAGTGCTTGTTGACCACGCCCGCCTTGTCCTGGTTCATGGCGGCGAAGCCGAACTGGATGTCGTCGACCTCCTGGAACACCTCCCAGAGAACCTTCTTGGCCTGGTACAGCTTCGAGCGCGGGTCGTCGCCGTTGGCGTGCACCCACTTGCCGTCCGGCGAAAGGGACATCGAGGCCGACGTGTCCAGGGCGAAGAACACGTAGGGTTTCGAAGTGTTGAAGCGCAGCAGGTCGATGTCGCTGCCGTAGCCCGGCCGGTCGCCCAGACCCAGCGTCGCGGTGAGCGCCGCGACCGCCAAAACCGCGGCCTTTCCGCTCGGGAATCGAAGATGGCGGTTCATCGAAAGTCTCCTCTCAGAACTTGACGTTCTGGATCGCATTGGGATCGTCCAGGATCTTCATCGAGTCCATGGACGCCTCGAACGGCTGCATTTCGATCATGGCGCTGATGGTCTTCTGCGCGAGCGGCGTCCGGTCCTGCCCGGCGTTCAGCGTGCCGAAGCGGGTCGCCGTGGCGGTCACCCCGTGGATCACCTTGTAGTAGTCCTTGCCCCCGTACCCGCCGGCCTGGTTGATCTCGCAGAGGTTGCACGGCGAGGGCGGCGCGATCGGATACATGGCCGAGACCCGCACCTGGCTGCCCAGCTGCAGCTCGCCGTTCGTGAGCTGGAGCCCGGAGTCCGTGTAGTCGTAGGTCTGGGCTTGAAAGTCCTGGGTCACCAGCGCCTTGGCGATGGCGGCCTCGATGCCGGCGTCGGCCGCGTAGAAGGTGCGGTTGACGGTGCGCTCGTTGCTGCCCACCTGCATCTCGGTCTGCGTGATCATGGACAGGGCGAGACCGAAGATGGTGAGCACGATGAGCACCATGAGGACGGCGACGTAGGCGCTGCCCTCCTCGCGGTGGATCGTCCTTCGGTGGCTCCCGGTACGCATGGGTCCCTCCTCGAGCTTCCGGCTCGAATTCGAAACGGGGTGTCGCGGCCTTCGAGCCGCGCCCCGGGCTTACGCCAGATTCCTCAGATCGATGACGGTCTGGAGCAGCCGGCGGCGGAACATCCGCTGCTCCCGCTCGTTCTGCTTGTCGTTCGCTCCATAGGCGCGGTTCTCGATGAACGGCGGCATCTCCGCAGCCTGGTAGTCGTGGTCGCGCCGGTCCGTGCGAGCGAGCGTCGAAAGGCGCAGGTAGTGGAGCGCCGGGGACGGATTGGTCTGCCACATCGGGTCGTCCGCGTTGTCGCTCTCGCCGTTGAACAGCCAGTCGTCGGCCGAGCCGTTGGCCGCTTCCAGGATCTTGTCGTCGTCCCCGGTCGCGTTGTCGTCGTCGCTCATCCGCCCGCCGTTGGAGGAGTCGAACCCCAGAGCCACCTGCAGATCCAGGATGTTGTCGGCCACGTCGAGCCAGGCGTTGCTATTTTGGCCGCCGTAGGGCTGGTCGGAGCCGGGATAGAAGCGCGCCCGCGAGAGCTTCGGGGTCAGCTCGCTCGAGTCGTCGCCCGCGATCGCGTGATCCTCGCGCACGTAGTACCGGTACTCCTCGAGAATCCCCGCATGGATGACGTTGCGGAGCGCCGTGGGGAAGGTCCCGCCCGGCGAGAGCGCCTTGTACTTGTCGGCCAACGTCGTGCCGGAGATCGCGAAGTTCAGGGTGACGCTGTTGGCGGTGGAGCTCCCGCCGGTGATCTGCACCACGGCGTAGATCGAGTCGTCGAGCGGGCTCACCAGGAGCAACGCTTCGGAGCCGTCCTTGAGACTCTCCTTCAACGGCTCCAGGTCCTGCTGGATGCCCCGGATCGGCGTCTGGATCGTGATCTCGCCGCTCGTCGGATTGTTGCTGGGCGAGAGCTTCAGCACCGCCGGGTCCGCGGGGTTGACCTGGTAGAGCGGCGTCGAGAAGACCCCGCGCACGGTGAGCACGTCGGTATCCTCGAGGATCAGGGTTTCATCCTCGCCGTCCAGCATGTACTGGTTGGCGCCCACGTTGTCGCGGACCGCGATCGCGATCCCGTTCGGGATCGGCGACGAGGTGGGATCGGCGATCAGGATGCCGCCGCGGCCCGCCATGCGGACCATCCGGACCATGTCGTTCTGCGCGATGCGCAGCGACTGCTGCATGTCGGCGACGTTGCCCTCGACCTTTGCCACGCGGCTGTTCAGGTCGAGCGCGGTCAGCACGCCGACCAGGAGGAGCGTGGTCACCAGGAGGGAGACGAGCAGCTCGGCGAGCGTGAAGCCGGCCTGGGGCTTCCGGGGGGTGGATGCGATGTCGCTTCGACGGATCATGACGTCTCGCTCCTCAGATGGCCCGGAGCATCCGGACCTTCAGCGTCTTGCCTCCGCCGAGCGGGCCGGCCTCGCGCAGGCTCTCCACCTCGACCTCGATCTCCTTCAGGTGGACCTGCCCGTTGGCCGCGCTCCCCGAGAGCGGGTTGTCGAGGACGTTGTTGTCCGTGAGATCGCTGATGGCGTACTGGCGGATGCGGATCGTGCGCAGCCACAACGGCTTCTCCGAGGGGTCCGGATCGTCGCCGGGCTTCCACTTCTTCTCCACGTCCGACCAGTACTCCTTCGTCTCCCCGACGTTGCCCGACGTGGGCACGGTCATGTCCGGGCTGGCGAAAGGCATCTGGAGGAGCTCCTCGATCTTGGAGCGGCCGTGGTTGCTGACCTCGGTCGCCTCCCGCCCCGACAGGTTGTTCTTGATCGACTGGGTGAAGAGCGGCAGCACTCCGATGGCGATCAGGAGGAAGATCGCCGAGGCGATCATCACCTCCACCACCGAAAAGCCGCTCGACCGGTCCCGCTCGGCCTCTGTTCGCATCGTTCGCCTCATTTCCAGACCCAGGCTCTTTCGCCATCGCCTTCGGCAAACCAGTCTTCTTCGTCGTCGTTCCACTTGAGCACCTCGATCCGCCCCGCGGTCGTGGCCACCCGGACCTCCAGGAAGTTGTCGTAGTTGTCTGCGAACCGGAACGCGCCCTGGCCACCCTCCACCGGGACCGAGCCGTCCCGCAGGAACACGGCCAACTCCGGACCGCCCTCCGGATCGTCGGTAAAGCCGTCGACCGCGTCTTCGAAGTCGTCGCTGCCGGGGCTCTTGAAGCTCACGCTGGTCGGCAGCTCACAACGTCCCAGCATCGGCTCGCCCTCGTCCCAGATCCGGTCCCCGTCGCGGTCTGAGAACGCCTGCACCGTCGGGGGCTCGCCGTTGTCCGGATCGCCCTCGACGATCCGCACGACGCCCTGGGACGAGTACTTGATCGCGTCCAGGCGGGCGAGGCGCATCAGCGACTGGGTCTCCCGCGCCACGCCCCGCAGCTTCGCTTGGCGCATCATGGTCCACAGCGCGGGAATGGCGAACAGCAGGAGGGTGGCCATGATCGCCAGCACGACCAGCACTTCGATGAAGCTGAAACCGGCAACGCGGCGCTTCGGGTCTCTGATTTTCATCGTGATCCCCCTTGAGCAAGGCCGGTGCCACGCCCCACAAGGCGTATCCGGCACTGTGCAAGTCTTTCTTGAATCTTAGTTTACAGGATTTTTCCCGCGCCGGCAGGGAGGTCCGCTCCGGGAGGCGGTTCGTTACCGGTGGTAACGATCGTGTCGCGCGGGAAGAAGAGCACGGCCCGCGTCCCCCCGCCCGGGCGGTCCTCCAGGCGGATGCGGCCGCCGTGGAGGGTCACGATGCGGTGGGCGAGCGAGAGGCCGAGCCCCACGCCGCCGCGGCGCCCGGTGGCGAAGGGGTGGAAGAGGCGGCCCCGCACCTCGGGCACGAGCCCCGGCCCCCGGTCCTCGATCGCCACCTCGACCCCGTCCGCCTGCGGCTCGACGGACACCTCGACCGGCCCGGCGCGCCCCGCCTCCCGCTCGGCCTCGGCCGCGTTGTGGAGGAGGTTGCGCACCGCGCGCTCCAGGAGCTGGGGATCGCCCTTGAGCACCGCGTCTCCGCCGCCGAGCAGGCGGATCTCGACGCCCGAGAGCACCGGATCGGCCGCGGCCCGCGCGAGGAGGCGGGCGAGCGAGAGCTCCTGGAGCCGCGCGGTGCCCGGCCGGGCGAAGGAGAGGAAGTCCTGGAGCACCCGTTCCAGGTGATCGGCCTCGTGCCGGATCTCCGAGAGGAAGTCGGCGATCGAGTCCTCGTCCGGCCGCCGCTCGATGAGCGTGAGGTACCCCCGGAGGGTCGCGAGGCTGTTGCGGAGCTCGTGGGCCACCCCGCCCGCCATCTCCCCCAGCCGGGCGAGGCTCTCCTCAAGGCGGCTCTCCTCGGCCTGCCGCAGCACTTCGGTCAGGTCGGCGAAGAGGACCAGGTGGCCGCGCACGCCGCCGTCGTCCCGCCGCAGAGGGTGGACGGTCAGGCCTACGGTCCGGGTCTCGGCCCCGGAGCGCACCGTGCATTCCTGGCGTTTCAGGGTGCTCCCCTCGGCGATCGCCCCGGAGAGGACCTCGAGAAGCTCGGGCTGGCCGGAGAGCACCTCGGAGAGCGGCCGGCCCGGCTCGGGGAGCCCGGTGCCCAGGAGCGCCGCCCCCACGGCGTTCAAAGCGAGCACCGAGCCTTCGCGGTCGAGGAGCAGGAGGCCGCTCTCCAGGCTCGGAGCGAGTGTCCGCTCGAGCGCCGCGATGTCATCCTCGGCCCGCCCCTCCCGGCCGGCGAGCGCGGAGAGCGCCCGCTCGAAGGTGGCGAGCAGGAACTGAATTTCGTCTTCATCCCCTTCGACCCCCATGGCCCGCGCGCGGGCGATCAGCGTCTCCCAGGGCGCGAGCAGGTGGCGCAGGAAGAGGAGCACCAGGAGCATCAGGGCGCCGTTGATCGTGAGCACGAACACGGTGAGCACCGCGAGAGACCGGCGCTGGCCCGCGAGCGCTCCGGCCGGCAGGTCGATGCGCACGTAGCGCCGCTCGGCCCGGCTGCCCAGGGGGGCGAAGCCGGCCACGGCGTCGGGCAGGAGCTCGTCCGGCCCCACGCCCAGGGGCTGATCGAGAACGAGGCCGGCGGCTGGCGCGAGGAGGCCCGCCGGAGGGATCTCGCCCACGGTGTCCAGAGGCGCGCCCGACACATCGGCCAGGGCCGCGCCCAGGGCGCCCGGCGCCACCTCCTGGAGCTCCCGGGCGCTCCTCGGAAACGCTCCGGAGCCGGACGCCAGGCGGGCGGCCACGGCCCGGGCGAGATGGGCCGCGTCACGCTGCCGCTCTTGCGCCAGGAGGTCCAGGGCATTCCGGAAGGAGAACAGGGTGAAGGTCGAGAGCACGACCAGGAGCAGCAGCGCGACCGGCAGCAGGATCAGGACCTCGCGGCGGAGACCCAGCCGTCGCCAGTGCCGCGTCTCCGGTCCGAGCTTCATGCGGGCGCCAGGAGGCCGGCGTACCAGGTGACGATCGCCTCGCCGGCAAAGAGCGCGATCAGCCCTCCGAGAGCGAGGAACGCCCCGAAGGGGAGCTTGGTCTTCCACCCCTGCCCGCCCCACCGCATGGCCACGATCCCCACGAGGGAGCCCGAGAGGGTGCCGGCGAACATTGCGAGGAGCGCCCCCTTCCACCCCAGGAAGGCGCCGATCAGCGCGAGCATCTTGGCGTCGCCCAGCCCCATGCCCTCTTCGCCGCGCAAGCGGTACCACGCCTCCGCGATCGCCCACAGCACGCCGTAGCCCAATACAGCCCCGAGCGCGCCGCCGGCCATCGCCCACCACGGCCCCTCTCCGAGGCGGGCCCACGGCAGGAGCGGCTGGAGGAGGATGCCCACCACGATCCCCGGCCGGGTGATCCGGTCCGGCAGAAGGAAGTGCTCCAGGTCGATCGCCGCGAGCGCCAGCATCATCGAGGAAAAGATCGCCGCGGCCGGCGCCTCGAAGGAGACGCCGAAGCGCAGGAAGCAGGCGAGAAACAGAAGCCCCGTCACCGCCTCGATCAGCGGATAGCGCCCGGAGATCGGCGCCCGGCACACCCGGCAGCGCCCGCCCAGGAGCACCCAGGAGAGCACCGGCAGGTTGTCCATCGCGCGGATCGCATTGCCGCACCCCGGGCACCGCGACCGCGGCAGCACCGTGGACAGCCCCCGCGGCACGCGGTAGATCACCACGTTCAGATAGCTGCCAACGATCAGGCCGAGGACCGTGGCGTAGACGGCGAGAAGCGTGTAGAGCTGCACGGTGCGGGGATTCTACGCCAAGGGCGTTCGAAGGACTGCAAGGACTGCAGGGACTGCAAGGACACCAACGACGAGAAGGACTGTCCTTGGTGTCGTTGGTGTCCTTTCCCGACTTGGAGGAGACTTGGTGAATTCGGCCCCTGACTTGGAGTTGACCCCCTCTTACTTGGGGGAAGCCTCCCGCCGCCGCGCCGCAACCAGCCCCAGAGCCACCCCCAACAGCCCCACCCCCGTTACCGCCGCCCCTGCCGGCACCAGCGGATCTTCGTATTCGAGCTGCAGCCGGTGCTCGCCCGGCGGCAGCGCCACCCCGATCTGGCCGGCCGCGGTGGGCCAGATTTCGAGCGCCGTTTCGCCGTCGAGCGTCGCCCGCCAGCCCGGATCGAAGGTGACGGCGGCCACGAAGAAGGCTCCTTCGACGGCGCGGTAGTGAAGGCGGAGGCGCCCGCCCTGGTCGTTGATGGAGAGCGGGCGCGGCGGCTCTGTGAAACCCAGGGCGCCCGGGGCGGCGTCCGGACGCACGCAGTGCTCCTCGGCCGCGACCGCCCAGCCGGTGGTGCGGGCGGCCCGCACGTCCTCTTCCCATGTGGCGTGGAAGACCGCCCGGGGCACGAAGCGGTAGCGCCGCAGGAGGTGCGGGTTGGGCACTGCAACGGATGGCGGCGCGCCGGGGTCGCGCTCCAGCTCGGCCGTCCACGCGGCCGCGGGCTTCCTCTCCAAGACCGTGCCTACGTTCCACGCTCCCAGGTAGCGCAGCTCGGCCTCGGGATGCCCGCGCTCCGCGTGGAGCACGGCGAGCGAGCGCCGCGCCCAGCCGGTGAGCATGAGGTCGTAATCCTCGTGAAGGGCGTAGGGAATGAGCCAGAGAACACCCGAGTAGGGCTCCAGGCGCGCGATGTTCGCCCGGGCCAGGGCCTCGCCGGGATCGCCCACACGGGCGAAGAGGTCCGGCTCTCCCGGCGGGAGCGGCCGGACGTACATCCGGCTCTTCGCGGGCAGGAGCGGCGCCGCGAGCCGCGGCGGCTCCACGTAGACCGACGCCGGGAGGGTCTTCACCAGGCCATGGCCGTAGTGCCAGAGATCGATCCCCAGAAGGAGGATCGCGAGACCTTCGAGGAGCTGCCGGGGCGGGCGGCGCCACCGGCAGAGCGCCAGGAGCGCCACGACCACGGCCGCGGTGGCCACCGCCGTCCAGCTCTCGGCGCGGAGAAAGGCGAGCCCCGCGGCCTGGCGCTCCGGCGAGAGCCCCGGCGCGCCGTGGGTCCGGATGAACCACGCCGCCACCCGCGGCACCGCGTGGACGAGCCCGGCGAGCGTGAGAGCGGTCGCCAGGAGCACGCCGGCGAGCGCCAGCGGAAAGTCCACGCTCTGGCGCCGCCCCGCCTCCCGTTCCTCGAGGAGCCAGTGCCAGCCGAGAGCCCCGGCAAAGAGGAGAGCCAGGACCAGGAGCACCGCGAACTTCTCGGGGAAGCGCAGCACCGAGAGGACCGGCACCGCCTCCCGCACCGCCTCGAAGAGCGGGTTGTGCCGCCCGAGGGCCAGAAAGGTGCCGGAGAGAGCCGCGAGCGCCCAGGCCACCCGCCGCGGTACCGGCCATTTGAGGATCGCCGCGAGCCCCAGCACCGCGAGAAGGAGGCCGGGATAGAGCGAGGCCACGTACGGATAGTCGCGGTCGTGGAGGTTCCAGCCGAAGTAGAACCCCTCCTGGTCCCGCGCGGGATCGCCGAAGAAGCGGGGAAAGGCGAGCTCCACCAGGCGGGCCGGCGGGGACGACCAGACCGTGGCCTGCTCGGGAGGGAGCCCGCCGGAGCGGGGCGAGTCCGCGAGCCGTCCCAGCGTGGGGAGAAGCTGGACGGCTGCGAAGACCGCCGCGAGCGCCAGGCCCGCCGCGAGCCGCCCCCACGCCGCCGGCCGCCGCCCGGCCGTGGCCACGGCGAGCGCCAGGAGCGCGAGGCCAGAGATCACGCAGACGGCCGGCTCTCCCGCGAGAAGCTGGAGCGCGAGCGCCATCCCGAGGAGCGCCACCGGCCGGAGCCGCGAAGATCCCCTTCCGTCCAGAGCCTGGTCCCCGAAGAGGAGCACCCACGGCAGCCAAGCGAGCCCGCAGAAGAAGTTGAAGGCGGAGAGGAGCGAAAGGAGCGCGCCGCTCCCCGAATAGCCCACGCCTGCGAGAGCCGCCCCTCCCGGGCCCGCGCCCAGCCGCCGCGCGAGCCGCCAGGCGCCGGCAAAGGCCAGGGCCCCATGGAGGAGGGCCAGGAGCGAGAGGGCCCAGGAAGGCCCGGCGAGGAACATCAGCCAGCTCGGCGGATAGAACGCCGCGTAGTTCGGATTCGACAGCACCGGCTGCCCGCCGTGGAGCCACGGGTTCCACCCCGGGACCTTCATGACCTCGACGAGCCAGTAGAACGCCGTTCGCAGCGGGAGGTGGAAGAGCGGAATGTCGCGGTTCGCGAGAGACCGCCCGGGGGAGAGGAGCGGAGCGAACAGCGAGAGGAGCCAGACCGCCGCGAGCGCGGCCGGCGCGGTCGCGGCGATCGGACGGCGCATTCTGAAACGGATTCTACTGCTTCTGCGGCCAGCGAACGAAGAAGCCGTCCGCCCAGACGATGTCCTGGTCGTAATCGGTCGGATCGAAGCCGGCGACCGTGTACTGCCCCGACGGAGTGCTCCCGTCGCGCCCGCCGCTCGTGATCGCCATCACCTGCTGCGCAAAGGGGTTCGCGATGTTCAGGTAGAACCCGTAGTCGTTCTTCCAGCCGTCCTTCTCCGGCACGAGCTGCATGTAGGTCGGCACCAGCTCGTCCTCCAGGGTGGCCTTGTCGGCCGCCGGATAGTTGGCGAGGTCCACGTCCGTGGCCGCCGCCCCGGCCGCGGCCGCCCCGACCTCGTCCGTCATCCACGAAAACATCGCGGTGCCGGTGATCCGGATGTCCGCGATCGTCCGCTTCTGCTTCGCCTTGTTCATCGCGTCGAGCATGTTGGGAATCAGCATCGAAGCGATGATTCCGATGATCGCGACCACGATCAGCAGCTCGATCAGAGTAAAGCCGCGCTCTCCTCTAGGCCTCATAAACGATCCCCCTCCAGAATCCAGCTCTGCCCTTCTCCTGGGGCAAGGGATATGCCAGAGGGACGATTTTTGTAAGTGACTGAAAAGAAGAGGGTTAAACCTTATAGATGGAGATCGAACTGACAAAGAACGTCAACGGCTCAACCTCCTGGTGTCACCGGGCCGCGGGAGCCGCGTACAGAGCCACGATCCGGCGCGTCCGTTCCACCCCGCGATCGAAGGCCGCGAGCGGGATTCTTTCATCCGGATTGTGGATGCCGCGCGAGTCCTCGCCCGAGAGGGCGACCGGGTTCACGCCGTAGGCCGCGATGCCCCGCTCGCGGAAGAAGCGGGAGTCCGTGAAGCCCGCGATGAAGGTGGGAACCACGGGCGCGTCGCCCAGGCCTTTTTCGAGGGCCTGCCAGAAACGCCCCTGGGCCGGCGAGGGGGCGACGGGCGGCGAGGTCACCAGCACCTTGACGTCGATCCCCTTGCCCAGAGCCTTTTTGATCTGCTCCAGGAAAGCGTTCGCGTCCGTGTCCGGCAGGAGGCGGACGTCGATCCGCGCGCTCGCCCTCTCCGGGATCACGTTGATCCGCGATCCGCCGGAGAGGACCGTCACCTGGACCGTGTCGAGGAAGAGGTTGGCCATGCCCGGCATCAGGAACTCCTTGGGGCCGGCCGGGGTCACGACCTTGTCGATGTCCGCGAGAGCGCGCCGCATGCGCTCGTTGTGGATCGGGGCGATCGCCTTGCAGTAGACCCGCGCCGCCTCGCTCACGTGCCAGCGGGGGGGCAGGGCGAGCACCCGCGCGAGACCCTGGACGAGCTGGTGGTTGGCGCTCCCGGGGTTCAGCCCCGAGCCGTGGCCGCCGCGCCCGGAGGCGGTGACCTCCAGCCAGAGCGGCCGCTTCTGCGCCACCTCGATCCCCCAGAAGAGGATCTTGCCGCCGGCCCCGATCTGGCTCCGGCCGCCCTCTCCCATCACGGCCTCGACGCCGCGGAAGAGCTCGGGGTGCTTCTGAAGGAGCCACGCCGCCCCGGCCAGGCCGCCGTTCTCCTCGTCCGGCACGGCGAGGTAGATCACGTCCCGCTCGAGCGGGACCTTCTTCCTGTGGAGGTCGATGAACGCCGCGAGCTGGGAAATCCCCAGGCTCTTGTCGTCGATCGCGCCGCGGCCCCAGAGCATGCCGTCCGAAACGAGCCCGGAAAACGGCGGAACCTTCCAGCCGGGGCCCGCGGGCACCACGTCCATGTGGTGGAGGAGGACGAGCGCCTTGCCGCCCGAGCGCGGCGACGACAGGCGGGCGTAGAGGCTCGGCCGTCCCTCCGGATTCGGAATCGACCGCGAAGCGATCCCCTCCTTCTGAAGGAGGCCGGCCAGGTACGCCACGGCCTTTCCTTCGTTCCCTGGAGGGTTCGACGTGTCGATGCGGATGTACTCCTGGAGCCACCGGGCAGCTTCGGAGAGACGGGGAGCTTGAGACTCGGCCCGGGGAGCGGGGACGAGAAGCGCGCAGAGCGCGAAGAGAGCTGAAAGCCGCGGGGAGAACATCAGATCAAATCGGAACGACCCCAAGGAAAACGAGAAGGGGGGACAGCCGGACAGCGCGGTCCCCCCTCGCCAGGAGCAGCCAGGGTGTTACGGAGCAACGCCCGTCTTCTGGGGCCAGCGGCAGAAGAAGCCGTCCGCCCAGACGATGTCCTGGTCGTAGTCGGTCGGGTCGAAGCCGACGACGGTGTACTGGCCGCTCGGGGTGTTGCCGTCCCGGCCGCCGGAAGCGATCGCCATGACCTGCTGCGCGAGCGGGTTGGCCGTGTCGAGGTAGTAGGCGTAGTCGTGCTGCCAGCCGTCCTTCTCCGGAACCGCCTGCAGGTACTGCGGCACGAGCGTGTCGTTCAGGGTGGACACGTCGATCGTGACGTAGTTGGCGAGGTCGACGTCGGTGGCGGCGGCGCCCGCGGCGGCGGCACCGGCCTGGTCGGTCAGCCACGAGAACATCGCGGTGCCGGTGTTGCGCATGTCGGCCACGGTCCTCTTCTGCTTCGCCTTCTGGAGAGCGTCGAGGAAGTTCGGGATCA
>DATEIO010000703.1:0-2818 GCA_035278895.1 Thermoanaerobaculia bacterium | reverse complement strand
CCACCCCCGGGCGGGCCCGGCGGTGCCTCGCGAAGGAGGTGCCTCGTGCATCGAAGCGTCTGTAGAAGCGTCCGTCGAAGCGTCTTGCCCTGCCTCGTCCTGGTTCTCCTCGTCACCGCAGTCCCCCTGCCCGCCCTAGCCACCGAGCACCAGCCTGGGCGGCCCGCCGGGGTGCTGTCCCGGAGCCTCTCGGCGCTCTGGGAGGCGATCGTGTCTCGGGTCGCCCCCTCGGGGTTGGTGGAGAAAAGCGGGATGGAGATAGATCCGAACGGCCTCCCAGCCGGCTCCTGCCCCTCGGGTGGGTGTGACCTTGGGCCGACGATGGACCCGAACGGCTGAGGTCGGACTCCAGTGCCGGTGGCGCCGTCCAGTTCCGCCGGCACCTCTTTTTGTTCCCATGTCACGAAATGGCCCTCTCCGGCAACTTACATCTTTAGACATCCTTGAGCACGGAGAGGGGAGACATCCATGACCGACATCCATATCACCCGGGAGCTTCTTGAGGCAGTCTCGCGTGGCGAGGTGCCTGAGAGGTTTCTGCTTCAGATCGGGACGCAGCATCTCGAGAATCTCTGCCCGTCCTGCCGAGGAGAGATCCACGCTTGGGAGGCGAGGAGGGCCGGGAGTGCGGACTACGGCTACGTCCTCCAGGCGCTGCCCGCGGTTCTCGCGAGACACGCGCCGGAGCTCGAGGCGCGACTGCAGCAGGCCGAGAGGGACCTCGCTGCGCTCCTCTCGTTACCGGAGGAGGAGCGCCGACCACGGATCGAGCGGGCCCAGAGCCGGTTTCGGGGTCCCTTTCTCGCGGAGTTGCTCATCGAGGAGAGCCGTCAGCAGATCCCTGGACATCCTGAAGAGGCGTACCATCTGGCCGAGCTGGCCCGCTTCGTCATCCACCGTTCCCCCGGCACGCCCGAGTCTTTCAACCTCGTGGCGCTTGCATCTGCCTCGATGGCGAACGCCCGCCGGGCGGGTGGGGATCTGCGCGAGGCGGACGAGCTTTTCCGGCACGTCCGGTACGTCGTCACCCACCATGGCGTGACAGATCCCCAAGCACTGGCCCAGATCGATCACCTGGAGGGCTCTCTCCGGAGCGATCAGCGCCTCTTCCTCCAAGCCGAAGCGCTCCTGTCTCGGGCGGCAGTGCTCTATCGGATCAGCGGAGGCATCCTTGATGCTGCTCGGGTCCTGATCACAATGGGAGCCATGTACTACCAGCAGGGCAGTTTGAGCCATGCCGTCGAGACCACCCGGGCCGCGCTGGAGAATCTGCCGCAGGATGTCGAGCCGCGTTTCTATCTCTATGCCCGGCACAACCTGGCCGTCTACCTCACCGAGTCCGGCCGGTTCCGGGAAGCCGCGGATCTCCTGGAGGTGGATGCGGAGCTCTATGCCCGGTTCCCCGAGCCGTGGACGCAGCTCCGGCGGTCCTGGCTCCAGGGGAAGATCGCGGCCGGGGTGGGGGACGTGGCAGCGGCGGAGCAGCGGTTCACCGAGACACGGGACGGGTTCGTGCGGCAGGGGATCGGGTACGACGCGGCGATGGTGTCGCTCGATCTCGCGCTTCTCTATCTGAAGGACGGGCGGACGGGGGAGGTGCGCCGGGTGGCGGAGGAGATGGTGCCGATCTTTTCCGCGCAGGACGTCCACCGGGAGGCCACGGCCGCGCTCCTCCTGTTCCAGGACGCGGCCCGGCGGGAGGCGGTGACGGCGGAGATGGTGCGCGAGGTGGGGGCGTATCTCGAGGCGGCGCGAGGGAATCCGGAGCTCCGGTTCCGGTAGGGGGCGGCGCGTTTCCGGTGCGGGGGCGCCCTCAACCGCGCCCCGGGTTGAACCCAGGTTGAACCCTGGAGGCTACGTGCTAGCGCTCTGCGTACGACGGCCCATCGGCAGCTGACTCTGGAAATGCGCAGCGTGCGACGGCCCATTGTCGGGTGACTCTGAAAATGCGCTTTGTGGGCCTTGGGACTGGAAGCGAAGGAAGAAGGCCGGCGAGACGCCGGCGGTCCCAGGGGGAACGCCGGCGGGGTACGGTGGGAAATCTGACAAGAATCAGAAAGCCAGCAGCTCTCGCGCCGCGGCCAGCACTTTGTCTTTGTCCGGCAGGAGGGCCTTCTCCAAGTTCTTGGCGTAGGGCACCGGCCGGTCCGGGAAGGCGACGCGGCGGATGGGGGCGTCGAGCCAGGGGAAGGCGGCGTCGGCCAGGCGGGCGGCGACCTCGGCTCCGAAGCCTTCGGTGAGCTGGGCCTCGTGGACGATGAGCGCCCGGCCCGTTTTTTTGACCGAGGCGAGGACCGTCTCCTCGTCGTAGGGCACGAGGGTGCGCAGGTCGATCACCTCGGCCTCGACGCCGGCTTTCGCGAGCTCGTCCGCCGCTTCCAGGCAGGTCCAGGTCGAGACGCCGTAGCCGACGAGCGTGATCTGCCGGCCCGGCCGCATCACCCGGGCCTCTCCCAGACGGGCCAGGACCTCGCCCTCGGGGAGGGCCTCCTTGATCCGCCGGTAGAGGAACTTGTGCTCGAAGAGCATGACCGGGTTGGGATCGCGGATGGCCGCCTTCAAGAGCCCCATGGCGTCCGAAGCGGTGGCCGGGCAGACGACCTTGATGCCGGCGGTGTGGGCGAACCAGCCCTCGGGGTTCTGCGAGTGGAAGGGGCCGGCCCCCACGCCGCCGCCCGTGGGGAGGCGGATGACGATCGGGCAGGGGACCTCCCAGCGGTAGTAGAGCTTGGCGGCCACGTTCACGAGCTGGTTGAAGCCGCAGGAGATGAAGTCGCCGAACTGCATCTCGACGACGGGCTTGTAGCCGAGGACGGCG
>DATEIO010000702.1:0-2388 GCA_035278895.1 Thermoanaerobaculia bacterium | reverse complement strand
GGTTGTAGAAGTGCACGCCGCCGCCCGTGGCGTTGCCGAAGCTGGTCGCCAGGTGGCTCACGAAGTCGCCCACGTGGGCGTCGAGATCGACCGGGATCGAGGTGTCCGCCGGGTCGTTGCCGACGATGACCCCGGCGGAGTTGCAGCAGCGGGCTCCCCCGCACATCGTGAAGTTCGCGCTCGGGTTGCAGAGGCCGTTGCCATTGTTGCCGCAGCCCGGCACGCCGGGGTTGTCGGCGCACTCGGTGCGGGTCTGGGGGCCGTACTTGGTGACCGAGAAGCCCGGGGCGCGGCTCGTGGACTTCGCCACCCGGTCGATCGGCACGGTCATCACCACCTCGGCGCCCGCGTTCAGGGTGGCGGAGACGAAGCTGTCGGCCGCGGCGCCGTTCGACCCGCCCTCGTGGATGTTCAGGAAGTAGTAGTCGAAGGCGCGGTTCGAGGTGTCGAGGAGCCAGTTGTAGCGCGTGGTCGCGTTGCCGCCGCGCCGGTTGGCGGTGTAGAAGCCGGTCGCGAGCTGCTGTGCGTCCGCCCAGTTGACGCCGTAGATCAGGGGATTGACGGCGCGGCGGTCGAGGGTGGGGTCGACGGTGACGGTAACCGGCCCCCCGGGCGGCGGGCCTCCCGCCGCTTCAACCAGCTCGAGGTCGTCCACATAGGCGGTCGCCTGGTTCGCGTTGGTATTGGTCTGAAAGACGATGCCGTCGAAGGCGGTGGCCGCGACGCCCAGGTCCGCCCACGTCAGGGTCTTCTGGGTCCAGGCCGCGGGGAGAGGCGTCAGGTCCTTGCTCCCGATCTCGACGTTGTTCTGGTAGATCGCGATCCGCACGGCCTGGTTGCCCCCGTTGCCGTGGATCCAGAAGCGCACCGCCGTGAAGTCAGCGACAGAGGGGTCCGCGGCGCCCGGGTTGCTGTGGAAGTAGATCCCCTGCCAGTCCCCGTTGACGGCGTCGGGCTCCCAGGAGATGGCGGCCGGAGCGCTCTGGTAGATCGCCGTCTGCGCGAGGTTGTGAGTGGCCCAGCTCCAGTCCTGCCAGCCGTTCTGGAGGGCGTTGTCGTAGATCACCTGGTTCGCCGCGGAGAGGGGTGCGGCGAGTAGAAGGCTGGTGAGGACAGCGAGGCGGGGGGCGCGCACGAGAGACCTCCTCAATAGAAGAGCAAGAATAAGCTGTCAGAGTGTGGCACAGAAGGGGCGGAGCGGAATAGGGTAGAGTCGAGAGCAAGGCGAGGGTGGTCCGGGACGTCTTCCTCGGTAGCGGAACGTTTCGTGAGACGGCGACCGGATCTCTGGTATCATGCCGAAAATGGACGAAAATCGCGCGCCGTACCATGTCAAGGCACCAGGCTCCTCGGGTTCCTCCGTGCACCTGCCGGGCCGCGGCTCCTTTCCCCGGGTCGACGACCACCTGGTCGTTCCGGAGCTCACGCGGGACGAGATCATCGGTGGCCGCCGGATCGAGGCCTCCCCGGCCCATCCGCCGCATGCGACCCGACACCATAAGCTCGACTACGTGATCGGGGCTCTCGTAGCTCCGGGGTACCAGGCGGCAACGGATCTGCTGACCCGCCACGATCAGGATTCGGACTTCGCCAGCGACGTCTGCATCTTCAAGGACGGAGTGGATCCGGCGACCAGCACGCGCTATCTGGAGGAGATCGCCTTCGAAGTCGTCTCGGAGCAGAACGAGCGCTACGTGGCGGAGAAGGCCCTGCGGATGTACCGCCGCGGAGTCCGCCGGATCTTCACGATCTGGATCAAGGGCCGGAGGGTCTGTGAGTGGTCCCCTGAAAGCCAGAGCTGGCGCCCGCTGGATGCGGGCTCGCAGATCGAGGACCCCTGCCTGGTGACGCCGCTCGCCGTGGCGGCCCTGCTCGACGCCGTCGCGGCGGACAAGGCCGTGGTGGAGGCCCTGGACGCCAAAGACAATCCAGCGCTTCGGCAGCGCGAAGCGACGGCGGAAGCCAGGGGCAGGACGAAGGGAGTCGCCGAGTCGATTCTCAAGGTCCTGGAAACGCGGGGACTCGCCGTCAGCGAAAGGCAGCGGGAGGAGATCCTGGGCTGCCAGGATCCGGACCGGTTGGGACGGTGGTTGAGCCGGGCCGTTCGAGCCTCCTCCATGGACGAAATCCTGTCCGAATCCTGAACGCTTCCGCGTTACCGCCGCACCGCCACCCGCCCCCGCCGCCGTTCGAGAAGCGCCCTGGGGATCTCCTGGAGCGGCAGGACCTCGTCCACGGCGCCCAGGGCGATGGCCTCCTTGGGCATTCCGAAGACGACGCAGGTCTCCTCGCTCTGGGCCAGGGTGAGCGCGCCGGCTTTCTTCATCTCCAGGAGGCCGGCGGCGCCGTCGTTTCCCATGCCGGTCAGGAGGATTCCGACGGCGGAGG
>DATEIO010000701.1:0-3466 GCA_035278895.1 Thermoanaerobaculia bacterium | reverse complement strand
GCGACGTCAGGGCCTCCTCCGATCCTCAAGGCGAAGGTTCCCGCGTTGTCGGAGAGGCGGGTGGCGCGGGCAGAGGCTCCGGAGGGGAGCTTGACTTCCACGGCGTAGCGCTTGGCGTGGAGGCAGAGCCGGGTGGGGGTCGCTTTGCAGGTGCCGGCCTCGTGGGGCTCGGCCGCAGGCGTCAAAGAAACCTTTTCGTGGATTCCGCTTCCCGGCGCGGCGAAATCGAAGATCTGCGGGTTCAGGAGGCCGTCCAGATCCGCGCTTCCGGCGAGCGCGGCGGTCAGCGTCTGGATGCCGCCGCAGTTGTTGGGACCGTTGCCGTAGCGGGTGACCTTCTTGGCTTTTACGTCCACCACGCGCAGCGAGAAGGGGACGTTGGTGAGCGGGCTGTAGAGGAGCTTAATCTCGCGGCCCGCGTTGGCCGTCTTCACCAGAAGGTCGATTCCGGAGCCGCCGAAGGTGAAGGAGCCGAAGTTGGCTCCGCGCTGGACGACTTTTCCTCTTCCATTGCCGGAAGCACCGCGCCAGTCCACGTCCACCAGGAAGCGGCCGCCCGCGAGGCAGAGGCGGTCCGGCCCGGGTTTGCAGGTTTTGGGGAGAGCTTCCTGGGCCTGCTTCAAGACGTAGAGCCCCTGCCCGATGCCGCTCACGGCGATGCTGCCGCTCGGGTAGAACGGATAGACGTTCCATGCGCCGTCGAAGCCTGCGTTGTCGTTCGCCGGCACGATGTCGAAGAAGCCGACCTCGGTCAAAGTCCCCGAAGCGATTTTCGAAGCGTCCAGAATGCGCAGGCCGGCGCGGTAGTTCGCCTGGTAGACCTGCCCGTTGTGGACGTACTGGTTGTGATCGGTCGCCGGCGTGGTGCTCTCGTAGGTGGAGAACGGATCCGGAGCGGTCAGGTCGGAAACCTTCCAGAGATAGGTGCGGGTGTTGTGATTCTCGTTGAATTCGTCGATCTCGTCGTCCAGGACCAGGTGCTTGTGATCTTCCGTGAGCCAGGCCTGATGGGTGTAGCCCACTCCCGGATAGCTCGTCCGCGAGATCTTTTGCGGGTTTCCCTTGTTCGTGACGTCGATGATCAGAAGCGCGTCCTCGGCGCTCGCGAAGCAGATCTCCCCGCCCCGGAAGCGGGTATCGGGCCCGTGATAGATCACGCACTGCACGTCGTGGATGTACGGCCAGACCGGGTCGGTCCAGCACGTGATCTCCCGCGGGTTCCTGGGATCGCGGAGGTCGAAAATGTTGAGCCCGCCCTGGCAGTTGCCACCCACGGCGTAGCCGAAGCCGGTCTCGGGGTTGACGCTGAAGTTGTGGACCCGCCCCACGCCGCCGTAGTACGCCGACTCCGCGAAGTGGACCGGCTCGCCGCGGGGGCGGCGCAGCTCGCGCAGGTCGAAGATCTGGAGGCCGTTAGGTCCCGCGCCGGAGCCGTCCGCCACGACGAAGGCGTGGTTGGCGTAGACGTTCACTTCGCGGTTGGATTGTCCCTGCGTGCGCCCGCGGAGGTCACCCACGAGCCACGGGCTCCGGGGATCGGTGATGTCGACGAAGCTGACGCGTCCCCGTGTCGCCATCAACGCGTATTCGCGCCCGGTCTCGGGATCGGTCCACCCCCAGAGCCCGGCGCCCCATTCGCCCGGCGCGGCCCCGAGGTCGGCCAGGGAGAGGAAGCTCTGGAGATCGACTCCGCTGCAAGGGTAGATATCTGCAAATCCGCCCTGGCAGGCGGTGGAGCCGATCGACAGGAACTCGGCGTTCGGATCTCCCCCGATCGGCCCGCCCTCATGCCCCTCGTGGGGAGAGGTCAGGACTTCGAGGCCCGATGGCGCTGCGGCCACCGGAGAGGCGAGACAGAAAAGAAACAGTAGACCCAGGCGCAAACGGTTGCTCTGCATGGACAACCTCCCTTTGCGCCCCCCTTGGGTATGAGAAAGCAATAACTGCCGGGGAGATTATACCGGATGGCCTGAAATCGGTCTCATAAATCCCGGATTCGTGTGTAGGGGCGGGTCTCTGACCCGCCCCTTTCCGAGGCGGCCTTGCCATTCCGGAGGGCGGGTCAGAGACCCGCCCCTACACGAAGATCTACGAGAGGGCTTGGAGCGGCAATCCCATCTGCCGCTCTTCCTCCCACGCCACCTCGTCCCCCACGCGGATCTCCCCGCCTTCGATCACCTGGGCACAGGCTCCGGCGCGCCAGTGGGGACGCAGGGCGTCTTCGAGGCCGGGCCAGGCTTCGTCCATCTGGTAGCAGGGGGTGCATTCGGTCCAGATGCGCAGGCGGGTGGAGCCGATGCGAAGGATGCGGCCGCGGGTGTTTTCGAGGTCGATTCCCGCGAGCAGGAGGTTGGCGCGCCGGGTGGCGGGGGAGAGGGAGTGGCCAAGCTCGGCGGTGGCCGCGGCCCAGGATTCTTCGGCGATCAGGGTGACCTGGCGGCGGCCGCCCTGGTTGGCGTTGCCGGCGAGGCCCTTGCCGGCGACCAGGGTGGCCGTTTCCTGGGGGTCCATGGGACCCCCTTTGAAGCGCTTGAGCCAGATGGCCTGGAGACGGGGGGAGGTCACGGAACGGCGACCGGCTCGTTCGAGGTGAAGACCGTGTCCGGCAGGGTGTCGTAGACGGCGAGGTTGCCGAGCTCCAGGGTGCGGTCCCCGCTCACCTGGACCCGTTTCCCGGCGAGCATGATGTTGCCGTACTTCTTCCAGTCTTCCCAGCGCCAGGCGGTGGGCTCGGAACCCTTCTCCATGCTTTCGAGGACGTAGGCCCAGCGGTCCATCAGGTGGGTTTCCTGGTTGATGAACGCCCAGTAGCGGTCTCCCGGGGTCAGGCCCACGTTCTGGAAGGTCAGGAGGAGCTTGTCGTACTTCTTGCCGTCGACCGTCTCCTCCCCCACGTAGGAGAGGTTCACGCCGGGATCGCGGAGCTTGTAGGGCATCAAGAGCCAGTAGGTGTCGTTGATCCAGGCGCCGTAGGCCCGCTCGAGCATGGTCTTGGCCTCGTCCCCCTCGGCTTTCTGGCCGTTGATGTAGACGGTGCCTTCCTTGGTATTGACGTTTTCGAGGACGACATAGTTTTTGCCGTCCTGGGTCTGCCCTTCGAGGCGGTGGCGGCCGGTCCACTTGTCCCACCAGTGGGTACGGCGGCCGGCGAAGCTGAAGCGGATGAAGTGCGTGTTGTCCCACGCCTCCTGGCCCCCCAGGGCGTCCAGCACCCGCTGGGCCACGATTTCGGGCGTGGGGACGGCCTCGTGCGGGTGGGCGTCGGCGGGGGTGAGCGCCAGCGCGAAGGCGGCGGCGACGAGGGAGCCGGTGAGGATTCGGGAGGTTCGCTTCATGCGGGTCTCCTTGGTCAGTTCGCCGGTTGGGCGACGGGGAGATCGTAACCCGAATTGCGCTGGGAGCGCCGGCATCCTGCCGGCTCTAACTTTGCTTCTTTTTGGAGTAAGCAGGCCGGCAAGGATGCCGG
>DATEIO010000700.1:0-4916 GCA_035278895.1 Thermoanaerobaculia bacterium | reverse complement strand
GCGTAGTCCCCGCACCCGGGGCACCAGCGCACCTCCTGGTCGGTCTGGAAGTCCTTCTTGGTCAGGGTCGGGGTCTCAGTGGACATCGTGACGCTCCATAAGCTGCTGGATCTTGTCGAGGATCTCCTGGCGGGTGAAGGGCTGGCCCTTCACCTTGCTCAAGGTGATCACGTCCTTGAGGTAGCGGGCCCGGATCAGCAACGCGAGCTGGCCCAGGTTCATCTCGGGCAGGAGCACCCGGTCGAACCGGGCGAGGACCTCCCCCAGGTTTTTGGGGAAGGGGTTCAGATGCCGCAGGTGGGCGCGGCTGACCAACAGGCCCAGCCGCCGGGCGCTGTTGACCGCGCCGGTGATGGCGCCGGCCGTCGAGCCCCAGCCGAGGACCAGGAGATCGCCGCCCTGGGGGTCGCCGTGGACCTCCAGATCCGGGATCGAAGCGGCGACGCGCTCCACCTTCTCGGCCCGCAGGCGGACCATGCGCTCGTGGTTGTCCGGGTCGTAGGAGACGTTGCCGGTGATCTCTTCCTTTTCGATGCCGCCGATCCGGTGCTCCAGGCCCGGCGTGCCCGGAATGGCCCACGGGCGGGTCAGGGTCTCGGGGTTTCTCGCGTAGGGCTTGAAGCCTTCGGATTCGGTGTGGAACTCCACCCGGAGATCAGGGAGATCCTCGACTCGCGGCAGCTTCCAGGGCTCGGAGCCGTTCGCGATGTAGCCGTCCGACAGGAGCACGACCGGCACCATGTAGTGGGTCGCGATCCGCACGGCTTCGAGCGCCATGTCGAAGCAGTCCTTGGGCGAGGAGGCGGCGAGGACCGGCATGGGCGACTCGCCGTTTCTTCCGAACATCACCTGCAGAAGGTCGGCCTGCTCGGTCTTGGTCGGCAGGCCCGTCGAGGGGCCGCCCCGCTGGATGTTGCAGACGACGAGCGGCAGCTCGGTCATCACCGCGAGGTTCATGGCCTCGGTCTTCAACGCGATGCCGGGGCCCGAGGAGACGGTGACACCCAGCGCGCCGCCGAAGGAGGCGCCGACCGCCGAGCAGACGGCCGCGATCTCGTCCTCGGCCTGGAACGTGGTCACGCCGAAGTTCTTGTAGCGGGAGAGCTCGTGGAGCACGTCCGACGCCGGGGTGATCGGGTAGGCGCCCAGGAAGAGCGGCAGGCCGCTGCGCCGGGAAGCGGCGATGAGCCCCATGGCGAGGGCCGAGTTGCCCATGATGTTCCGGTACAGGCCCGGCTCCATGGCGGCCGCCGGCACCTCGTAGCGGTGGTGGAAGAGCTCGGTGATGTCGCAGAAGTTCCAGCCCGCCTTCAAGACCGCGATGTTGGCCTCGGCGAGATGCGGCTTCTTCGCGAACTGCTTCTTCAGCCACTCGACCGTGTTCTCCAAGGGCCGCGAGAACAGCCAGTAGCACATCCCCAGGGCGAACATGTTCTTGCAGCGGTCCATGGACTTGGTGTCCAGCCCGCTCCCCTCGAGCGTGCGGCGGGTCATCGTGGTCAGGGCCGCCTGGAACACGCGGTAGCTCTCCAGGCTGCCGTCCTCGAGCGGATTCGAGACGATGTTGGCCTTGGCGAAGTTGCGCGTGTTGAACTCGTCGGTGTTGACGATGATGATGCCGTTGGGCTTCAGATCCTTGAGCTCCTTTTTGAGAGCCGCGGGATTCATGGCCACGAGCACGTCCGGGGCGTCGCCCGGAGTATGGATGTCGTAGTCCGCGATGCGCACCTGGAAGGCGGAGACCCCGGGGAGGGTCCCGGCGGGCGCGCGAATCTCGGCGGGAAAGTCCGGCAGGGTCGACAAATCGTTGCCGACGAGCGCCGAGGTGTTGGTGAACTGCGTTCCGGTGAGCTGCATCCCGTCGCCCGAGTCACCGGCAAAGCGGATCACCACCTCGTCGATCTTCTCGGGGACGATCTCACGTCGTTCTTTTTCTGCAACCGTCGTACTCATGGTCCTCTCTTTTCAAGGATGAGAACAAACAAGACCCGGCAATTCTGCCAAAGCCTGCAACTTCCTGGGGAACTTCATCGTGGCGGGATCTTAACAGAGGTCGGCCCCGGGCCGCCCGCCCCAGGGGGTGGCTCGGGGCCGCTTTTTCCGGTAGGAGGCTCGCCGTCTAGCGCGCCGCGGCGGTCTCCCGCTCCTTGGCCTGGCGGGCGGCCTCGACCAGGTTGAACGCGTCGCGCCGCATCTTGTCCCGCTTCGCGTCCTCTTCCGGGAAGAGAGGGCGGTAGCCCAGCTGGCTCTCGTCGAAGGTGAACGGCTTCATCAGGTCGTTCTTGCCGACGATCGACTGCTCGCGAGTGAAGTAGGCCATGTCGTAGTTGTTGGACATGATGATGGCCTCTTCCGGGCAGGCGTCCACGCAGTAGCCGCAGAAGATGCAGCGCAGCATGTCGATCTCGTAGACGACCGGGTACTTCTCGATGTTGACGTCCGGGTGCTCTGCCGCTTCGATGCGGATGCACTCGGCCGGGCAGTTCTGGGCGCAGAGGAAGCAGGCCACGCACCGCACCGACCCGTCGGGGCGGGTGGTCAGGATGTGGTGCCCCCGGAAGCGGTGGCTGTAGGCGCGCCGCTTCTCAGGGTACTCGATGGTGTACATCTTCCGGCGCCCGAAGAGGTTGCCCAGGAAGTGCCGGAGCGTGACCATCATGCCGCCCAGAAGCGGCAGGTAGAGACGCTCGGCCAGGCCCGGCTTGTAGGGCTTGACCTGGTTGGGATGAGGAGCGCCGGCCCGGAGGACCGGACGGCCCGCGGCCGGAGCGCTCTGTGTCAAAGGCTGGCTCATCGTTCGAGCTCTCCCGCAATGACGTTCAAGCCCCCCAGCGTGGCGATGGCGTCGGAGAGCGAGCCACCGTTGATCAGGCTGGGGAAGGTGGAGAAGATCGGGAAGCAGGGCGGCCGGCAGTGGTTGCGGTACGGCTTGCTCGTCCCGTCGCTCAACGTGTAGAAGCCGAGCTCGCCGTTGGCGCCCTCGACCATGGAGTAGATCTCGCCCGCCGGCACCTGGATGCCGTCCATGATCAGCTTGAAGTGGTAGATCATGGCCTCCATCTGGTTGTAGCAGGCCTCCTTGGGCGGCAGGGCCACGTGCGGATCGTCCACGATGTATGGTCCTTCCGGCATGCCGCGGTCCAGCAGCTGGCGGATGATCTTCAACGACTCCCGGATCTCCATCATGCGGATCCGGAAGCGGTCGTAGACGTCGCCGCCGTAGAGGACCGGCACCTCCCAGTCCACGGTGTCGTAGAGGTCGTAGGGATGGGCCCGGCGCACGTCATAGGGCACGCCGCTCGCCCGCAGGCAGGGGCCGGTCCAGCTCCAGTTGACCGCCTCCTCGCCGGAGATCGCCGCGATGCCGACCGAGCGGTCGAGCCAGATCCGGTTCTTGTTGACCAGCTTCTCCACGTCCTCGACATGCTGCGGGATCATGTCGACCAGGCGCCGGGACCGCTCCATGAAGTCCGGAGGCAGGTCCTGGGAGAGGCCGCCGATCCGGCCGTAGGAGACGGTGAGCCGCGAGCCGCAGCATGCCTCGAGGAGCCCGTAGATCTCCTCTCGGGGCTGGAACAGGTACCAGAAGTTGGTGAGCGCCCCGCAGTCGACGAGCGTCGTGCCGTTGCACACGCAGTGGTCCATGATGCGGGAGAACTCGGAGAGGATCGTCCGCGCCCACACCGCCCGGGGCGGCGCCTCGATCCCCAGGAGCTTTTCGACCGTCCGGCAGTAGGCGACGTTGTTGATGAACGCCGAGCAGTAGTTCAGCCGGTCGGTGTAGGGGATGACGTGCTGCCAGGTGTGGGTCTCGGACATCTTCTCGAAGCACCGGTGCAGGTACCCGATCTCGACGTCGGAAGCCATGATGGTCTCGCCGTCGAGCACCGCCATCAGGCGGAAGGTGCCGTGCATGGCCGGGTGCGACGGGCCGATGTTGATCGTCATCCGCTCGAAGAGGTCGTCGTCCCGCTCGGGGAGGTCGAAGTGCGGCTTGTAGATCTTGTCCTCGGTCAGGATCCACCGCCGCGCCGGATCGTAGTCCTTGCGCAGCGGATGCCCCTGGAATCCCTCGTGGCAGAGGATGCGGCGCAGGTTCGGGTGGCCATCCACCTGGACCCCGAACATGTCGTAGATCTCGCGCTCGAACCAGTCCGTGCCCTTCCAGACGGAGATCAGGGAGGGGAGGACGGCGTCGTTCTCGGCGAGCTGCACCTTCAGGCGCAGGCGATGGGCGCGCGGGATGGAATAGAGGTGGTAGACCGCCTCGAAGCGCTCGTCCCGGTCGGGGAAATCGACCCCGCACAGGTCGAGCATCAGGTCGAATTGCGTCTCCTTGTTGTCGCGCAGCTCCCGGGCGAGAGCGGGCAGCACCTCCCGCTTCACGATCCAGGTCGGCTGGTCGAGCCCCTCCTGGGGGGTGATGCTCCCCTCCGGGAACTTCGCCCGGACGGAGTCGATCCCCACTCCCGGAGCGACGGCGGGTTCAGGCGGCGCCAGTGTGGACACGCTCGGTGGCCTCCTTGGTCTCGCGATTCTGCTCGCGTTGCTTCTTCCGGTCGCGGATGACCTTCTCCTTGAGCTGGAGGATGCCGTACATCAGCCCCTCCGGCGTCGGCGGGCACCCCGGGACGTAGATGTCGACAGGGATGATCTCGTCGATCCCCTGCATCACGTGGTAGGCGCGGTAGAAGCCGCCCGAGCAGGCGCAGGCTCCCATCGAGATCACCCACTTCGGGTCGGCCATCTGGTCGTAGATCCTCTTCAACACGGGGGCCATCTTGTCGTTGATGGTCCCGGCGACCAGCAGCACGTCGCTCTGGCGGGGCGAGAAGCGCACCACCTCGGAGCCGAAGCGGGAAACGTCGTAATGGCTGGACACGGTCGACATGAACTCGATGGCGCAGCAGGCCGTC
>DATEIO010000699.1:0-26417 GCA_035278895.1 Thermoanaerobaculia bacterium | reverse complement strand
CCCCTCTACCGGCAGCTTCTCGAGCTGCGGGCCGCCGGCGCGCCCTACGATCACTGGGACCGCATCCTCGCCAACGTCTCGCGCCTCCCGAGCGCAAAAAAATAGGCCCGCGCCAGCGCGCGGGCCATTGGGGAGACCGGGCCGGGGCGGCCCGTTTTCCGATCCTCAGCTCGGGTTGCAGGAGAGGCCCGCCTGGGCCGCCCGCTGCCGCAGCAGGTTGTTGCAGTTCTTGCCCTGCTCCTCGGTGATGAACAGCGCGCCGTCGAACCAGTTGCCACAGGCCGCTCCGAAGCCGGTGATGACTTCCGACGCCGGCCAGAAGGAGCTGTCAGTCTGCAGGATCACGAGGTCGAAGCCCGAGCCCGGAGCGCCGATCTGGAAGCAGCCCGTGAGGGGGCCGGCGAGGGTGTCGGCGAAGCCGGGGAAGCCGGTCACGCAGGGGCAATCGCACGGCAGGCCCTGGCCGGTGATGTTCGAGAAGTTGGTGCGCACCTTGTCGCAGGCCTTCTGGGACGCCTGCGGGCTCCCGCTGTCGCAGTCCATGGCCTCGCAGTAGGCCGTGCAGAGCCCGTGCGCGGCGCCCGTGGTGCCGTCGCAGATCGTCTCGACCGACGGGGGAACGCCATCCGGCGTGCCGTTGCCGGACATCGCCGTGTCCATGAAGTCCTGGGCGCTCTGGGCCGTGGGCGGCATCTGAGTCGAAGCCATCGCGGCGCCGGCGAAGAGAAGACAGAAGGCGAGCATGAAACGGCCAAAGGTACCCATCATCGTTTCCTCCCAAAGAGTTTCGGCAGTCCCCGGTCCTGGGGGAGCTGCCGGAAATGGATTGACCTTTCCAAGGTAGCGGTTCGGCTCCGCCCTGGGTATCGTCATGAAAGAGGATCTTGGCCCCGCTCCGGCATCGTCGCTCGAGAGGATGCCGGCGCGCGTCGACTTGTGCTAAGGGAGGCAAATCCGCCCCTCCCGCCTCCCGAAGCGGACGGTTGCCGCCGGCTCCGAGGTCGCTTCCCGCGTCCCCCGCCCCGCGAGGCGGACGGTTCGCCTCGCGAGGCGGGACGCGCGCAAACCGGGGCGGGAGGTTCGCCTTCCGAGGCGGACCGTCCGCTTCGCGGGGCGAACCATCCGCCTTTCTGGGCGAACCGTCCGCCTCGTGGGGCAAACCGTCCGCCCTCCGGGGCGGGCCTGCCGCCTCGCGGGGCGAACCATCCGCCTCGCAGGGCGGACCGTCCGCCTTCCAGGGCGGGCCTCCCGCATCGCGAGGTGAGCCGTCCGCCCCGCGAAGTGAACGGTCCGTTTCCCGAGGCAGTCCTCCCGCCCTCGGAGGCGAACCTCCCGCTTTCCAGGGCGAGAGACGCGCATCCGGATCGGAGCGTCACTGCTCTCGGGCGGCCAGCCACGCTCGCCCCTTCTCGGTGAGGCGGTAGCGCTGGAGGCGGCTCGTCGGTTTGGCCGGGGCGGTTCTCTCAATCAGACCGGCCGCGAGCGCGGGTGTCAGGTACATCTTGCGGAAATACTCTCGGTGTTTGAGGCCCAGACGCTCCTGGATGTCGCGGCCCGCCATTTCGCCGATGGTCGCGTGCAGGAGCCGCTGCACCTCCGCCGAGAGCTCCTCTTCTGCGCTTTCGACTTGCGCGGTGACTTGCGCGGTGACTTGCGCGGTGACTTGCGCGGTCCCATCCGCCGAGGCTTCCACCGGCTCGGGTCGCCAGAGCGTCTGGACGAACTCGCCACCCTCCTGCCTGAATCCTGGCGCCGGGAGCCCGGCCTCGCGGCACAGCGCGATCATGTCGAGGATTCCACTCCCCGCCTTCTCCACGTACCGGGCGAGAAGCATCCCCGGATGAAGTCCCTGTCACCTCGCTTCGGCGGCAATCTCTGACCGTCGGCACCGGTTCCGCGCGGACGCCTGCCCCGCGGGCGGTTCCCGCCCCCCCCGAAAGTAAGCTGGTATGGCCTGCGGCCAGGCGAGGATGACGAGGAGAACGAGCCGTCCCGCATCCTCCGCGACCTGGAGAGACCGAGGCGACGACCACCTGCGTGGGGGTCCTGATCGTGGATCGCTCGGAGCTGCGTATACAGGCCGGCTCCGCGGGCGTCTTCCCGAACGATCTCCCGCCGGTCCTCAGAGACGCGGCCAATCGCCTCGACCGGATCATCGCCGAGGCCGCGGACGCGACCGTCCGATCTGCGCCGAGCAGGTGCTACCCAGGTAGCTGCGATCGCCCTCTGCCCGACCGATCTCGTTCTCGCCTACGCAAAGTTCCCCTACATCTGGCTACGGTGCGTCCGCCCCCCGCCCCTATACCGCTCCCAGCACCTTCAACGCCGCCGTCTTCGGATCACCAAAGAAGATTGGGTCCACATGCTCCAGAATGTCAGCGCTGACATCAAGGAAGCTCCGCTTGTTCTCGATCGGAATCAGAGCACGCCTCGCACCATTGTCCTTCGCCACCTGCAACGGCTCGGTGAGGGAGCGTAGCGGCTTGATGTTCCCCTGAATGCTCATGTCGCCCAGCACGAGGAGCGCCGGGCTGACCGGAGTCTTACGGAACGCCGAATAACAGGCGACAAAGAACGCGACGCCCACCTCGGCCTCGACACGGTTCGCCAGCAGGTCGATGACCTCGATGTGGACGTCCCCGTTGTCGAGGTCACGCGCGATGCCCAGGTCGCTCTTCTTCGCCTGGATGTAGCTGAATGCCCGCTGGATCGACTCCTTCATCGCACCCGCCACGCCTCCCGCGAGCTTCAGCTTCCCGGTGCCCGTCGAAATCGTGACCTCGAGCCGGTACAAGCCCACCGTACCCTCCGACGTCACCCCCGCCGTGTAGACCGTCCCCGGCGAGAGCGGGTCGATCGAGATCAGGTCGCGGCCACCCTGCTCGGGGACCCCGACGAACTTCTCCTCGCCGCTCTCCTGCAACGTATAGCTGAAGGACGTATGGTAGTACTCGAAGGAGCCCATCTTCTTGAGCTGCTCCTTCACCCGGCGCCGCCCCTCGAGCGCGAGCTCGAGGACCTCCGCAAGCTCATCCTGGGTCACCTCGCCAT
This sequence comes from Thermoanaerobaculia bacterium, assembly GCA_035278895.1. Classification (GTDB taxonomy): domain Bacteria; phylum Acidobacteriota; class Thermoanaerobaculia; order Multivoradales; family UBA5704; genus DATARR01. Next base: position 23,366 of record DATEIO010000699.1, on the reverse strand, counting down.
GCGGAAAGAGAATCTTCATCATCCCCGACACCGTCTTGCGCACTGCCTTGCGGTCGCGGGCGTTGAGGTGCGCGCCCATCGAAAAGTGCCGGTCGATGATCGCCGTGAAGTTGTGCTTCCGCATCTCCCGGAGCGCCTCGGCCAGGTAGTCGACCACGAAGCCGTAGTGGTCCGTGAACAGGTCGTTGCGCATCTTCGGGATCTCCCAGCCCGGGAGATAGAAGTGCAAACGGTCGATGAAAGCCATGTCATCGCGGATGACGTCAGGCATTGGCGCAAACAGGTGCCCCGTCTGCACCATCACATCGATCGGCTGGTTGGTGTTGCCGAACATCGCGATGCTCGCATCACCGGAAACCGCCTCCTGCCCGCGCTGAAAGCTGCCCGACTCACAGAAGGTCTTCATCGTCGTGATGACCTCCTTCGGCATCTTCTGCAGGTCCCCCACCTCGTCGAAGCCGACGACGTCCCAGATCTGCACCATGCCCTTCTGCCGGCCGGTCATGTGCCCGAACAGGTTCGCCACCGTGGTGCCGCCGGTCAGCAACGCCGAATACGGCGAGACTTCCTGGACGACATAGCTCTTGCCCGTACCTCGCGGGCCGAGCTCGACGAGGTTGTAGTTCCGCTCCGCGAGAGGAATGAGTCGCACCAGAAACAGCATCTTCAGCCGGCGCGACATCTCCCCAGGTTCGTAGCCCATGCTGCGCACCATCAGGTCGAGCCACTCGTCCGTCGTCAGCTCGCGCCGCACGCGGCGGTACTCTTCAAGATCGAACGTCGCGATCTGGATCGGCGTCAGCTTGTCGATCCAGAACGGGTTCTTGCCCTTGGTCTCCTCGTCATACTCGAAGCGCATGTCGATCTGCGCCCAGACACCGCCCATGACGAGGCGCTCATAGTCGCGCACATAGTGCTCGGGGATGTGCACATGCCTGTGGCCGAAGTTGGTCACGTCCGCCCAATAGTCGGAGTCGATCAGACGCACCTTCACTTTGTCGATGAACGTGTGCCGACCCCGGTCTTTCACCTTCGCCTGCGCCTTCATCGACTCGTCGGGACGGATGTAGTTGTTGGCGAGGGTGTCGTTGACGACCGAAAGCCCCATCTGGATCGCCGCCTCATCCGACGACGCGCAGTATTTCCCGAGAAGAAACTCGAGGACGAAGACCGGCACATTGGCGCCGACCTTCACCTTGCGCACCAGGTCCTTGCGCACCACCTTCCCGGCAAACAGCCGGTTCACCTTGTCGTCGAGCCCGTCGCGTATAGGGATCGTTGCGTTGGTCATGGTCTACATTCCAAGTCGAACCGGGATGTCGGTGGGGGAGCGGTACAGCTCTGCGTCGGTGGTCGGATCCTGCACGACGATCCGCAAGGACGTCACACTGTCATCACTGAGGATGAACGCCACGGTCACCGGCTTGTTCGGTTCGAGCGCGAGGCATCCCGTCGTCCGATCGAGCTCTGCGCCGATCGCGAGCCCGGCCGCCCCGACTTGCCGGCCGCCCTGCATCAAGACCGGCCGCACCGTCATCGCCGCGGCTCCGAGCACCAGTTGGTTACCGCCCAGGACGAAGGTCGCGCTCGTCGATCGCGTAGTCACCGCCTCCGGAAGGACGGTCGCGCTGACCGCAGATATCAGGCTGGCCGTCGCGCCCGGCGCCGCAGGTCGCCGGGTGCGCACGGTGACCACCGGGATGATCAGCTCCTGCAGCGACGGCCCCCCATGATGGTAGGCCAGGTCGCCGCCCGCCTTGAACACGCCACCGCCGATGGGAAAGACGAGCTCGAGGTCTGAATCGTAGCCGAGTGCCGCAGCCGCCACACGGATCGTCCCCGGCGGCGTCGTTCCGCCCCGCCCGACCCAGCACCGCCGATGGAGGTCGATGGTCTTGCCTCCAGGGGCCTCGATGCGCATCGACTCGTCGCGTTCGGTCGCAAAGAACAGATGCCCATGGTCGGCGCTGACCACCGCATGCTCGACACCCGCCGCCGCGAGCTTCCGCATCGCCCGCGCGAGGTTGTCGATCACGGTGTCCATCACTTGGCGCGCCTGGAAGGTGAAACCCGTCTCGCCCGCGTGGTCGATCTCCTGGGAGCGGACGACGACGACCTGCGCACCGTCGAGCTTCTTGTCCAGCTTCGAGCGCTGCAAGCTGAGCAGCTCGTCGAGTGTGAGGTCGACCAGCTTCGGCACTCGCGCCGCTGCGAGCTTCTTGCGCGCCGCCACGTCCGGCAGGAACGACTCCTCGATCCGCGCACCGAGCCGTCCCCCCTGCTCGACCACGCTGAAGCTCCCGGAGGCTCCCGGCTGCAACGCCGCCATGCCGATCGGTGTGATGCTGGGGAGCACGCCCACGGCATGGCGCACGGCCACCTCCGTCGTCTTCGGCAGCCGCTCGGCCAGCTCGACGCCCATCTCGAAACGCATCGCGTCCACCAGGAAGTAGGCCACCGGCTTGGGCCGTTGCGCCACCACCTCGTTGAAGATCCGCGTTTGGTGCAGCAAGGCAGTAGCGGTCCATCCGGCCTTCGCCAGCGCCTTCGTAAAGCCGCCGGCCATCGCGTGGCAAGCGTCCTCGTACGCGCGGCGCACGACTCCGAGCGGCCGCTCCTCGGGCTCTTCGTCGAGGTTCGCTACCCACGCTTCCAGGCGCCGCTGCGCCTGGTCGAGTTGATACCAGCCACCCTTGGCCGTATAGGCGTCGATCCAGGCGTTGGCATCGCCCATGGTTTTGTCGACGGCTGTCCGTACGGACATCGCCACGCTTCCCAGCTCCGCCATGCGGCGGCACGCTTCCCACTGCGCCTTCCGTCCGACGTCCCGATCCAGCCAGAAGCTGTTCTCCCTCTCCCCCACGAGCGCCAACGCAACGTCGAAATTGCCGGTTGCGATCAGGTCACCACAGTGGCGGAGGAGCGTTCGCTCCTCGAACCGGAACGTATCGATGGCGCCCAGGCTCCCCACGGGCAGCTCCGCGCCGCGCAGCCCGAGATCCTCCTCGACGCGATCCGCGAGCTCCGCGTACTCGTCCGGAAAGCCCGTGCGGAGCCGGCGCGCCAGGTCGCGCAGGGCACCCTCTTCGTCCTTGTTTTTGGGGCTCGCCACGCCCTCGATGCACGCCGGGGGAGGGCACCTCAAGTCGCTGCGAAACTCCCCGGCGAGCACATACCGCAGGGTGATCGCGCGGAGCTTCGCCAGAGCCGCGTCCTCGGGCAGCTCAAGGCCCAGGCGCGACCGCACCAGCTTGACCAGCTCGCGCGTTGCTTCCTTGGAGGCGATGTCCGCATCGCGTGCGTCGCTCACGAGCCAGACCGCGAGCAGGTCGTCGTTCCCGCTGATCCCGTGAAAAATGCTCTTCAGAATCGATGGCGGCTCCGCGGAGGCCGCTGCCGACGCCGCCCGCGCCAGATCCTCGTAGGTAACCCGCTCGGGCGCGAGCATTTCGTCGATGACTCCATCGGTATACCGCTGGCGGAGTACGTTGCGCGCGAGGCGCTTGAGCTGCGGCTCGTAGCACTCACCGGCCCTCTCCAGCTCCATCAGCACGGAGGTGCGCCGGTCGCGCTCGCATCCCGGCAGGTAGAGGAGGACGGTTTCCGGCGTGTCCCCGCTGACGTGCGGCTACGCCATTGCGCGGAGCTCGAACAGGGAGCCTGCGTATTCTGCGAGCAGCGTAGCGACACCACCGACCGATACCGGCATCGGCTCGTTAGTCGTTCGCGCGCCGCCGCGAACCTCGGCAATGAATGGTGCGAGCTCACCGCGGGCGTCGTACCAGACGACGATCTTCTTGCTCTTCAGCTTGTCGGCCACTTGTTTGGCCACGTATTCATGCAGCGGATGCATCAGCGGCTCCCTCCCTCGTCTGCACTCGCCGCGGCACGGCGGCGGCCCCCACGACCACTGCCCCTCTGCGCGACAGGAGCCTCGAGGAGGCTTTTCAGGGCGGCCTTCACGGCGGACGACGTGCGCTCACCCACCAGCTCCTCGACGGGGCGTGTCGGCGTCATCCGCGCAGTCCACCTTCCGTTGCTGCCCTGGACCCAGAACACGTCTTCTAGTCCGTGGGCGATGGCAAGGCTCCGGTCCGTGGCGCACTTCGGCACGACACGCTCGGGCCACAGGTGCATCGCGAGGTGCGCCCAGTCGTACTTCTCCGCAGCAAGTTCATCCCACTTGGCTTTGAGCTCCTTCTGCCAGGGCTTGCATAGGCCCACGAGGCGCCAGAGCGGAGCCATCATCAGCACGACACCATCGTCGAGATTCGGATTCCAAAGGGGCGCGATGCGTTTCACCTCAGCAAACATCACGCGCAGTTCCTCGACGATAACCTCCTGAGCAGCGAGCTCCTTGCGGGCCGATGCCGCTGGATTGTCGCCCGCGCTCTGACTCATGCTCGTAAGCTTTCGTTCCTCGTGAGACAGCTTCGGGCCAACGACCTCGCTCTGTAGCTGGAAGAAGCTGTCCGGTGTGAGGCAGTGAGCATAGAGCCACACGCTGTAGCGGCCCGACGGGACACAGAGTTGCCAGAGTATGGGTGCCTTTCTGCGGCTCTTCGAGTGACGACTGAGATGGTACTCGAAGAAGTTGCCTGCGAGCCAGGCACGAAGGTCGTGGCCCTTCGGGTCGAGTAACTTGGCCACGTCGCTCCACCAACGGCCTGAAGCAACGTCAAATGTCACGTCGAATACCTTGTGTACGCAGGCAGTCAAATCCTCCTGGTGGCCAGGATCATCCACCAGTATGCCGCTGCGTGGAATCGCAATCGGGTAGTCCGGTGAAGTCGCGAACTGTATACTGTCGGCCTCCGTTAGCATACCGGGTGCGACGTCAGGTAGCGGCTCGAAGGGCTCCGGGTCGCTGGGATTGGGTCGCGATCCTGCCGCAAGACGTATGTCGAAACGGCCGAAAGCTACACCGACGGCCCAAGAGACAAGGTCCGCAGAGAGGCTTTTCGCGTCGCTGATCGATTCAACCTCATCTTCGTTGTCGTCATCTTCATCGCTGTCGCCGGTATCGTCGCTGCTACTAGTGGACGAGATACGGCTGAGATCGGTCGTGATGGCTTGCCGATCCATCTCATGGATCCCATATAGCGAGAAGCAGCGTTCATCGATGTCTATATGAATGGCCGCGAGCTCTGCTTCAGACTCGCGAACGCGCTTGGACCAAGCCGTTGTACGACTCACGACATCGGTGCCAGCAACCTGTAACAACCCGGGGAGAGTGAATGCATGCGAGGTCTCGATGCGGGAGTCGAGCGAGCGCTTGATTGACCAAGCCGACTGGGCAAGTCGACCCAGATCGGCCCGATTCGTTTTCGTGAGTCGAGGAATAGGCGTTCGTTGCATCACGCCGACCTCATATGATCGTGCAACGCCCCCCCGGCCCGTTGGCTCGGCCGCTGCTAGCTGTATCTCAACAAGTGCTCGGAAAGCCCTGCTATTCCCGATCGCGAGTAGAGAGAGAAGCTCCGCGTAATCGTTATCCTCGACGAATGCCGCTGGCCCCTTGTGGCCAAATACGCACCCCCTGGGCATAACGCGCATAGAAAGATCGCTCTTCGTTCGAAGCGGCCACGTTAGACCCGGGCGAAAGTAGTGATCAGGATTGCGAACTACTGACCCTGGAAATGCGTCAAGCTCTTCGTCCTCCTCGCTTCTATGCACAACAAGATGAAGGTCGAAGTAGAATGGCGAGTACCTTCCACCTTTCGCGAATGGCGGCCATAGCGCGGACTGCTTCTGTGGTATCTCCCACCATGCGCGCACGAAACGGAAGTCATAAGCAGTGGCCAATCCTTGCCTCGCCAACCTGCCTTCCGACTCGAACGCTGGTAATTCCTTGAACAGTCCGCGCAACCGATCGCTCACCCAGTAGGCGAAGGGCGAACCTGGGATGCTCGAAAAGGTCTCCGGAGCAACCTCAAACCGCTGGAAACCGAGCGCAGTTTCCGGCTTGTGAATCGCTGCATGAAGCACCGCCTGCTTGTTGTGTAGTTCTTCCAGCGCACGCAAGAAGACGGTCTTGCCATCACGTTCAGAACCCTTCTCCAGGCAATAGGCGGCAGCTTCGACTAGAGCTGCATCCATTACGCCGAGCCCAAGATCGGCGAAGACAGTGGGAGGCGCCTCTCTCAATAGAATTTCCTCTCGCCACCTCCGGAAGCTCGACAGGAAAAAGCCGGTGCGAGAAGTAATGGCTCCAAGCAGCCCGTGTGGGTGCAGAAGCCCGATACCGCGCTCGACGAAGGCGGCGAAGATGTCGTTCTTCGTCCGCGGGTAGGCCTTCTCGAACTCCTTCTTGGCGGCAAGGCTTGCCGCGCCAAATGGTGGGTTCATCAGCACTATGTCGAAGCGCGTGCGCAGGAGGTCGATCAGTGCGATGCCCTGTGCAGTATCGCCTACAAAGAGTTGCCGCCTTACACTGGTGCCGTTGGCGGCAGCTTCCGCGAAGTGCCGGAGAGCCTCTACGATATTCGCCTCGGCCTCATGGAAGAAACGATCGTCGTCAATGCCTGAGAGGTCCAGTTCCCCCTGCTTCCGTACAGGTTCCATGCCGGGGAGAAAGCCGGTACTTTGCCGCTGCTTCACGAACAAATCACGTGCCAGACGCAGCTCCGCTACGATGCCCTCCTCGACGGGGATGAGCGTGCCGAGTTCACCAGCAAGCCGCATCTCGCTCACCATCTTCCGGAAAAGATCTCGCAGAAGGGCAGGATTGAGACGTTCGGCAAACTCTTCGACGAGCGCCGTGTTACCCGGCATCGGCTCCGCCACGATGAGATGAGTACGTCGCACTGGCGGCCGGTCGGTCGGCGGAACGCGAAAGTCCTTCCACGCCCGCTGAGCGCGTAGCCAGAGTGAAAGCGCGGCGATCTGCGTCGCGCGGGGGTCAATATCAACCCCGTGAAGGTTGTGCTCGAGTATGAGCGCCGGCGTCGCGCGCCTGAGGTCTCCGAGGTCAAGGTAGTCCTCCTGGATGGTCCGGCCGGTCGCTTGACTGCGCACCCTCTGTGCCTTTGCCGCCCAAGCCTCTTCATAGATCGTCAGGAGAAGGTCGAAGCAGTAGAGCAGGAAGTGGCCGGAGCCGCAGGCCGGATCGAGGATGCGCAGATCGCGGGGGTCTTTCCGCGGGCGAGCTCGCGTTGTCTCCTCCTCGCCCCGCACGAAATAACGGCACTGCTCGGCAAGGCTGCTTTCATTACCCTGCATCTGGCGCCAAGTCCGTCCGAGTGTGTTATCCACCAGAAACTCTACAACGTAGCGTGGTGTGAAGAACTGGTTACGTACCGCCAGTTCTCTACTGTTCCTTGGTGCTTGCGAACCGCCCTGCTTCGCATCGCGCATCGCTGCGCGCTCCTCCTTGGAATTAAAGAACTGGTAAACCCAGCCGATTGTCTCGTCCTCCTCCCACACGCTGGCTATTTCGGTAGCATTCAGAATCGTGAGGAGGTCTCCAAAGGTCGTGCGCCTCGGCCAGAGAACCGAAGCCGGGTCTCTTCGATCGAATAGGACTTTAACTTCCGTTGACAACTCATCGAAGAGACACTCAATGTAGAGCCGGTAGCCCGCACTCTCGGGGAGTTGCGCGACACCGTTACGGCTTGTGCCTGTGTCCTGGGTGAACTCCCGGTAGCCAGCGGACTGCTCACCCTTCGTGATACACTCCTGCACCAGCTCGCGCGCCTCCAGCATCTTAAGCGCCACGAAGCGGTTCAGAGTGGTGAAGGCCGCGTCGCGTAGGTAGTCGGCCACGGCATCCGCCGCGCTCATGCCGGCGACCCGCTTGTGTTCGATCGCGGCGACAATCTTGTCCCGTTGGGCCACCTGCCTCGGCGTGAGGTGGCTGCCCGCCTTCGGCGCAACGGTGCCGGAGCGCAGCACGTCGAACGTCCCCTCGAGCTGCGAGGCGAAGTCGTCTTCGAGCAGCTTGCGGGCCCGCTGAGTGGCACGTTCGATGGCGTTGCGTGTGTCCTTGTCCATCAGAGCTTCCCTTCCTGCTCTGCAGTACGGCCAGCACCCGTCGTCTGACTTTCTTGGAAGCGCTCCGCGAGCCAACGCACGCGAGCAACCCCTTCAGTGTTCGCATCGTTTGTCGAAGCGACGAGATGCCTTCCGATCTTCGGAAGGAGCAGAACCAAAAGAAGGTCTGAAGAATTCGCATCGAGGCCGAAGCGGGTCTCACCGTTAAACTTTAACCGGGCAGAGAATGCTTCGAGAGCACTGCGCGCGATCTCGGGCATCGGCTCGGTCACATCGAGGAGCTTTCGAATACTGTCTGGGCTCACGAGCCGAATCGGCGTCAACGACTCGAACAGAGCCCCCGCGTTCCGACCAAAATCCACCCCCGGAAACCAACTCCGAAGTCGCGCAACGAAGTCATAGACGTCCGAAAACGTCCCTCCTTGCTCCTTCTGGCGGCGCTCGGTCTCAGCGAACAAACTCGCGATCGTTCCATCGCCTGCCCGGACGGAATTGCCGAGCGTGACCAAGAAGTTCCTCTCCTGCTCCGAAAGGACTCCAGCCGCTGGCTTGTAACCGAGATCGTGCTCGATCTCGTTCCATACGTGCGCCATCATGCTGCAGACTTGGATTTCGCAGGGGACGTCGACGACGTTCGTGTAAGTTCCAACGACGTCAGCCGCGGTGAGGAACACTTCCACATGGCTGGCACGGTAGAAATTCGCAGGATCCTCGCGGCTCTTGTCCTTGCGCTCGTGTTTGGGAGTGCAACCTGAGGCATCAACGAATCGGTTGCAGACCAACTGAACGACTTGCTCTTCATGCCGCTGTTCATAGGTTGCAATTCGAACAGCGGCCAGGTCGCGGATCTGGTCAAAGACTGCATCTACATCCGGAATAACCTTCTTGCCGGCTGCCGCGAAACGGCGCAACTTTCCTTCCAGGCTCTTAGGACTCTTGGCACGAGAAGTCACCTGGGCCCTAATGGCGTTCCCTTCGACGACTTCGATTCGGCAGATCTCAGCGACTCGCGCGGATAGCTTGAGATAGCGATCGTATTCTCGATGATACCGCTGCACAGCCTTCTTGATCGTGTCATCTGAAATCGTCATGCGAGCTCACGACCTCACTGAACGATGATCTTCTTGCCGGCGCCGATGAGTCGCGCGCACTCCTCGCGAACGCCTTCCAGTGCGGCATCGAGCTGCTCTTCGGTCTCGATACCACCGCCGAAGTAGCTCCCGAGGCTCACGCTCACCACGCGTTCTCCATCGATGATGCGGCGAAGCTCCGCGATAGCAGCTCGCAGCCTGCCGTCACACGCATCGGCCTCCGCTCGCAACTCTCCAATGCCCTTGGCTTGGTCTCTGGTACTTGCCACCTGCAACCTGTCCGCAAGCCGCCGCTGCTGTTCCTCGTCGATGTCAGCCCAACCGGGTGACTCAACGAGCCGCTCGAAGGCTTTGGCGTACGCGGCGCTACGAGCGTTGATAGCCTCCTCGAAGCGCCGGTGGTACTCGAGCTCCAGTGCCCTGGTCGCCTGATCAATCGCAGAAAGCTCCTTGTAGAAGCTCTCCCGGGCGAGCAGGTCCTCGAGTAACGCGGCCTTAGTTCGCAGCTCGTCGGAGACGTCGGCTTCCTGGCTCAGGAAGGGCCACGCCGTCGCAAGGGCCTGGCAGGCACGCCTCAGGTCGAGGAGACGCGGTTCCGTAAGGCACTGCTCGAGCTCCGCGGCCCGCTTGATGGCATCCTTGATCGAGCGGTGCGACGAATTGAACGTGGCAATGGCATTGTCCTCGGAGCCGCGCAGGATGCCCTTCATCTGCCCGAGCGCTCCTTCGAGGGCTGTGCCCCCCGGAAGACGATGCACCGTCAGTTGCCCGAGAGCGGAAGCCACCGTGTCCTCGTGGCGCGCGACCTCCCTGCGGAGCTCGTGCACGATCGCGCCGGCGTTCAGCTCGCGCACCTCTGTGCCGAACGTGTCACGGAACGCCTCCGAGGCTTTGACGAGCTCTTCAAACTCGATGCCCTTCTTCGGCCGGAACGCCGCCTGCCGGAACAGGTTGTTGCTCGAAAAGGTCTCACGCGCTTCGACGCCGGTGACCGAGTCGAGCGTCTGTCCTTTGCTGGTCGCCTCGACCTTGCCGGCGCGCAGAAGAGAGAGCACGAGCAACCGGACGACCTCGAAGTCCCAGCCGAAGGGCTCTTTGCCGAGCTCGTCGGCGAGAAACCGGCCGCTCGCGGTGTCGCCATAGTTGGCCCGTTCGTCGATGCGGTCGAGCACTTCCTTCAGCGGCCCACTCTCCACCCGGAAGACCGTCTTCCCCTTTTCGTCCCGGAGGAGGCCCAGGCTTCCGAAGACCGAGGGGAGCCCCTGCAGGTTCTCTGCGGTGAAGAGCGCGTCGAAACCCTTCTTGACCTCGGCCGGTTTCGCGGCGGCCTCCTTGAAGCGGTCGAAGACCTCGGGGAGCACTTGCCCGAGGATCTCCGCGGCGCTCTTGCCGACGTCGACGGCACGGTCGCCGGGGCCACGGTCATTGCCATGGAAGTACACGTTGCCCGAGAGGCAGGCAGCCTTCAGGAGGCGCCGCAGCTCGTCGTTGTGCCGCCGCTGCCGAACGCGCTCCTCGGCAATCAGCCCGGGAGTGTCCTCGCCCTTCGTCTCGCGCTCCTTGCGGGCGAGCATCTCCTTCGAGCGGAAAAGCTCGACCATCTCGCGATCGATCGCCTCGTTGAGGGCAACGGCCCAAAAGACGTCGTTTCGCTCCCGTTGGCTGCGGGTCCGCAGCTCGGACGCGAGCGCCTGATGCTCTTGGCCGCTATTGGCGAGATGTACCTGGAACATCGTGTCGCCGCTGACGATCTCGCGACCATGGACGGCGAGCCCCGCCTTGAAAGTTTTGGTCTCGAAAAGCGCGTGCGTTGGCTGGGGTTGCCAAAACGACGACAGAACCTCCACGTAGAGGCGATGCTCGTCGCCGGGCTTCGGTTTGATGCCGTTGCGCAGACTTTCCCAGTCATCCTCGGCCGGGGTCGGAATCCGGTACCCGTCGTCGCCACGGCGAATCTTATGCGCGGCCTCCAGCTCGCGGAGAGCCTCCTTCACGGCGGCGAGCTGCGAGTCGGCCGCAACGCCGGGATGCAGGGCGGCCGCAAGGTTCTCCGCCGTGCGGTGCACACTCTTCACGAACTGGAGGAGACAAATGACCTTGGCCACCGGCTGAGCGAGTGGATGGCTTAGCTCCTTGGCGATGGCGGCGATCTTCGCGCGCACCTCGGAACCGATGTTGTTCTCGACAAGCTCGTAGACCTGGTCGAGGCGCGCCAAGATTCCGAGCGGCTCGTCGGCCAAGTGAACGGCGGGATGGATGAGAAGCTGCTGAGCGAGCTTGATGATCGTGCGGTTCGCGCCACCCACATGCCGGCTCGCACCGCCCTGCGTGCGAAGGCCGGAGACGACCTGGATGATGAGATCGATCTGATAGGGCAGCAGAGGGTAGAGATCGACAAAACCGTCGCGTGTGAGCTCTGGCAGCTTGATGTCCGCAGTGAGGCGCGTGTGCTCCGTGAGACGTCCGCGGTACTCGTCGAAGAGCCTCCCCAGCGTCGTCTGTGCTGCGGCATTCTTCGCCAAGACGCGCTTGCTCGTGACCTCAGAAATATCGGATGGCTCGAGATGCACCTGCAGGGGGAAGCGGTCCAGCAGCCGTGCCAGCTCAGGTCGCCGATCGTTCAACGCGCTAACGATGTCTCCAAGCTGCTCCTGCGAGGTCGCTACCAACCAGTGCTTCCCTCGGCCGACCCTGCCGAGACTCTGCACGATCGCCTGGAGATCGAGCATCTTCTGGACGTCGCGCGCCACGAACTGGCCGACCTCGTCGACGACGAACATCAGGTTCTGCCCGGGCCGCCGGCGCTGCATTAGCTCGGTCGCGCGCTCGGCTAGCTTTCCGGGCGAGATGTCCGCTTTGTTCTTGACCGCCTTCACCCACGAGTCCGCAAACGGATACGTCACCGGATCGAGACTGTGGAGCACATGGCTCGCCTCGCTGAGCGCAAACGCGACCTTGCCCTTCTCGGTTGACCATTCCTTTTTGATGACGCTTCGGTACTCGTCCTCGAACTGCTTCAACCGGCCTTGCTCCTCGAGGCCGATTTCGAGCTCAGACAAGTCGAGGTCCTTCGCGTAGCCGAGGCTCTGGAGGAAGAGCCCGTACATGATCTCGGTGAGCGTCTGGTTGCCGCTGCGGATGCCCCGGTCGGTCGAGACGTCGAAGATGACCGCATGGGTCGGGATCTTCTCCGAGATCGTCTTGAGGAGCACCTGGAGCTTCTTGTCGTCCGTTCGCTGGGCGAAGCGCTCGGCGGCGGGCTCGCCGGCCACGACACGATTCTCAATCGAGAGGCCCAGTATCTTGGCGAAGCTCGATTTGCCGGACCCGAAAAAGCCCGATACCCAGATGGCGATTCCGTCGTGGGGCTTGTTCGGCGTCTCGCTGTACACGTCGTAGATGTTTGTGTAGTGGGAAGCGATTGCGCCGGTCACCACGTACTCGTTGATTTCGTCGCGGAGGATCTCCTCGTCCGTCTGGTCGACCTTGATGACCTCCTCGATGCGCCGATGGATGTCGCTGGCGAAAAGCGTCTTGATGGCCGGGAGGGTGCTCATCGGAAAGTCCTTATCAGAAGATCTTCGGGCGGTAGTTGTGCTCGGCGTCGAGCACACCCATGAAGCGCAGGCCCGCCGCGCCATCGAGCGTGCCGGGGTAGAAGAGAACCATCGGCACGTGGACGCGCCCCTTCAGTTGCTCAAGGAGCGAGAACGTCCGATACACGGGAAACAGAGCCCCGGTGCGAAGAACGAAGACGATGTCCTGAAGCGGATCGGGGTCCTCCGGCATCCGCGCCGCAACGAGCTCCACCAGCGGCGCATATTCGGCCAGGACGGAGTGGACGGTCTCGACGATGGTCTCGACGCCCTGCTCGCGTTCCGCCGCAAACCACTCTTCGAGCGGCCGTTGGGAACGCATCGCCTCGTCGAGGCATTCCGCGAGAGAGATGCGTCGGATCCGCTTGCCCCTCTGCGAAAGCCGCGTCTCGAGCAGTGTCACCTGCTGGCGCAGCTCGAGCTCCTCCTCAGGGTCGTACCGGAAGATGGCGTAAGGCATGTCGTGGTAGGCGCTGACCTTCGTCCGCGGGTCGGCGAGCGACAAGACCGGCTCGAGGTCACGACTCAGCCGGACGGTCATGGGATCAGTCAGGCTCATGCGACCATCCTCTCTGCATACTCACGCGAGCTCTTGCAAGGCAGCGAGAGCTGCACCAGGCTGCCGGCGGCCTGGTAGTCGAGCTTCCGGAACTGATGCAGCCGCAGAATCTCGCGCTCGACATCGGCAGGCCCCATCAGGAACATGCGCCAGTCGGGCGCGCCGATCACCTTGCCGGGGTTCGGGTTCTCCTCCCGCAGCGCATGCAGCAGGTAGAGGAAGCTGCGCTCCGGAAGGTGGTACGACTCCAGCTCCTTGACGGCGCTGCCGCGCAGAAGCCCGAAGTCGGCGGCGATCTTGAGCAACCCCGCGGCGACTCGCCGGGTCGTCACCGCCGACCAGGCGTGCTCCGTCGTCGCACCACGGCCTTTGATGGTCCCCAAATACGCCTCGACCTCTTCGGTCCGGACCCGAAAGGCACCGGCCCCATAGGCGGGGAAGAGCCAGTTCTGAAGGAAATCACGGACCAGAAACTCGTCCCGGGTCATGTGCCAAAGCACGAGCGGCTTCCACTCCGCGAGATCGAGCCCTCCTTGGGCCAGCACCACGAGGGAACGATCCCGAGCCTGCGGCTCGAAGCGACGATTCATGACCTTGGCGACGTCGAGCAACCAAGTCGTGCTCGGCGCGCCGATGTAGTTCTCCGAGCGCAGCCGGTCGAGGTTCGCGCGCTTCGAGAGCGCGAAGTCCCAAGCGGAGAAGACGGCATATGTCTCTTCGAGCAATGCGCCCTTGACGACCGTGAAGGACGAAACCACGTTTGAGCGCGAAGCCGCCCTCATCCGACGGCTCTCTGGGCATAGGGAACGGCGAGCGCGCCCGGTTCCCCACGCGCGAATCCCAGGGCCAAGAGAGTGACATCCGCCGCAGTACCGGAAAAGACACCCGGCAAAGGCACCGCCCGCCCTTCCGCCGCCCGCCGTAGCGAGCCATAGCGTTCGATATCGGAGTCGTCGACAAGCTCGAAGTCTCGCAGGGCCGCCATGAGATCCGGTCCCGGGAGACTCTCCAACTTCACGAAAAAGGGCGCCCACTCCGCGGCGTTGTCCAGCCAATCCTCCCACCGGGCGTCAAAAGCCTCCTCGATGTCCTCGGGCAGGCGCCACAGGGTCACACATCCCGGAGGGTCGAACACCTCCGCACAGCGATGAGCGGCCACCGCAAAAACGGAGCGAGCCTGAGCAAAGTGGTGCGTCCGAGGGAAGCCACGCCGCAGGGTGGAGGCGCCCAGCCTGCCAAGCTGGCCCTTCGTATTCCACCATCGGGCGAGGTCCATCTCGCCGGTCCGGGCAACGACGAGCCGTAGCTTGAAAAGGCGCTCGATATCGAAGGCCGGGAGTATTCCCTGGGACTGTGTCACGGTCGCCTCTCAGTCTAAACTAATGCTAGCGTTCTTAGCCAATCGTCGCACGGCGGCACTGCCGTCGGCCGTGTCTAGTCGTCCTTCACACCTCTCCCGCTCCCGGGAGGGGGCCGGGGGTGAGGGTCCAGCTGTCCAACTCTTGGCCTTATAGGGCACGAGTGGCCCTGCCCTAGCTCAGTGGACAGTTTACGGTTTGGGTCTTCGTCTCTTGGTGGAGACGATCTTGTGAGTCAGGAGCGATGAAGATCACAGCCCACAAAACACGAGGGCTGCAATCTATCCCTAAAGGGTAGGTCGGTTTGTTTCGAGGTATTTGATGGTGCCCAGGGTCGGAATCGAACCAACGACACCGTGATTTTCAGTCCCGGCCTTTAAGTTCCCGCATGTTCCCCAGAGAACCCTATCTCCCCTCTGCAACACCGTGTTATTGACCCCTATTCATCCCCCATGGTACCCTTCAATCCCGATGATTTGCTCCCCAGAGCGTCCCCAAGGAGACTGGCCATGAGCCGCCGCACTAAGCTGACGAAGCGTGTCGTCGACGCGATTGTCCCTCCCCCTTCAGGTGAGGTCAACCTCTGGGACAGCGAGGTCCCGGGCTTTGGGCTCCGGGCCCGCTATACGGGTAGCCGGGTCTACGTGGTCGAGTACCGGAACCGAGCACAGCGCAAGCGGCGGGTAACACTCGGCCCTCACGGCAGGTTGACGGTAGACCTGGCTCGAGATCTCGCGCGTCAGATCTTGGCCGCCGTGGCCCGTGGAGAGGATCCTGCCCAGGAGCGCCGGAATGACCGTTTGGCCCCGACTTTCGCCGAATTCGCGACTCGCTACCTGGAGCAACACGCGGCCTTGAAGAAGAAGAAGGCTAGCATGACGGCAGATGAGCGCGTGCTTCGCCTCTATCTTCTGCCCGTCCTTGGCCACCGCAAGTTAGCCGAGATCGGAGTGCGGGATGTTGCAGATCTTCACAACGGGATGGGCCAAAAGCCCATTCAAGCGAACCGCACGCTTGCACTTCTCTCAAAGATGTTCAACCTGGCCGAGCGCTGGGGACTCCGCCCTCCCAACTCCAATCCCTGTCGGGGTGTCGACCGCTTCCCGGAGAAGCGACGGGAACGCTTCCTCTCCGGAGCTGAGCTAGCTCGACTTGGTGCAGTGCTCAACGAGGAGGAGCCTCATGAGCCCTTCGTTGTCCTGGCGATCCGCCTACTCCTCCTGACCGGTGCCCGACGGGATGAGATCCTGACGCTGCGCTGGTCCCACGTGGACTTCGAGCGATCGGCTCTGCGCCTGCCCGACTCGAAGACCGGCGCCAAAGTCATCCCGCTGGGACCTGCGGCCGCGGAGATCCTGGTCTCGGCACCGCGAGTGGAGGGCAATCCGTACGTCATCCCGGGACGCCGGACAGGCGGTCGGCTCGTGGGGATCCACAGACCTTGGGCATGTATAAGGGAAAAAGCTGGACTAGGCGACATCCGCCTCCACGACCTGCGCCACAGTTTTGCCAGCATCGGGGCTGCTGCAGGCTTGGGGCTGCCGGTCCTCGGCGCCATCCTTGGTCACAGCCATCCGGCGACGACGGCCCGTTACGCCCACCTCGCCGACGACCCGCGCCGGGCAGCAGCGGCTCGGATCTCGAATGAGATCGCAGCTGCTCTTAGCAACCAGCCGGCCGGAAGAGGTGTTTAAGTGGCTGCACTTTACTGCTGGCCCGCCATGGCCGCCGTCGTCGCGTCACGGCTCCTGCTGCTCCGGTCCAGGATCACTGGTTGAAACCCGACGTCGGGCCGCCATCCATCGCTCCAGATCTTCGACGGAGTAGAGGACGAGCTTGGCCGAGGGTTTTACGAAGGGCGGGCCATCGCCGCGACCGCGCGCGTGGGCCAGGAACTTCTGACTCAGGCCGTACAAAGCCTCGACTTGAGAGGGACGAAGGAATCGCGCAGACGGACGGTTCGCAGTATCGAGCTGCTCAAGTAGGAGGCTTTTCCTCACGGTGGTACCTCTCCGTTGCCGCAGGCCGGCTGCCCAAGTGAAGTCGATCGCATTCAGCAACAAACGGAGTTACTCTACAGGCTGTTCCTCTCCCTGGCAAGTCCCTCACGGTCCGACGGGGCTGTCGATGTCGCCAGCGGTTCCGGGGCCCCCTAGATCCTGGTCTCGGCACCGCGAGTGGAGGGCAATCCGTACGTCATCCCGGGACGCCGGACAGGCGGCTCTTGCTCGGCCGTGCCGCGGCGCGCTGCACTTCAGGCCTGGCGCGAGCGTTTCGAGCATCTGGGGCCCGTCGCCTCGGGAGTCCTCGCGGTAGTTCGTGTAACGCTCTCCCGGCTTGGGAAAGGGTCTCGAAGTCGTTCCTCGAGAGCTGCGCCGTGTTAGAGCACCGCGTCGACATCCGCGAGTGAGCTCCAGCAAACGGAGACCGCGGAGAGACCTGGACGGGTGATGGACCTCGACCAGTTAAGGGGGAAGCCGGGGTGGCCCCCCAGAACCTTCGGCGGAGACGCCAAGGAACGCCTGGCTCGTCACCCCACGTCCCGAACGTGGGCCTCCATGTGCTCCAAGGCCCTTTCGCTTACCACCGACACCGTTCGCTCGGCGACTTCAGTCTCGAGCCCGTTGACGATCGCTAGTGCCGTGGCGTGGAGAACGACCGCCAAGGAGCGCTCCCCTCGCTTCTGAGCCTTCTCCCCGAGCTCCTGCAGCCGTTCCACCACATCTCGCCGGCTGATCTCGCCGTCTTTCTGCACCCGGTCGGCGACGAGCGCCAAATCGCAGATCCAACCATTGACGACGCCGCACACCCACTCCGCCAGATGCTCGTGCCCTTCCGCCCAGGCCGCGGCCGCCCAAAGTCCGGCATCCCCCTCCGTAATCTCGAACCGAAATTCGACCTTCTCCGCCGCCCCCAGCTCCCAGCGCGCTGTCTTGAACGGATGCCTCGGCACGTACCCGAAAACATCCCATCGCCACTTCCGCTCCAACCAATAGAGCGCCTGCACTTCGGTTTCTAGAACCCTTCGAGCCCGCCCTCGGACCAGCGCCACGTACTCCTGCCACGAGCTGTTGTAAGGACGCTCGATCCCCCGGCAGAAGATCAGGCCCCAACAGCGCCACCGCTCGTGCTCCCCCAGGGCGATCTCTTCGTCCGAGCCGACCAGGGCTGGAATCTCCACGTCGATTGGATTCATCTCTCTTTCTCCGGCTTCTTTTCGAGTGTCGACCGCTCAGGAGGGAATCAGGGCCGGAACAGAATTGAAGGGCGCCTGGTGGTCCCACATCTACAATAGGGGTCCAGGGTTAAGAGGGGGAGCAATTCGAGAAAGGCCCAGGCCGGTCACAAATTAGCCTCCTCACCCGAGCCCGCGACTCGTAGCGATTGCAAGGTCCAGGCTCGATATAGGGCTAGTAGATCATCGGGAATCTTTCTACAGGCACTATCCGGCGCTCCAAAGCCCGCAGGGGCTAGTCTCGACGTCAGGTCTCGGCGATCCCGAGCCGCCTCGCGCTCGTCAATTAGGGCCAGCGAGTAGAAGAAATCCCAGTAACTCAATTCAAGGGCTTCAAGCACTTTTTCTAGAGATTCCAGTTTTGGGAGCTCTTTTCCAGCCTCGTACTTCGCAAGCTGGTTCTTACCGATCTGCGCTCTTTTAGCAACCTCAAGCTGACTTACACCAGCTAGTTCACGAAGAAGGACCAGAGCCTTCCCCAGGTTGCGGAAGGCATTCGTAACCTCTTGCTCCATCTGTTTTCCGATATTCGAGGCAGGCAGACGAAACCTTACGCAAAAGGTAGCGGCTTGATCGGGAGTCTACAGAGCCGAAAGGCTCGTAGGAGCGTCACGCGCGAGAGTAGCGCGACAGCACGCAGTCTCGGCTGGCGCTTTTCGTATTCCCCGCCCTGGGCCAACCGAATCAGCAAGAGGCAGTCGATGACTTTGTCGATTTCACTTGGCAGAACCACGAACTTTTTTCGTATCCTCATTGGAGAGGATCGTAGAGTCACTCGCACACCTACGAAGACGAACTCCCTCGCTTCACCATGAGATAGGTGATTTTGGTATACAAGCCGCTCTCTTGGAAATTTTCCCTATAATCGGGTCTCTTTTCTTGAGTACGGCGATGCCTTCAGCCTACCTGCCCTGCAAATTTCTGCGATCGATCAGAATGTTCCTTCGCCCGAAACCGCCGCGGCCCTGCTCTGCGCTCGTCGTCTTCCCTGTCACTCCGCCTCATGATCCCGGCTTCCCTTCGCCGTGACCTGCCCCCTTGCCACTTCTTCCGGCGGTCTCCTCGCGACGCTTGGCAAGCCGCTCCTCGATCTCTCGAACGCCTGTTCTCCCAAGGTCCCGCAGCGTCAGCAATTGCTTCCTGTCCAGCGCTTCGAGCCGGCTCCAGGATCGGATTCTGGCATTCGCCAGCGCGTTGGCTACCCTGGTATGGAAACCCTCACTCCTCCAGAGGTCGAACGTGTCTCCTCGCCAGGATCGCTCTACATGAGAGGTGAGCCAATCCCAAAGCGACACGTCCCTCCGTCGAGCTTCCTCCTGCCACTCAGCTATGACGGTCTCCGCCCCTGCCTGGGTCAGCAAAAGTAAGACGCCGCAGCCAACCGCTTCCGCTAGTCTCTCCATTGTGTGCAGGTGCATGCCCTGGGGGCGCGCTCGCGCTGTCCGGTGATCGGAAAGCAACTGGGCCACGTTGGAATCCGTGCATCCCAGCGCTCGGGCGAGATCCCTACGACTGCCCGCCTTACGTGCCAATTCCTCCTTGACGGCTTCAACGAATGCACTCTCCGCGCTCATGGCTGCTCTTGTCTCCCTCTGGCGTGGGGAATCTGAACTCGGATTGATTGATCCAGCAGATCCCAGAGTTGGGGGTTCTCGTCGGTCTGCTGCTCAAGCTCGCGATAGGTGGCGGCGAGTCTGTGGCGCAGGTCCGCCACGGCCTCCTCCGGGGACTGCCCCTCCCCTCGGAACAGGGGGATCTCTGGTGCGACAGCCTTCCAGTAGGTGAGCCGGAGAGGAGATACCAGAACGGCGAGAGGGTGAGACAGAGCCAGCCCTGAATCCGGGAGAGTCTGGATCTCCATCACGACTGTGGGGGGCTTCTTCCTCAAACTGGCATGCGCCGCTGTAACGCTTCGGGATGCCGCCGCGAGAGCTTCCGAGACCTCGCGCAATCTCGCGGCTGCAACTTTCACCTCCGCGACCGCCAGCCAGTAGCCCGCTCCCGGATCTCGGGACCGGTCCCGGCGCGCTTGAACTCTAGCCTGCTCGCGGCGGAGTACCTTCAGGGTATGGACCAAAGGATAGAGCTTCTTGCGGTTGTCCGCAGGATCGTCAAAGACGACAAGAGCACGCCGGGCAGCGCGCAGGTAGACTCTGACCGTATTGCGGGACCAGCCCGACTCCTCGACGATGCGCTCAAAAGAGACCCTCTCCTCGGCTTCGACCTCGGAGGCGATGGCCTCGCCCCGCTCTCCCTCCCCTTTCAGCAGGCGAACGGTGTGGGCCAAAGGGTAGAGGGTGCTTCGCCGGCCGCCTGTCCTCCTGAGGCGAGCCTCCTGCACCTCCTTCAGCTCATTTCCTGCCCTGCCCATCGCAAGGCGGACCTTGTAGGCAGACCAGCCCAGCTCCTTCACGATCCGCGAGAAAGGGACCAGCTCATCCGCGATCTCTTCCATCATCTCCTCAGTTCTCATCGTCTCTTTCAGGATGAGAGGCAAAAGTAGTTTTCGAAAGGGGAACATTCCGATCCCACGCGATTCGCCAGCAGCGCCGCGTGCGATACAACACCACTCCCAGACTCCTCAGCCGCCATTCCACCTCCGGTTTCAACTCATTCGGGAACTCTTTCCGAGATACTCGACCGTTGCGCAGGAGCCTTGCGCAAAGCGTCCTGACCGCCAGGTCGGCCCCGGGCTCAAGTAGGACCCCAGGTGGATCTATCAGAGGACGCGCCTCGGCTTCAGGAAGGTTCAACGGAATATAGCAAGATCTTAGCAGCACCCTTCCCAGCTCTCTTAGCTTCTCTATATTCCTTTCCCCGACGAGACGGTCTACATAGGCGGCAAGCAAGCTCAGATCGGAAGTTGTGAGTGAAGCCGATTTCAGGTTGATAGGGCCATCACAAACCGAGGGCGAGTCCGATACAAGTTTGCAAGCGCCTTGAATAGTCGCCTCCCTTGTTCCGTGAGGTCTCTGCGGGTGGCTTGCCAAAAGGCGCCTCGAGCACAGTCCCAGGGCGAGGACGTACTCGCGCCTATGCAAACCGCAGCAACGACATGCATGAGATCGACACAGATCTTAGAACCGTCTCTCATTAGCGTGACTTGCCTAATAATATAGTGGGCAGGCAGGGGACTCACGAAGGGACTGATATCTAGTACCGAGATTGTGACTCCGGCTGCACAAACGTTTACCACTGAAGTCCGCGGTCCCGCAGAGAATTTCTCCGGGACCAAAAGCCAGCATTGCATCCCTCCCTCTCCGGTATCATAGAACCCCGCCGAGGCCTCTAAGCTAGTTGCAGCACACGCGGGCCAGACGACATACGAGCTCGCTCCTTTCATTCGCCGCTCTCCCCGGCCGTGTCCCGCGCCACGAGCCGGACGTCAAGGTCGAAGCCCAACGCGTTCGCCAGCCTCTCCGCGCTGGAGATCCGGAGCCCGGGATTCGAATACAGAAGCTGTCGGACATTGGGTGCCGTGCAGCCGAGCCGCTTAGCCAGCACCTTCTGTGTGACGCCCTGCCTCTCCATCTCGGCCCGGATACCCTTCAGGAGCTTCGCCGCGATGAGGCTCTTACTCCCGGAGGATGTCATCCCGCCTCCCGGTGAGGCCGAGCACAGACCTCGTACACTCCTGTTGTAGCTCGAAGAGAAGGGCGACGACATTCGCGAAAGCTTGACTCAGCGACCCGGTGCCTACCGGCCCGCTGGGCCTGACTCGGCCTTCCCGAAGGGCGAGCTCCTGCTCATCGAGCAGGTACAGCGTGGAAAAGAAATCGGAATAGGTGTAACCCATGCTCTCCAGCACTTTGATCAGCGTGCCGATCTGGGGCAATTGCTTGCCGTTCTCATACTTGGAGAGCTGGCTCTTCCCGTGGCCTGCGGCCCGGGCGACCTGAGCCTGTCTGAGGCCGCGAAGCTCCCGGAGAAGGGTGAGAGCCCTCCCGAAATTCCGCATGGCATGGGGGACAGCCCCCTCGTCTGTACGGCCGGCCATCATGCGAAAGGCAACGGCTTCATCGGATGCCCGCTGATCCGGAACACCCGGTATAGCTCCGCCCTCGGGATCGCTACGACCTCTCGCCAGCGCAGCTCCGGCTCGTCGGGAGGCGCAAGAGCGAAGCCCTCGGGAAGCAAAGTTTTGAGAGACTCCGTCTCTTCCAGCCGGCCGGCTTCCGCGAGCAGTAGATCGACGTCCACGGACACGAGATCGGCCTCCGCTTCACTCCCTTCCGCTTCGAGCCGCTCCCGAACGGACAACAGCATCTCCATGGCCTCGGCCACTTCTCCCAGCCGGCCCAGAGCGCGGGCCTCCGCCCAATAGATTCGGAGCCACTCGGAAGCGTCCGTCACGTGAGAGGTGAGCTCCATGACTTCCCGTAGCAGGCTCCTGGCTCGCTCGCCCTGCTCCACATCAGCGAGACAGAGCGCCAGGGTGAGCCCGACTCGCACGGCGAAACCGGGCCGCGCCTGCCGATCCATCAAGGTCCATCCTTTTAGGAGATTCGGGAGCGCCGTAGCGGTTTGTCCCTCCTCTTCTTCGAGCAGGCCGATCAGCGCCAAGGTGCATCCCTGTTCCCCCACCAGATCCTCGGCGCTGTAGTAGAGGAGCGCCCGGTCCAACAGCGCCCCGCCTTCATCCATCCGCCCGGCTTCCCACCTGACAAGCCCGGCGATCCGGCAATGGAAGGCCCGATCTACTCGGTCCCTCAGAAAGCCCGCCCCTTGGGCTAGGAGGTGATCCGCTCGCTTCAAGGCGCCTTGCAGACGTCGGGCATTCGCGGCCAGTGCCAGCGCTCGGGGAATCGCTGCGTAGGCGTCCTCCTCGTGGCCCAGCCTCTCCCCGAGGCGGTACGCGAGCAGGCCCAGGTCTGCCGCACTCGACGGGTCTGAGATCTGCTGCGCGTGGCTACCCTCCAGGAGGAGATCCAAGAGGGCCACGTTCTGAAAACGAACGGCCTTCACCGCCCGAGCCCTTTTCCCCCGAGGAAGCGCGAGCAACTCCTCCAGGAGGTGCTCGGCCTCCTCCCTGCGCGCTCTCGCTGTGTCCAGAATCCCTGGGTTCTTGTCCAGGAGGGCCGCAAATATCGGCTCATACTCGGCCAGCGTGTCGTCCTCGTCCGGTGCCGCGCATTGATCGAGGAGCCTGCCAATCACGAAGGAGCGGCACCTTTGGCAGGTGAGAACGTGAAGGAGATGTTCTCCTGAGACCCCTTCGAGCGGGGCCTCGTCCTGGAGGTGGCAGGTCACGGCTCCGCCTCCACTCCCGGCCGGTACTCCACCGCGCCGAGTAGATCGCGGATCGCCGGTCCTACGCAGTCCTGGAGAACGCACTCGATCACCCGCTTCATCTCGGTAGGGGCATCCGGATCGGCAAGGTCGTCCTCCGGCGTGGGTGGAGTGGGAGGCAAGGCGCGACGGATCTCCAGAAGCCGGCCTTGAAGCCCTTCCAGTTCCTTGATGACTGACTGCAAGTCCTTCCTTGCGGTCTCCGCAGGGGTCAAGCCAAGCCTCCCCGCCGTTCTGGTGACGATT
>DATEIO010000698.1:0-3544 GCA_035278895.1 Thermoanaerobaculia bacterium | reverse complement strand
CTGCAGCGCGTGGGGATGGAGGACGACTTCTTCGCCCTGGGCGGCCACTCGCTCATCGCGGGCCAGGTGACCTCGCGAGTGCTCCAGGCGTTCTCCGTGGAGCTGTCGCTGCGCGTCCTCTTCGAGCGCCCGACCGTGGCGGCCATGGCCGCGGAGGTCGAGTTGCTGCGGGGAAGCGGCGCGGCGAGCGCGGCACCGCCGCTCGTGCGGGCGCCCCAAGGCACCGAGGCGCCGCTGTCGTTCCGGCAGGAGTGGCGGTGGCTGCTCGACCAGTTCTCGCCGGACAACGTGGACCACAACGTGCCGCTCGCGCTGACGCTCCGCGGCGCGGTGTCGGCGCCGGCGCTCGCGGCGGCGCTCGCCGCGGAGGTCGAGCGCCACGAGTCTCTCCGCACCCGCTTCGTCCCGGTCGGGGGCAAGCCCGTGCAGAGGATCGACCCGCCCTGGCGGCCGCCCCTGCCGTTCGTGGACCTGGGCGGCCTGCCGCCCGCCGCGGCGGAGCGCGAAGCGTCACGCCTCGCGGCGATGGAGTGGATCTTCCCCTTCGACGTCGCGCGCGGGCCCCTCCTGCGCTCGGTCCTCCTGCGCCTCGAGGAGGAGGTCTTCGTCCTTCTCCTGACCCTTCACCACATCATCTCGGACGGCTGGTCGATGCGCATCCTGGGGCGCGAGCTGCCGGTGCTCTACGGGGCTGCGAAGGCCGGCCTGCCCTCGCCGCTCCCCGAGCTCCCTCTCCAGTTTCGCGACTTCGCCATCTGGCAGCGCGGGTGGCTCCAGGGCGAGACGCTCGAGAGTCTCCTCGGCGCTGCGGTCACGCGGCTCGCCGGCGTGCCGCACCTCCACCTGCCCGTCGACCGGCCGCCTTCCGCGCGACGCTCCATCAGCTCGGGCGTCCTGCCGTTCGGGCTCGACGCCGCCTTGACCGCCGGCTTGAACGCCCTCTCGCGCCGCCAGGGGGCGAGCCTCTTCATGACGGTCCTCGCCGCCTTCACGGGCCTCCTGCGCCGGCACACGGGCCAGGGCGACTTCCCCGTGGGGACCATCATTGCGGGCCGGACCCGCGCCGAGCTCGAGCCGCTGATCGGCTACTTCACCAACACCCTGATCCTCCGCGCCGCGGCGGGGGGCGACCCCGGCTTCGACGAGCTCCTCGCCCGGACCCGCGCGGCGACCCTCGCCGCCTACGACCACCAGGACCTGCCGTTCTCCCTCCTCGTCGAGGCGTTGCGCACGGAGGGTCTGGGGGGGGCGTCCCTCTTCGACGTCCTCTTCCTCTTACAACCGCCGAGCTCGGAGGTCGCGGTCCCCGACGCCGCGATCGCAGAGCTTCCGGTCGAGGGGACCCAGAGCCAGGACATCCCCCTCGTCCTCGACCTGGTCGAAGCCGGCGGCGGCCTGATCGGGACCTTTCGCTACAACCAGACGCTCTTCGACTCCACGACGGCCCTGCGCTGGCGGGGCCATCTCGAGGCTCTCCTCGCGGGCGTGGCGGCGGACCCGGAGCGGCCGCTCACCGAGCTGCCGCTGCTCTCGGAAGGCGAGCGCCATCAGGTGACGTTCGAATGGGGGGAGGCGGTGTACGTCGACGGAGGCCCGGCGCCGATCGGGATCTGGGGCGAATGGGCAGGCGAGCCGGCTGGCCGGCGCGCCCGCCGCCTCGCCGACGGCACCCTGGAGGTGAGCGCGCCGGAGCCCGCCGAGGCGAGGGCCGAGCCCGCCTTCGCGGCCCCCGTGCCGATCGCGGCGAAGGAACCCGCCGAGCCGGCCCGGAGCCTCGATTCCCTCTCGGCCGCCAAACGGAAGCTCCTCGCGAAGCGCATCCGAGGTGAGAGGTGAAAGCTCTCGCCGGAGCGACTCGTTTCCTTGCCGCGTCTTTTCGCTTCGTGCATACTGGCCTGACCGTCTGTGTGTTTGCCCGGCAGGCGCAAGCGTAACCAGGGTAGGAGGTTTCAATGGGCACTCATCTCGACTGTGTGGTCGTAGGGTACAACGACGTCTCCATCGCCGAGCTCGTTGATCAGGCGGCCGTCTACAAGGATTTCTCGGGGACCTACCGGCACCTCCTTGCCAACACGGTCCCCTTGAACGGCCGGCGCGTGAAATACCCCACGCTCTTCAACCACGCCTTGGAGCTCGCGACGGGCAAGCCTGCCTCCTACAACGTCGCCAAGGTACCCAACCTCGGCGCCTGTTACCTGGCGAGCTTCCTGCGCCGCCGCGGCTTGAACGCCGAGGTGGTCAACTTCTTCAATGACGACAAGGATCTGCTCGCACAGCTCCTCGACGAGTCGCCGAGCACGGTCGCGATCACGACGACGTACTACTTCGACGCCGGGCCGGTCCGTGAGATCGTGGACTTCATCCGCAGCCGTAACCC
Organism: Thermoanaerobaculia bacterium; assembly: GCA_035278895.1. Classification (GTDB taxonomy): domain Bacteria; phylum Acidobacteriota; class Thermoanaerobaculia; order Multivoradales; family UBA5704; genus DATARR01. Next base: position 1,167 of record DATEIO010000698.1, on the reverse strand, counting down.
CGATACGAAAATCGTGGTGGGAGGCCCCCACATCTTCAATGTCTGCTCGGATTATCCGGAGGGGGGGCAGGACAAGCAGTTCCAGGCCATGGGGGCGGATATCTATGTTTTCGACTCGCAAGGCGAGCTCACCCTGGCGCGGATCTGTGCCGAGCTGCGCAAGGCGAGCCCGGCGCTGGACACGATCCCGAACCTGACCTACACCACCGACCAGAAGACCTTCCGGCGGACGCCGCGCGAGGTCGAAGGCAACGACATGGACGTTGAAGCGGTCGACTGGAGCTCCTTCTCCCCGGGCTTCCTCGCCCCCGTCGTCCAGATCCGCACGGCCCGGAGCTGTGCTTTCAAGTGCTCCTTCTGCCGCTACCCGGTCGTCGCGGGAGCGCTCAATCTGACCAGCCTCCATGTGCTCGAGCACGAGCTGAATTATCTGAAATCGATCGGCGTCACCCATCTGCTGATCATCGACGATACCTTCAACATCCCCGAGCCGCGGTTCAAGGACGTGTGCCGGATGATGATCCGCAACCGCTACGACTTCCAGTGGTTCTCCTATTTCCGTTGCGCCAACGCCGACGACGAGTCCTTCGATCTCCTGGCGCAGGCGGGCTGCAAGGGGGTCTTCCTGGGTATTGAATCGGCGGACAAGAACGTTCTGCGCACCATGAACAAGGGGGCGACCCCCGAGAAGTACGCCTACGGCCTCAAGAAGCTGCACGAGCACGGGATCATGACCTATGCCTCGTTCATCATCGGCCATCCCGGCGAGACCGAGGAAAGCGCGCAGAACACGCTCAACTTCGTCCGCGAGACGAGCCCGACCTTCTATAGCTTCGAGACCTTCTTCTACGACAAGAAAGTCCCGATCGGCCAGAAGGCGGCCGAATTCAATCTCACCGGCAACGCCTACTCCTGGAAGCACGCGACCATGGACTGGCGGCGAGCCTCCGAGATCGTCGAAGAGGGCTACCGCACCATCGCGGAGTCCAGTGTGCTGCCGCTGCACGGCTTCGACCTCTGGTCGATCGGCTACCTGATGGCGCACGGCTTCACGCAGGAGCAGCTCTCGCAATTCCTGCGCGTGTCCTCGCGCTTCCTGGTCGAAAGCCTTGACGGACAAGCCATCGATGCAAGGACCTACGAATCGGAGCTCGTCTCGCTCTTTGC
>DATEIO010000697.1:0-2853 GCA_035278895.1 Thermoanaerobaculia bacterium | reverse complement strand
CTGGGGCTCATCGACTCCGAGCAGGAGCCGCGCCTTCTTCTCTCCGCCTGGCACAACCTGAGCTTTGTGCTCGCGGACCTCGGCCGTTTTATCGAGGCGCAGTCGCTCTACCGGAAGGCCCGGCCCCTCTACCGGGAGTTCTCGGACGCCTGGACCCAGAACCGGCGCAAGTGGCTCAAGGCGAAGATCCTTCAAGGCCTGGGGCAGTCCTTCCAGGCCGAGTCGCTGTATCTCGCGGCGCAGGCCGGCTTCATCGAAGAAGGGATTCCCTACGACACGGCCCTGGTCTCGCTCGAGCTTGCGACCCTCTACGCCGGGCAGGGGCGCACGGCCGAGCTCAAGCGGCTGGCGGAGGAGATGGTGCCGATCTTCGCCTCCCGGCAGATCCACCGCGAGACGCTGGCCGCCCTGGCCTATCTGAAGCAGGCCGCCGAGGCCGAAAAGGCGAGCTACGAGCTGGTCGCCCGGGTGGCTGCCTTCGTGAAGCGTGCCCAGTTCGATCCGGGCGCGCGTTTCGAGAGAGTTGCCTAGCCCCGCCCGGGCAGCTCGCGCGGGAAGCCGTGCTCCAGCCGCAGCCGCCTCAGGGTGGCGAGGAGCCGCTCCCGCGCGGGTCTCGGCAGAGCCGGGGGCTCAACCTCCACGTCCAGAGCCTCCGCCTCCCAGGCCTCCGCGAAGAGCGCCGGGAGGACCTTCTCGGCGTCACCGGTCCCCGAGGCGTCCGGCGCCCAGACGAGCTTCGCTGCGATCCCCTCTGCCGCCAGGGTCCGCACGGCGTGGACGATCTGGCCCCGCTCCGCCGGGGGCGGCACCAGGACGCGCACGGTTACCGCGTGCCGCTTGTCCAGCTCGACCAGGAGGTCGAGGTCGTAGAGGACGCGGGAGGACCGGGTGGTGATCGAGATCTCGAGCCCCTCCTTGCGAACGAGCTCGGAGAGCAGGGCACGGGCGGATTCGTAGCGGTCTCCCGCCGGATCGTAGGGCTCGGCCACGGTGCCGATCGCGAGGGGAGACCCGCGGCGGGCCGCCTTGCGGAGCCGCCGGCCAAGCGCGGCGCCGGGCTGAGGCATCAGGCTCGGGCCAAGTGCGAGAAGGAGCGGGAAGGTTGCCTGGCGAAACATGTTGCGCCTTTTTTACGCCATCCCCATATTCGCTGTCAAGCCCCCAAAATCCAAATACAATCCCCCGCCATGCCCGAGCTGCCCGAAGTCGAAGTCCTGCGCCGAAGCCTGGAGCCTCACCTCGTGGGGGACCGGATTGAGAAGGTCGAGGTGCGCAATCCCTCCCTCCGCGAACCGGTCGACGTGGCGCACCTCCGCCAACTCGCCCGGGGACGGGAGGTCGTGGGCCTGCGGCGCCGGTCCAAGTACCTGCTGATCGACCTCGCGGGCGGGAGCACGGTCGTCGTCCACCTCGGGATGAGCGGCCGGCTCACCCTCGTTGCCGCGGCCGAGCCGGTGGAGCTTCACGAGCACGTGGCCTTCCACCTGCGCTCCGGCCGGCGGCTCCGGCTGCGGGACCCCCGGCGGTTCGGAGTGGTCTTCGCCGTGCCCACGGCGGAGCTGGCCGGAGATCCCCACTTCGCTCATCTGGGTGTCGAGCCCCTGGAGCCCGGATTCGGCGGCGGGACTCTCGCCGGCGCGGCCGCGGGCCGGCGAGGTCCGGTCAAGCCCTTCCTCATGGACGCCGGAGTGGCGGTGGGGATCGGCAACATCTACGCGACCGAATCCCTGTTCCGGGCCGGCATCCACCCCGCGCGCTCGGTGGCGCGGATCTCCGCCGCCCGCTGGGAGCGGCTGGCCGAGGCGGCCATGGCGGTGCTCCGCCAGGCGATCGCCCAGGGCGGAACCACGCTCAACGACTTCGCGGACGGCGAGGGCAACAGCGGCTACTTCCAGGTCTCCCTCTCCGTCTACGGCCGGGAAGGGGAGCCCTGCCTGGCTTGCGGCACCCCGGTCCGGCGGATCGTCCAGGCCGGGAGGAGCACGTTCTACTGCCCCCGCTGCCAGAAATGACCCGGGCCGGGTAGAATCCGCCCCATCTTCGTCCTGGCCGATACTGGAGCCCATCCCTCATGATCGAAACGTCGCCCCTGCTCGACCCGCTCGTCTCCGCCCTGAAATTCAAATCGTGCGTCCTCGGGGTAGCCGGTGGGACCGGGTCCGGCAAGACCACGGTCGCCCGCTCCATCCTCGAAGAGGTGGGGGCGGACCGCATCGCCTTCCTGGAGCAGGACAGCTACTACCGGGACGTCCAGTGGCGCAGCGAATCCGAGCTGCTCCACCACAACTTCGATCACCCGTCGGCCATCGACGACGAGCTTTTGATCTCCCACCTGATGGCCTTGAAAGGCGGCCACCCCATCGAGGTGCCGATCTATGACTTCGTGCGGCACCGGCGGACCGCGCGCACCAAGCGGGTCGAGCCCAAGCCGGTGGTGCTTCTGGAGGGCATCCTCATCTTCGTCGAGCCGGCTCTGCGCGACCTTCTGGACTTCAAGATCTACGTGGACACCGACGCAGACCTCCGCCTGATCCGCCGCCTTGGGCGGGACATGGCCGAGCGGGGCCGCACGGTGCAGGACGTGCTGCGCCAGTACCTGGAGACCGTGCGTCCTATGCACCTCGAGTTCGTCGAGCCCTCCAAGCGCTACGCCGACATCATCATCCCCAACGGCGGGCTGAACGCGATCGCGATCGACATGGTGGTGGCGCGGATCGAGCAGCTGTTGGATGTTGGCTCGGCTGAACCGTGAAACGCGCCGTTGTGCCTCGGGTGGCGATTGCGGCAGCGGCGTGCGACGCTAGCCGGCCTTTTGCCAGGCGCTACGCGGCGGGCATCGCACAGGTAGATCTC
>DATEIO010000696.1:0-2635 GCA_035278895.1 Thermoanaerobaculia bacterium | reverse complement strand
CAGCAGATCGTGCGCTACGACATCGAGGAGAGGCTCGAGCTGACGGACGTGGAGCGCGGGCGGTTCAGCGAGCGGCTACGGGCTTGGGCCGGCACGGCGCGGGTCGCGATCCTCTCGGATTATGGCTACGGCGCGGTCGAGCCCGGAATGCTCCCCCGCGTGCGCAAAGCCCTCGGGGACAAGGCCACCCTCGTGGCGGACAGCCGCTACCGGCTCGGCGAATTCGAGGGGCTGGACGGGGCCACGCCCAACGAGGAGGAGGCCGAGGCGCTCCTCGGCTCCTCGATCAACGATGACCCCGAGCGCCTGGAGGCGGCGGGGAACGGTCTGCGCGAGCGGCTGGGGGCGCACTTCCTCCTGATTACCCGGGGGAGCCGCGGGATGAGCCTGTTCCGCCCCAAGGCCTCGACCCACCTTCCCGTCTCGGGGACGGACCAGGTGGCGGACGTGACCGGCGCCGGAGATACGGTGATCGGCACCTTCGCGCTGGCGCTCGCGGCCGGGTCCACCCCGCTCGAAGCGGCTCTCCTCGCCAACTACGCCGGCGGCGTCGTGGTGATGAAGATGGGGACCGCGACCTGCTCGCCCGAAGAGCTGAAGCGCGCCGTGGCGGGCGATCCCCGCCCCCTGGAGGAGCTGCGATGGGGACCGTTCTGACCCTTCCCGAGACCCGCGAGCGGATCGCGGCCTTGAAGGCCGAAGGAAAGAAGGTCGCCTTCGCCAACGGCCATTTCGACCTCCTCCACGTGGGGCACCTGCGCTACCTCCAGGCCGCCAAGGCCGAGGGCGACGTGCTGGTGGTGGGCCTGAACGACGACTCGTCCGTCGAGCGCCTCAAAGGCCCGGGCCGGCCCGTGGTGCCCGCGGCCGAGCGCGCGGAGCTTCTGGCGGCCCTGGAACCGGTCGACTACGTGGTGATCTTCGACGGCGACACCCCCGCGCCTCTCCTCGCCGACCTCCGGCCGGACGTCCACTGCAAGGGAACCGACTACGGCACCCCGGAGAGGGTCCCCGAGTACGAGGCCGTCCGCTCCTACGGCGGCCGCACCGCCCTCGTCGGCGATCCCAAGGACCACGCGACGAGCGACCTGATCTCCAAGGTGAAGGGATTACCGGAGAAGGGGTGAGGATCCTCCTCCTCCGCACGAGCGCCCTGGGGGACGTAATCCATGTCCTGCCAGTGCTCACGGCCCTGCGCCGCCACCTCCCGCAAGCCCGGATCGGCTGGGTTGCCGAAGAGCGGGTGGCGCCGGTGCTCGCTGGGCATCCCGACCTCGACGAGCTTCTGACCGTCCGCCTGGACGCCTGGCGGCGCCGGCCGTTCTCGCCGGGGACGCTCCGCGAGCTCGGAGGGTTCGTCTCCGCGCTCGACCGCTTCGCTCCCGAGGTAGTGCTCGACCTCATGGGAAACCACAAGGCCGGGGTGATCGCGGCGCTTACCCTCTGCGACCGCCGGATCGGCTTCGCCCGGAAAGACCGCCGCGAGCCGTCCAGCGCCGTGTGGATCAGCGAGCCCGTCGTCCCCCGCGGGACGCACGCGGTGGACCGGGCGCTGTCGCTTCTGGACGCCCTGGGCCTTCCGCCCGAGCCCGCGGACTTCGGCGGGGAGAAGATCTTCCGGGAGGAGCCTGCGGCTGCGCGGGAGATCTTCGCCGCCCGCCCGGAGCCGTATGCCCTCCTCCACCCCGGCGCTGGATGGGCCAACAAGGTCTACCCGCCGTCCTGGTGGGGCCAGGCGGCGCGGCACCTCTTCGCAGCCACGGGCCTGCCGACCTGGGTGGCGACGGCGCGCGGAGAGGAGAAGCTGGTGGCGGAGGTGGAGAGCGCAGGCGGGGGCGCGGTCCGCGTCGTGCCGGCCGCGGACCTGCCGACGCTCGCCGCCCTGATCCGCCGGGCGCGGCTGATGATGGGGGGAGACTCCGGCCCCACCCACCTCGCCCGCGCCCTGGGCACCCCGGTGCTCATGGTGATGGGACCGACCGATCCCGCGCGGCACGGCCCCCACGGCCAGCCGGACCACGCGGTCTTCGAGCGCCTCCCCTGCAGCTTCTGCTACAAGCGGCTCTCCGAGGCCAAGGCCTGCCTTCTGAACATCCCGCCGGACCGGGTGGCGAAACGGGCCCAGGAGATTCTGGAGAGGGCATAGGCGCATTTCCATAGGCTATTGCGTTGACCCCCTTCCCCCCCGCTGGTAGACTGCGAGACGTCTCTTAGAGCTTTAACTTGGAGTCCGGTTCCCCCGCCTCGACGGACGAGGGAGGGGGAGGGCTCGACGGATGATTGGGATGGCACCACCAGCAGAACCAGTCCGCAGACCTCAGGCCCAGATTCCCGACAAGCTCGGTGAGCTGCTGATCAAGGCCGGCAGGATCACCCAGGCGCAGCTCACCGAAGCCTTGGCGCTCCAGAAGGAGGCGGGCGGGCGGGTCGGGACCAACCTGGTCAAGCTCGGGCACCTGACCGAGCGCCAGCTCGTCGAGTCGCTGTCGCAGCACTTCCGGGTGCCTTCGGTCGATCTCGCCGCGATGGAGATCGACGAAGCGGTCCTCAAAATCATCCCGGCCGACCTCGCCCGCAAGTACACGATCCTCCCCGTGGGCAAGATGGGCGCGACGATCACCGTCGCCATGATCGA
>DATEIO010000695.1:0-17287 GCA_035278895.1 Thermoanaerobaculia bacterium | reverse complement strand
TGCGCTCTCACCCAGTACTCCAGCGGGCGCTTGCCCTCCTTGTGCCAGGTGAACGTCCCTTCGAGGACGTCGCCCCGGATCGTGCCCCGCCACTCGATCCGCCCCTCGGCAGGGCTCTCGGTCTCCGCCGTGAAGGAGACCTCCTCCCCGCTCTGGTGGGCGGTGTAGTCGCCGTCTTCGAAGCCGAACGGCTCGCAGGCGTCCGAGTGGAGCTGGCCGCGGCGGAAGGAGATCCGCTCCCGCTGCCCCTCGGAGCGCCCTTTCTCCCCGAACTCCCCCACGAACGTCCTTCCATCGAGGAGCCCCCGCCCGGCTTCCGCGGGACGGCAGGCCGCGAAGGCTGCCCCGAGCAGAAGCGCGGCGAGGATGCACCCCGCGATCCGTCGATCCCGCTGTCTCATGGCCATCTCCTGGGCCGGATTCTACCAGCCGGCCGGCCTCCGGAGGGGGTGGGGTGGATTTTGGCGTGGCAATATGCTAAAAAGTTCGCCATCTTCCGACGTCGATGGCCAGGCGCGGTGGGGGTGGTCCGGCCGGGGGTGAGCCCCGCCGGTCTCCCCTTGCGTGAGGCACGGGGCGAGATTTTCGCCCCGTCACTTTAGACCGGAGCCCGTGTGCGATGGACCAAGAGCTACCGATCATTCAGATCCGCAACTGTCTGCTGGTGAGCATCCAGACCGAGTTCCACGACCGGCTCGCGCTGAACCTCCAGGAAGCGCTGATGGACCGGGTGAGGAACGTCAACGCCCACGGCGTCATCCTGGACGTCTCGGCGGTGGAGATCATCGACAGCTACATCACCCGCATCCTGAACGACATCGGCAAGTCGGTGCGGTTCATGGGAGCGGAGTGCTACATCGTGGGCATCCGGCCGGCCGTGGCCATGACCCTGATCGAGATGGGGGTCGAGCTCGACTCGGTCAACACCGCGCTCAATCTCGACCTGGCCCTGGAAAAGCTCGAGCTCCTGCAATGAGAACCGTCGAGAGCGAGATCGGCGCGATCCTCACGGGGACGATCTCGTCGATCACCCAGCGCAGCATCTTCAACCGCCTGGGCGGCCTGGCGAAGATGCCGATCGCCCAGCTCTCGGCCAACGACCGCCTGACGATCATGACCGAGCTCGAGAACTCGGTCCGCCTGTTCGCCCGGAGCAACAGCCCGGCGCTCATCGCCTCGTGCGCCCGGGCGCTCAACTCCGGAGGCACGGGCTCCTCGGCTCTGGGCGGGAGCGGGGCCGCGGCGGCCGGAGCGGCTGCGTCCGCCCCGGCGGGCGGGGGAATTCTGGCGGCTCCCAAGAAGCTCGCCATCGAGCAGGAGAAGGACATCGCCACGGCGCGCCTCGAGGCGTGGAGCGAGGCGGTGCGCATCGGCCTCTCGAAGTTCGCCTCGGTCAAGGTGGCGACGGCGGTTTCGGAGCTGGCGAGAAACATCATCTTCTACGCGGTCAAAGGCACGGTCGAGCTGCGCGCGGTCAAGGATGACCGCGGCGTCAACGGGCTGCAGATCGTCGCAACCGACCAGGGGCCCGGGATCACTCCGGCGAAGCTCGAGGAGATCTGGGCCGGCACCTACAAATCACAACGCGGCATGGGCAAAGGATTGGTGGCGGTCAAGAAGCTGGTGGACGACTTCCAGCTCGACACCCGGCCCGGGATGGGCACCACCGTGACCTGCCTGTTTCGGGGGGAACGATGAAATCCGGCGGGTACAGCCGTCCCTTCAAGGGACTGACCATCTGTGGCGACAGTTTCCTGATCGAGGAGAGGAACGGCTCGTTCCTGACCGCCGTCATCGACGGCCTGGGCCATGGCTACGAGTCGTCGGTCGCGGCCGAGAAGGCCGTCGAGGTGATCCGCGAGTACGCGGACCTCTCGGTCGACGCGATCATGCGCCGCTGCCACGAGGGCCTGCGCACGACGCGCGGCGCGGCGGTGGGTATTCTCAAGGTTTCCGAGAGCGGGGAGGGGGAGTTCTGCGGCATCGGCAACATCGAGGTCCAGGCCTTGAACGGCAAGGCGCCCTCGGTGTTCTGCCTGGCGGGGATCGTGGGCCACAACCTGCGCGCCTCGAAGGTGATGCCGGTCAACATGAAGGCGGGCGACATCTACTGTCTGATGAGCGACGGCGTCTCGACCCGGGGGAACCTGAAGTCCTGTCTCCCCGGCCCCCCGGACGCAGTCGCGCGGCGGATCGTCGAGCAGTGGGGACGCGCCCACGACGACGCGACCGCCGTGGTGGTGGGATTCGGGGATGCCGCGTTGCTCGCGGCGGCCGGTTGATGAAGTCCATGGAGTCTGAATTCAATCATTTCTTTTGCAGGAGGCAGTCATGGCCATCGCGACGGACATCCGCAGGACCGACCCGGCGAACCGGGTCGCGGGAAAGCACGTCACCTATTTCGAGGAGCCGGACATCATCTACATGAAGTTCAATGGCGAGGTGAGCGCGGAGGAAGGCATCGAGCTCCTGCGCCGCCAGCTCCAATTTGCCGAGGGGCGCTCCAGGGTCTTCTTCCTGATCGACGGCGAGCTTTTGGAAAAGATCGCTCCCGAAGCGAGGAAGGCCGTGGCCGAGAGCTTGAAAGAGATCCCGCTCCACGGCATGTGCGTGTTCTCGGCCCCGCTCAAGGCGAAGGTGATCACCAAGCTGATCATCACGGCGATCAACCTGTTCCGCAAGGACGAGCTCAATCAGGTGGCGTTCTTCGACACCGAGCAGCAGGCGCGGGACTGGATCGCGGCACGCCGTCAGGTCACGGCAAATGGCAAGTAAATCAGGACGACGAGGAAGAAAGGGAACACCCCAGATGGAAGACACCGCGGAGTTCAAGGTCCACAGCGAGCGGCTGGAGGCCGTGATCGAGGCTCTGTCGTACGCGAGCGTCGACGAGTTCGACTCCTGCCTGGCCCTGCTCCAGCGAGCCTCCGACGAAAAGGACGAGTTCTCGGAGCTCGAGACTGCATTTTCGATCTTCGTCCGCGAGCTCGCCGAAGCGAAAAAGGAGCTCAACCGGACGCTCGCCCAGCAGGAGGCGATCAACCGGGAGCTGGAAGCGAAGCTCGAAACGATCGAGATGCAGCAGGCCGCCATCCGCGAGCTGTCCACGCCGATCATCGAGGTCTGGGCAGGAGTTCTCTGCCTACCCGTCGTCGGCGTCGTCGACAGCCAGCGGAGCGCCGAGATGACGGAGACGCTTCTGGAAACGATCGTCGCCAAGCAGGCGCGCATGGCGATCGTGGACATCACGGGCATCGACGTGATGGACACCAAGACCGCCGACCACTTCATCAAGATGGCGCGCGCGGTCCGCCTTCTGGGCGCCGAGTGCATCGTCTCCGGCATCAACCCGGGCATCGCCCAGACGCTCACCCACATCGGAGTCGACCTGACGGGCGTCCGGACGCTCCGGAGCCTCAGGGACGCCCTGCAGCTCTACCTGCGGGAGACCGAGCAGATCGTGCACGCGAGCGGAAACGGAACGCGCCGGATCGTCGAGTAAGACGCGGGATGATCGTCGCCGCGATGCACGAACGGACGCAGGAGAAGGTCTTCCCCATCCGGGGGAGGAGCGACGTCGTGGTCGTCGGCAGCCAGGCGCGCAGGCTCGCGCGCGAGCTTGGGGTGGGGATCAAGCGGTCGACCGAGCTCGCCATCGTGGTCTCCGAGCTCGCCTCGAACATCGTCAAGCACGGAGTTCGGGGCGAGATCTCGCTCTGCCTCGACATGGACTCCCCCCCGCGCGGGGAAATCATGGTCGTCGCCCGGGACGTCGGCCCCCCGATCCGGGACCTGGAGCTCGCCATGACCGACGGCTACGACGACCAGGGCCCCATCGATCCCGCCCTGCTTCTCCGCCGTGGTGGCCTGGGCACCGGGCTCGGCGCCGTCGCCCGCCTGGCCGACCGCGTGGAGTACCGGCAGGAAGAGGGGGGCAAGTCGGTCACGGCGCGGTTTTATTTGTAGGGTGCGCTGTGCGCACGTGTTTTTCCTGCCGTTTCCGCCGCGAAAACGTGCGCACAGCGCACCCTACAATCTCCTCAAGACCACGACTGATCTCGCCTCGACCTCGACCTCTTTCCCGGCGGCGAAGACCTCTCCCCGGCCGTTGAATCCGCCTCGCGCGGTGTCGAGCACCTCTTCCCACCGCTCGCCCCACTCGGGGCGGGGCGGCAGGCGGAAGGCGAGCCGGTCTCCATGGGCGTTGAAGAGCACGTAGAAGCTGTCGTCGAAAACCCGCTCGCCGCGGGGGTCCAGGCTGGGGATGGCCTCGCCGTTTAAAAAGACCCCGAGCGACTTGGCGAGCCCGTTGTTCCAATCCCCGTCGTTCATCAGCTCGCCGTCCGTCCGGAACCAGCCGATGTCGCGCACCCCTTCGCCGTGGATGCGCGCGCCTAGAAACCAGCGGCGGCGCCGGAACACGGGGTGGTCGCGGCGGAAGGCGATCAGGCGCGAGGTGAATTCGAGCAGGCCCTCGTCCACGTGCTCCCAGTCGAACCAGGAGATCTCGTTGTCCTGGCAGTAGGCGTTGTTGTTTCCGTGCTGGGTGCGCCCCATCTCGTCGCCTCCCAGGAGCATGGGGATGCCCTGCGAAAGGAAGAGGGTCGCGAGGAAATTGCGCTGCTGGCGGGCGCGCAGGGCATTGATCTCCGGATCTTCCGTCTCCCCTTCCACGCCGTGGTTCCAGGAGCGGTTGTGGCTCTCGCCGTCCCGGTTGTCTTCGCCGTTCGCCTCGTTGTGCTTGTCGTTGTAGGAGACCAGGTCGCGCAGGGTGAAGCCGTCGTGGGCGGTCACGAAGTTGATGGAGGCCGATGGGCGCCGCCCGGTCGTGGCGTAGAGGTCCGAGCTGCCGGAGAAGCGGTAGGCGAGCTCGTTCAAAGTCCCTTCCATCCCGCGCCAGAAATCCCGCACCTCGTCCCTGTACTTGCCGTTCCATTCGGACCACAGCGGTGGGAAGTTCCCTACCTGGTAGCCGCCCTCCCCCACGTCCCACGGCTCGGCGATGAGCTTCACCTGGCTGATCACGGGGTCCTGCTGGATGATGTCGAAGAAGGCCGACAGGCGGTCTACGTCGTGAAGCTCGCGGGCGAGGGTGGCGGCCAGGTCGAAGCGGAAGCCGTCCACGTGCATGTCGAGCACCCAGTAGCGCAGCGAGTCCATGATGAGCTGCAGCACGTGCGGGTGGCGCATGTTCAGGCTGTTGCCCGTGCCTGTGTAGTCCATGTAATAGCGGCGGTCGTTCTCCACCAGCCGGTAGTAGGCGGCGTTGTCGATCCCTTTCAAGGAGAGCACCGGCCCCAGGTGGTTGCCTTCGGCCGTGTGGTTGTAAACCACGTCGAGGATCACCTCGAATCCCTCCTGGTGGAGGATCTTGACCATCTGCTTGAATTCCTGCATCTGCTGGCCGACGGCGCCTCCCGCCGCGGCGTACCCGTTGTGCGGCGCCAGATACGCGATCGAGTTGTAGCCCCAGTAGTTGCGCAGCCCGCGCTCGGAGAGCACGTTGTCGTGGACGAACTGGTGGACGGGCAGGAGCTCGACCGCGGTCACCCCGAGCCGTTTCAAGTGCGCGAGCGCCGCCGGATGAGCGAGGCCGGCGTAGGTGCCCTGGAGCTCCTCCGGCACGCCGGGATGCCGCTTCGTGAATCCCTTGACGTGCACCTCGTAGAGCACCGTCTCGTGCGCGGGGATGCGGGGCGGACGGTCGTTGCCCCAGTCGAAGAAGGGGTTGGTCACCACGCACTTGGGCATGAAGGGAGCGCTGTCCGCGTCGTTCTTCGAATTCTCGGGATTGGAAAAGAGGTAGGGGAAGACCGCTTCGTCCCACCGGATCTCCCCCTCGACCGCCTTGGCGTAGGGGTCGAGCAGGAGCTTCGCGGGGTTGCAGCGGTGCCCTTCCTCCGGCGCCCATCGGCCGTGGACCCGGTACCCGTAGCGCTGGCCGGGGATCACGTTCGGCAGGTAGCCGTGCCAGCAGAAGGCGGTGACCTCGGGCAGCTCGCCCCGCGTCTCCTCGCCCTTCTCGTTGAACAGGCACAGCTCCACCCTCTCGGCCACCTCCGAGAAGAGGGAAAAATTGGTCCCGGCGCCATCGTAGGTGGCGCCCAGAGGATACGGCTGTCCTGGATAGATCTTCATCACATCTCCCTCCCGCGTGCCATCGCGTCCTGGGGGTACGAATCTTGCTGCAAAGATCCGGCCGCAGGGTTGTCGTCGTCAGATCCTATCTTGGGCAGGAGCTTCCCCTGGAAGGGGTATATCCAGAGATGATCCCTACGATCCTCGTGACGGCCGCCGTCACCCTTTCGATCTTCATCCTCGTCCGCAACCTGACGACGGGCGAGGGGAAGATCACGCGCAAGATCGAGCCGCTCTACGGGGTGGAGGACCCGCCGTTCCGCCGCGCCCTGGGGCATCTGCTGGGTCCCCCCATCGTCTCCGGCAACCGGGTAGACCCGCTCTACAACGGTGACCAGATCTTCCCTGCCATGCTCGAAGCGATCCGCGGCGCTCAGAAGACGATCAGCTTCGAGACTTTCATCTACTGGTCGGGCGAGATCGCCCGGGAGCTTACGGAGGCGCTCTCCGAGCGGGCGCGCGCGGGCGTCCGGATCCACGTGCTCCTCGACTGGCTGGGCAGCAAGAAGATGGACGACGAGCTTCTGAAACGCATGGAGGAGGCCGGCGTCCAGATCGAGCGCTATCACCCGATCCGCTGGTACAACCTGGACCGCGTGAACAACCGCACCCACCGGAAGCTCCTGATCGTGGACGGCCGGATCGGCTTCACCGGCGGTGTGGGCATCGCCGACCAATGGCTGGGCCAGGCCCAGGACAAGGACCACTGGCGCGACAACCACTTCCGCGTCGAGGGGCCGGTCGTCGCCCAGATGCAGGCGGCGTTCATGGACAACTGGCTCAAAACCCACTCCCAGGTCCTCCACGGAGACGACTACTTCCCGCCGCTCGAGGAGGAGGGGGCCGGCTCCTGCGATGCCCAGATGTTCAAGAGCTCGCCCTCCGAAGGGACCGAGAGCGCCCGGCTGATGTTCCTGCTCTCGATCGCCTCGGCGCGCAGGACCCTCTACATCGGCAACTCCTACTTCGTTCCCGACGACCTGTCGGTCGAGACCCTTTGCGACGCGGCCCGCCGGGGAGTCCACGTCGAGGTCATGGTCCCCGGCCGGCACATCGACACCGAGATCACCCGCAAAGCGTCGCGCTCCCGCTGGGGCCGGCTCCTCGAAGCCGGAATCGAGATCTGGGAGTTCCAACCGACCATGTACCACTGCAAGATCATGATCGTGGATGAGACCTGGGTCTCGGTCGGCTCGACCAACTTCGACAACCGCTCCTTCCGCCTGAACGGCGAGGCCAACCTGAACCTGATCGCTCCCGATTTCGCGAAGCGGCAGATCGAGATTTTCGAAGAGGACAAGGCGCGGTGCCGGAAGATCACCCTCGAGGAGTGGAAGAACCGCCCCTTCGTGGAAAAGCTCCTGGAGCACGCGGCCGGGCTGCTCCGCTCCCAGGTCTGAGGGCTACCAGCCCATCCGCTCGCGCAGCGACGTGATGTGCGCCGTGTGATGGCGGCCGTGCCAGGCGTAGAGCCCGAGCAGCCGGTCGAGGTCGACCACGCCGTGCTCCGGGTGCATCATCGTGCGCTGAAAGGCCTCCGGGGAAAGGGAGCGCAGCAGGATCACCCAGCGGTGGTGCAGGGCGTCCAGCAACGCGAGGGAGACCTCGGGAGGAACGGTCCGCGAGTCCGGAAGCTCGGCCCACAGGGCTTCCTGGTACAGCTTGATCGGCGGCTGCTCTTCCGTGAGCCCCCAGCGGAACCGGGCATAGCCGTTCATGTGGCTGTCCGGCACGTGGTTCACCACCTGGAGCACGGTCCAGCCGTCCGGCCGGTAGGGCGTTCCCAACTGCTCCGGAGAGAGCCCCTGGACGGCGGCGCGCAGCTTCGCGGGAAGCTCTTCGATCTCCGCGATCCGCGCCTGGCGCCAGGCGTCGCCGGGCGACTTCTCCGGCACGAAAGGTCCAACGGGATACCGCAGGTCGGTCATAGGATCTCCAAGCTCAGTCGAGAGAGGCATCCACCTGGAGGAGGACCTCCAGGACCGTCTTCTCCACAAGGTCCAGGGTGGCCGGCTGGATCTTGTCCAGGGCGTCGCCCGGCGTGTGGATGGTCTTCAAGGTCAAGGGCACGAAGCTCTCCCGGAGCCCCGGCTCCGGCCCTCCGTTCAGGAGCAGCCAGAGCTGGCGGGCCTCCACCGCGGACACGAAGGCGATCGAGACGTTGGGGATTCCGGCCTTCTCGAAGCTCCGGTCGTCGCCCGGGGGGAACACGGGGAAGCGCTCGCAGTCGAGGAGACTCTCCGCGCAGACCCGCTCGACCGAGCGGACGACCGGATCGGACGCCTCCCCCTGGCCCCGGCCGTAGATCGCGGTGTCGCCGTAGCCATTGACGTCCAGGTTGATCGCCGCGGCGATCTCGCCGGGCTTCTTGGAGGCGATGTACGCCTGGGAGCCCAGGAGGCCGAGCTCTTCCTGGTCGAAAAACAGGAGGCGCACGGGGTGCCGGAGCTTCTTGTCGCGCAGCGCCTCGGCCAAGCGGACGAGGGTGATGACCGAGGCTCCGTTGTCCACCATGCCGTGGCTCAAGGTGCCGTCCTTGAGCATCACGGCGTCGTAGTGCGCGCCCACCACGATCTCCCGGGGCCCAGAGCCGAACGAAACGGAGAGGTTGGTCCCCTTCTCGGGCTTGTCCTTCCGGCCGCCGTCGAAGCTCTGGGCCTCGAAGGGGATCTTGCGCTCGGTCAGGATCTCCCGGAGCGCGGCGAGCCGGCCCGCATTCGTCGACTGCTTCAACCGGGCGAGATCCGCGAGCGGGTCCGTCTGCGCGAGCCCCGCGCCCGGCAAAGCGGCCAGGGCAATCGCCACAACCCTCCAAATCCAACGCCTCATCGTCCCTCCTCGATCGCTTTTTTGGCAATCCGGTCCACGGCACCGGGAGCCAGGATCTTCAACCACATCCCGAGCTTCCCGCGGCGAGTCATCACGAGCTCACGCCGGCGCTCGGCCGCGGCTTCGAGGGTCAGCCGGGCGCAGGTCTCGACGGTCATCACCTCTCCCTCCCGGACGGGACTTTTCCCCAGCGGCTGGCCGTCCGCCCCGAAGGCCCGCTCGCGGATCTCCGTCGCTACGAACCCGGGGTAGATCATCGTCACCGTGACGCCGGTGCCGTCGAGCTCGATCCGCAGCGAATCGAAGAGGCCCGCCATGGCGTGCTTGCTCGCCGCGTAGCCGCTCCGGGTGGGCACCCCGGTCTTGCCCGTGAGGCTCGAGATCCCCACGATCCGGCCGCGGGTCCGTTTCAGGTGCGGGAGGGCGTGCGCGGTGCAGTAGACGCTCCCCAGGTAGTTCACCCGCATGATCCGCTCGAAGATCGAGAGATCGCGCACCTCGTCGAACCGGGCCCACATGCCGATCCCGGCGTTGTTGACCAGCGTGTCGATGCGGCCGTAGGTCTCGACCGTTCTGGCGACGAGCGCCGCGCAGTCGGCTTCCACTCCCACGTCGGCGGGGAGGGCCACGGCACGCCCCCCGCGCTCCCGGCACTCGCGGGCGGCCTCTTCGAGCTCGCCCGCGTCCCGCGCGGCCAGGGCGAGCCACGCACCCTGCTCCGCCGCCTGGCGGGCCAGCTCCCGGCCGATCCCTCGCGACGCCCCGGTCACGAGGATCACGTTCTCCCGAAACGCGGAGGAGCTCACGCCGTGAGCATAGCAGCGCCCCGGCGTGGACCAAATCTTGAGCAAAGACTTTTTTAGTGGTAGGATCAACCCAACTTCCCAAGCTTGTATCAGATGCCGGCCCGGAACGGGGGCTGAATGGGAGCCCTGTTCCCGGGAGGATCGAGGAGGACAGCGATGCACAAGGGCTACCAGAAGATCGGCAGGCACAGCACCAGCATGGAGTTGCCGGACATCGTCCACCTGAAGCTCGTGGGCGAGGTCAGCGTGGACGAGGGGCGCGCGGTCAACGAGGCGCACCTCGCCTACGCCAAGGAGCTCCCCCACTTCTTCTACATGATCGACCTCTCGGAGCTCGAAAACATCCCGGCGGTCGTGCGCAAGGAAGCGTCCGAGACGGTCAAGCTCCTCCCTCTGCGGGGCACCGTGATCTACCAGACGCCCTTGAAGGCCCGGGTCATCGCCAAGCTGCTGCTGACCGCCGCCAACCTGTTCCGGGGCGGCGCCGGCCAGAACCCCGTGCACTTCGTGGACACGGCCGAGGAGGCGCGCGACTGGATCAAGCGGCGCCGCCAGCGCATCGCGGACGCCGCGTAGAACGTGCGCCACCCTCCCGCTGGCACAAGCCTTGCGATTCGAGACCTGTGTCGATCGAGGAGGGTACTCACATGGAAAAAAACGTCGGAACGGTCGAACGCTGGAGCTCGGCGGTGGCGGGAGGGGCCTTGCTGGGCTGGGCCCTGCGCCGGGAATCCCACCTTTCCCCGGCCTCAGCCGCGCTCGCCGTCTCGGGAGCCGCGCTGCTCCTCCGGGCCGCGACCGGCTTCTGCCCGCTCTATAACGCTCTGGGGTTGAACACCGCGGAGATCGAAAACGACTGGCGGAGGCCTCTCAAGAACCGTCAGGAGACCCTCGAAATCGGCGGCAAGGTGTGGCCGCTCCCCGAAGGAGCGAGGCGCATCAGCCCCCGGGAAGAGCGGGACGCCGTGGAGCAGGCTTCCTATGAATCTTTCCCGGCGAGCGATCCCCCGGGGTACACGCCCGTGAAGGCGGGGTGAGAAAAGGACCTCAAGGACACCAAGGACACTGAAGACGAGAACCTTGTCCCTGGTGTCCCTGGTGTCCTTTGGGTCCTTTAAACCGCCCCGTACGGCACGCACCCCGTGGCGCAGGCCACGTAGGCGTAGCAACCGTTGCTGTAAACCTTCCCGTTGGAGCAGATCACCGGATCATAAACATCCGGGCAAAGAATCCCCGGGCGCGGACAGTTGGCCACCGCCTCGGAGGGCTTCGACACGGCGAGAGCGCCCGCGGTGAGCGCGACCGCCAGGGCAATCTTCGGGATCAGGGACAGCTTCTTCATCAGAGAGATCTCCTTTCTCTTTCCAATTCTGAAGTGTCTCTAACTCGCCAAAGCGGGACGCGTACCGGCAGATTGCTACGCTTGACTTACGCCAGCTGAGGGCCTAGCCTCAGCAGGTGGGCCGCAAGAAGGACGATCTCCCTTCCCCTCCTCCGCGCGAAGTCGGCAAGTGGCTGGACCTCGACAAGCTGCGCCAGGGGCCCGGCGCCGAGGAGGCTCCGGCCCCGCCGGCCCGGGAGCGGCGCAGCCGGCGCTCCGCGCCCCTGCCCTACGCCGAGCTCCACGCCGCCTCCGCCTTCTCCTTTCTGGACGGCGCCTCTCTGCCCGAGGACCTCGTCGAGCAGGCCGCGGCCCTGGAGCTGCCGGCCGTGGCGTTGGTCGACACCAACGGCATCTACGCGGCGCCGCGCTTCTACCAGGCGGCGAAACAGGCGGGGATCAAGGCCATCGTGGGCGCCGAGGTGGTGCTGGACGATGGGCCCGGCCTCCCACCGAGGGGCCCCCGGCTCGGCCCTCTGGGCCTCCTGCCCGACCCGAAGCCGGAGACGCCCCAGGAACCCGGCCCCGCCGGCCCGCGGATCACCGTGCTCGCCGAGAGCCGCGCCGGTTACCGCAATCTCTGCCGCCTCCTGACCGCCGCGGCCCGCGGCCGGCCCAAGGGCGACGCCCGTGTCACCTGGGACCTCCTGGCCGAGCACGCTCCGGGGCTCCGCTGCCTGACCGGCGGCGAAGAAGGCCTCCTCGCCCGTGAGCTGTCAGACGGCGGTATCGATCCTGCCCGGAAGATGCTCGAGCGCCTCTCCGGCCTCTTCGGCGGCCGGATTCACGTGGAGCTCCAGCGCCACCGCCTGCGGGAGGAGGAGCACCGGAACCGGGCCCTCCTGGACCTCGCCCGGGCCCTGCGCCTCCCGCTCCTCGCGACCAACGGCGTGCGCTACGCCCGGCCCGAGGACAAACCCCTCCACGACGTGCTGACCTCCATCCGCCACCACACGACGCTCGACGAGGCGGGGCGTCTTCTCGCCGCCCACCGGGAGCGGCATCTCAAAGGCGCGGCCGAGATGGCGCGCCTCTTCTCCGACCTCCCCGGGGCCGTGGCCGCCTCGGCCGAGCTCGCCGAGCGGCTCGACTTCACCCTGGCCGACCTCGGCTACAGATTCCCCGAGTATCCGCTCCCCCCGGGCGAGACCCCCTCGTCGTTTCTCCGGCACATCACCTGGAACGGCGCCAAGGCGCGCTTCCGGCCGTTGACCGCCAAGGCCCAGGCCCAGATTCAGAAAGAGCTGGACCTGATCGAAAAGCTTGACCTCGCGGGCTACTTCCTCATCGTGTGGGACATCGTCCAGTTCTGCCAGCGGGAAAACATCCTCGCCCAGGGACGCGGCTCGGCTGCCAACAGCGCCGTGTGCTACGCCCTGTCGATCACGGCCGTCGATCCGGTCAAGATGGACCTCCTCTTTGAGCGCTTCCTTTCCGAAGAGCGCGGCGAGTGGCCGGACATCGACTTGGACCTCCCCTCAGGCGACGAGCGCGAAAAGGTCATCCAGCACGTCTACCAGCGCTACGGCCCGCACGGCGCGGCCATGACCGCCACCGTCATCACCTACCGCGACCGCTCCGCCACTCGCGAGGTGGCCAAGGTCTTCGGCTACTCCGAAGAGCAGGTGGACAAGCTCGCCCGCCAGCTCGGCACTTTCACCTACGATGTCTCCCGAGGGGATCAGAAGGGATTCACGGGCGAGCTCGCCGCGGCCGGCTTCGATCCCGAAGAGCCGCGCCTCCGGAAGTTCTCGGACCTCTGGCTTCGCATCCACAATTTCCCCCGCCACCTGGGGCAGCACACCGGAGGCATGGTGATCGCCGCCGGAAGGCTCGACGAGGTCGTGCCCTTGGAGCCCGCCTCCATGCCCGGCCGCGTCGTCATCCAGTGGGACAAGGATGACTGCGCGGATCTGGGGATCATCAAGGTCGACCTCCTCGGGCTCGGCATGCTCGCAGCGCTCGAGGAGATGGTCCCCACCATCCGCACCCACGAAGGCGTCCAGGTCGACCTCGCCCATCTGCCGCCGGATGATCCCAAGGTCTACAGGATGCTCCAGCAGGCGGACACCGTGGGCGTCTTCCAGGTCGAGAGCCGCGCACAGATGGCCTCGCTGCCGCGAAACCACCCCACGCGCTTCTACGACATCGTCATCCAGGTGGGGATCATCCGCCCCGGCCCCATCGTGGGGAACCTGGCGAGCCCCTACTTCGAGCGGCGAAACGGCCGCCAGCCCGTCGTCTACCCGCACCCGAGCCTGGAGCCGATCCTCGAAAGGACGCTGGGCGTCCCCATCTTCCAGGAGCAGCTCCTGCGGGTCGCCATGGTGGCCGCGGGCTTTTCCGGGGGCGAGGCCGAAGAGCTGCGCCGCGCCATGGGCTCCAAGCGCTCGGTCGAGCGGATGAACGCGATCGTCGACAAGCTCCGCCGGGGGATGAACGAGCGGGGGATCACGGGCAAGGCGCAGGACGACATCGTCCAGGGGATCACGTCCTTCGCCCTCTACGGCTTCCCCGAGTCGCACGCCGCGAGCTTCGCGCTCATCGCCTACGCGAGCGCGTACCTGAAAGCCCACCATCCAACGGCTTTCTTTCTCGGGCTTCTGAACGCCTGGCCCATGGGCTTCTACCACCCCGCCACCCTGATCAAGGACGCCCAACGCCACGGCGTCGAGATCCGGCCGATCGACGTCCAGAGCTCCGGACTCCAGTGCCGCTGGGAAGACCGGGCGGAGGGCGCCCAGCCCATGGGAGCGATCCGCCTGGGCTTCCGGTTCGTGAAGGGCCTGCGCGCCAGGGCCGCCTTGGCGATCGAAGCCGAGCAGGCCCAGGCCCCGTTCGCGGACGCCGAAGACCTCGTGCGGCGCTGCACCCTCAAAGCCAACGAGCTGCAGAGCCTGGCTGCGGTGGGCGCCCTCGCCTCCTTCGGCCTCACCCGCCGCGCCGCCCTCTGGCAGGTCGCCCGCCTGGGAAAACCCGTCGGTCCCCTGCTCGATCGCCTCCCCGATCCCGAGCCCTCGCCCCTCCCCGAGATGACCCCGGTCGAAGAGACCATGGCGGATTACGGAGGCATCCAGCTCACCCTGGGCCCCCATCCGCTCACCTACATGCGCGAAGAGCTGAGCAGGAAAGGCGTGACGGCCTCCGCCGATCTCACAAACCTGACGGACGGAGCCCGGGTCCGCACCGCCGGCTCCGTCATCGTCCGCCAGCGCCCCGGCACCGCCAAGGGCCTGCTGTTCTTGACGCTCGAAGACGAGACCGGCATGTCCCAGGCCGTCGTCCCCCCCGATCTCCTCCAGAAACACCGGAAGCTCATCGTGGGCTCCCCCGGCCTGATCGTCGAAGGCGTCCTCCAGAAGCGGGACGGGACGATCTCGGTCAAGGGAGAGAAGTTCTGGTCGTTGAAGGAGCTGGTCGCGGTGCCGAGCCACGATTTTCGGTGATATCGTCAAAGGACAAAACCGTAGGGTGCGCTGTGCGCACCACAAACTTATATAACCTACCCAGTCCTATTCATGCCAGACTACCGCCGAGCCTACATCCCCGGAGGCACTTTCTTTTTCACAGTCGTTACAGAACAGCGGGCCAGATTCCTCTGCACAGAGTCCGCGCGAACCTGTTTGCGAACAGTGCTCCAAGAATGCCGGAAGCGCTGGCCATTTAAAATCGACGCATTCGTCCTCTTACACGACCATCTGCACGCGATCTGGACTCTGCCAGAAAAAGATACTGATTATTCCAAGCGATGGGGCTGGATCAAGAAAGAGTTCTCTAAGTTGTGGCTCGCCAACGGCGGCAATGAGCAAGTCATCAGCCGATCACGACGACGTCGTAAGCGATACGGGGTATGGCAGCGCGGTTTTTGGGAGCATGCAGTGATCAGCGAACATGACTTTGCACGGCATTTTGACTACATCCATTACAACCCTGTCAAGCATGGGATCGTGAGCTCCGTACGAGACTGGCCGTTCTCCAGCTTTCACCGTTGGGTGGAGCTTGGCGTTTACTCACCGGGTTGGGGTGCGCATGAGGATGGTCCTTTGGAATTTCCTGATCTCGACACGACGGCGATGGAGTAGATGAGATCAGAAAACCTGGTAAGTGGTGCGCGCAGCGCACCCTACAGGACGCCTCTTCGTATCTGGGGATTCAGAGGCCAGCTTGATCGCTTATACGGGCCAGGAAGCTCCGGAGCACCCCGATCTTTTCTTGGAGCTCGCGTTGGAGCCAGGCCGCAAGGTCGCGTTTTTTGATGTCTGCCAGGAATTCCTCCGCCGGGCGGGAGAGGAAGGCCTCCGCTTCGTCCAGCCATCCTGAGGCCTTCTCGACTTTCTGGCGGACCACGTCGGCCTTCATCAACAGCGCCCTTACCCCGTCTTCCGGAACACCCAGATGAACATCTGCATGTACCCGGGATTGCCGTCCTTCGCCGGCATGATCAGGAACTCCTGCTGCCTGCCCCCGTCCGTGACGCTGTAGCGGTTTTCACCGACTCGGATGATGGGCAGCTCGGCGCCGAAGCGGCGGAGGAAGAGGCGGTTGTCGCGGACGAAGACGTCCATGGGCCAGCGGTTCTCGTATTTTCCGACGACCGCCGCCCTCTCCGCCTCCGTCATTGGGAGCTCGGGCGCGGTCCTGTTCTCCCTGGGCGTCGCGGGGCCTGCGAAGAGGTCGAACGCCTTGTCGAAGGTCTTGTTCAAGCGCACGCCTTCGCGGTTGACGAGGACAATCACGCCCACCTTTTTTTCCGGGAAGAGCCGGATCTCAGCGCCGTAGCCGGGGAGCTCGCCTCCGTGCTCGGCGCGGCGCAGGCCGCGGTCGTCCTGAAGGAACAGGCCGTAGCCATACGCGCCGCGGACGAACACGTTGGTCGGAATCTCGACGTGAGAGGCCAGGAGCTTCGCGGGTACGCCGGGCGGCATGCCCTGCCGGCCGTTCACCCGGCCGCCGTTCAGGAGCGCGATCACGAAGCGCGCGAGGTCTTCCAGGTTGGTGAACGCGTAGCCGGCCGGCCAGAGACGGGTGTCATCCGCCAGGGGGCGCACCACGGTGGGAGGCTGTTTTTCCTTCGCCGTGTGTCCCATGGCCAGCGGAAAGGTCATGGCGACGGTGGGGCGCAGCGTCGTCCGAGGCATCCCCATGGGTTGGAAGAGGGCCTTTTCCATGGCTTCGGCGTACGGTTTGCCGGTCTCCGCCTCCAAGGCCAGACCCGCCAGGGCGTAGCCGTTGTTCGAATAGGAGAACGCGGTGCCGGGAGGGACGAGGAGGTCCTCGTCCTTGAGCGAGCGAACCCAGGCACCCAGGGCCTCCTCGCCGTGGAGGCCGTCTTCCCCGGGCGTCTCCTTGAGCCCCGAGGTCTGGGAGAGGAGCTGGTGCAGGGTGAGCTTCGCCAGCTTCGGCGCGAGCCCCGCAACGAGGTCGCCCACCGGCTGGTCGAGCTTCAACCTCCCTGCCTCCGCCTCGGAGACGATTGCGGCGGCCGTCATCAGCTTGGTCAGGGAGCCGATATGGAAGAGCGTCGTGGGGGTGACCGGAGCGCCCGTCTCGATGTTCGCGACGCCCAACCCCTTCCCGTAGATGGCGCGGCCGCCCTGGATGACCGCGATGGCAGCCCCGGGCGTTCCGGTTTCGGCAAGCTCCGCCCGCGCGACCTCCTCCAGGGCGGCGAAGTCCGGCGCCGGGGCCAGCGGAGCAGGGGCCTGCAGAGCGAGCGACAGCAGAAGAGCGATCATCGGGCGATCCTATCCTGCGCGGCAGTAGAATCCGCACCCATGAGATCCATCCAGACGACTGCCCTGCTCGCCTTCCTCGCCGTTCTCTCTCTGCCCGCCCTGGCGGCGGAGCCGAAGAGCGGTTTCCTCACGATGCAAGACGGCGCGAAGATCCACTACCTGGAAGCGGGGCAGGGCCCGGCGATCCTCCTCATTCCGGGATGGAGCATGGCGGCCGAGATCTGGGAGCCGCAGATCTCCGGCCTTTCGAAGGCGCATCGGGTCGTGGCGTTCGACCCGCGGTCACAGGGACAGTCCACAAAGACGACGGACGGCAATTTCCCCGAGGTGCGGGCGCGGGATCTCGGGGCCGTGATCGACCAGTTGGGCCTCGCTCCCGTAACGCTCGTCTGCTGGTC
>DATEIO010000694.1:0-20210 GCA_035278895.1 Thermoanaerobaculia bacterium | reverse complement strand
GGATCCCGAGGTCGCGGAGCGGCCGGAGGAGCTGGTGGTCTATGGCGGGTCGGGCAAGGCGGCGAGGAACTGGGAGTGCTTCGAGGCGATCGTCGCGACGCTTAAGCGGCTGGGGAACGACGAGACGCTGCTCGTCCAGTCCGGCAAGCCGGTCGCGGTTTTCAAGAGCCATGAGGACGCCCCCCGGGTGCTGCTGGCCGATTCGAACCTGGTCCCCAAGTGGGCCACGGCGGACGAGTTCCGGCGGCTCGAAGGGCTCGGGCTCACCATGTACGGCCAGATGACCGCGGGATCGTGGATCTATATCGGCACCCAGGGCATTCTCCAGGGGACGTACGAGACGCTCGCCGAGTGCGCCCGCCAGCACTTCGGCGGCTCGCTGGCCGGCCGGCTCACCGTGACCGCGGGCCTGGGCGGCATGGGCGGTGCCCAGCCGCTCGCCGTGACCATGAACGAAGGCGTCTGCCTGATCGCCGAGGTGGACCGGACCCGCATCGACCGCCGCCTCGCCACGCGGTACCTGGACCGGGTCGCGCCGGATATCCCTACGGCCGTGGAGCAGGCCCTGGCGGCCCGGGACCGGCGCGAGGCGGTGTCCATCGCCGTGCAGGCGAACGCGGTGGACCTCCTGGAGCACCTGGTGGCGGCCGGGATCGTGCCGGATGCTCTGACGGACCAGACCTCGGCGCACGACGCGCTCCTGGGCTACGTGCCCCACGGCATCTCCTTCGAGGAGGCGCTCCGCCTGCGCCGGGACGACTCCCAGGAGTACATCCGCCGCTCCATGGACTCCATGGCCGCCCACATCCGGGCCATGCTGACCTTGCAGGAGCGCGGCGCGGTGACCTTCGACTATGGCAACAACCTGCGCGGTCAGGCGCTCGTCGCGGGCGTGGACCGGGCGTTCGACATCGGCGGCTTCGTGCCGCTCTTCATCCGCCCGCTCTTCTGCGAGGGCAAGGGGCCGTTCCGCTGGGCCGTCCTCTCGGGCGATCCTGAGGACCTGGCGGTGACCGACCAGGCGATCCTGGAGACGTTCCCGGAGGACAAGGCGCTCGAGCGGTGGATCCGCCTGGCGCGCGAGCGGGTGGCCTTCCAAGGCCTTCCGGCGCGCATCTGCTGGCTCGGGTACGGTGAGCGGGCCAAGGCCGGCAAGGTGTTCAACGACCTCGTGGCATCGGGGAAGGTCAAGGCTCCCATCGTGATCGGCCGCGACCATCTGGACTGCGGCTCCGTGGCCTCGCCCAATCGCGAGACCGAGGGGATGCGGGACGGCTCGGACGCGATCGCGGACTGGCCGATCCTGAACGCCATGATCAACGCGGTCAACGGCGCTACGTGGGTTTCCGTCCATCACGGCGGCGGCGTGGGCATCGGCTACTCCCTCCACGCCGGCATGGTGATCGTCGCGGACGGCTCGGAGGCAGCGGCCAGGCGTCTGGAGCGGGTCCTCGCGAGCGACCCCGGCATGGGTGTTGCCCGGCACGCCGACGCCGGCTATCCGGAGGCGGTCGCCTGCGCCCGGGAGCGCGGCGTGGATCTGCCGATGCTGCCGCGGTGAGATTGTTCCTGACGCCCCCCGCGGTCCTGGAGACCGTCCTGGTCGCGGGGATGGTCGCGTCTCCGCTGCTCCCTTCTCCCTGGTCGGCCCTCTCGCTCGCCGCCTTCGCGGTCGCGTGGATGGGTCTGCGCCGCTCCCGCGAGCTGATCGTGGCCGGCCCCATCCTGGCGCTTGGAGTGGTGGCGCTCGTGGTGAGCTGGACGTCGTCCGTCGAAGCGCGGGCCTCTCGTGCGGACTGGATCGAGGAGGCCCGCCACGGCTACCAGCAGCTCTGGCGGGATCTGGGTGCCGAGGCTGCTGCGGCGGCCAAGGGCCTCGGACCGCCTCCCGAGGGGAGCTGGGAAAACGTGCGGACCCCCCAGGCGAGGCTCGCCGCGTTCCAGCGTCTGGCCGCGGTACCGGTGGACAAGGAGCGCGGCCGGCGCGCCTTGCTGCTCGTCGATCCGGACGGCCTGCCGGTCGCCTGGGCGGGGGAGGGGCTCCTCCACGAGCTCAACGAAGGCGTGCCCAGCTCGGGGCTCCACTTCCGCGCCGGCTTCAGCGCGGTCACCCTGTTCACTGTCCGCCCCCTGGAGAACACGCGGCGCCCCTGGCGCGTGGTGGCCGGAGTGAGCTTCTCCACGGACACCCTGCCATTCCCCAACGAGCACCGCTCGGCCCGCTGGTCGCTCGTCCAAGGCTTCCCGAGCCAGGAGACGGCGCGGGACGTGGTGCTGATCGGCCTCGCGAACGCCCCGACGCTGGTCGTCGAGCGCGCCTCCCGGGATGACGAAGCCTGGGGCCTCCCCTGGATGGACCGGCTCGCCTGGCTCGCCATCGGCATCGCCCTCCTGGCGCTCGCGGTGCTGCGCGGCCTGCGGATCGCCCTGCCCGGCGGCCGGCCCATCCAGGAGCCGCGGACGCGGGTCGTAACCCCGCTCGCCCTGGCCGGCCTCGTGGCCGTGGGCGCTGCGGCCGAAGTGCCACCCTACGCCCTGATCGTCCTGGCCGCGGGTCTGGGGCTCGCGGCGCTTGGGGTGCACGGCCGCTCGGGCGAGGGGGACCGCCTGCCGGCCTCCTTGAAGGGGGCGGGCGCTGTGCTGATGCTCTTCGGTGCCGCGCTCGCGATCCACTGGACCCAGGGGCCGCTCGACGTGGCCGAGGGGATCCTCGTTTCGCCCTGGAGCTTCGCGCTCCGGCTCGGCCTCTCGGGCGCGGCCTTCGGCGTCTTCTGCCTGGCTGGCCGCCGCAAGGGGTGGCCGCCGGCGCCGCCCCGGGACCGCTGGGCCTGGGCCGCGGTCCTCCTCCTGCTCCTGGGCGCGGCCCTGGCCGACTTCCCCGTGGCCGCCCTGCTCCTGCTCGGCTTGGGCGGCGCTGCGGCGGCCCTCTACGCGGACCAGCGGCGCCTGGGAGAGGGGATGACGCTCCTCGCGCTCATCCTGATGTCCGTGATCGCCGCCTCGGGCACGTGGGAGACGGCCTACCGGCTGCGCCTGCGCGAGTTCGCCGGCACCGAGCTCCTCGCCCGGCTCTCGCCCCCGCGGCAGGAAGAGATCTCTGGCCTCGCCCGCGAGATCCAGACCTACTTCCAGGGGCTCCAGCTGGACGAGCTCGTGCCCCGGTCGCCTGCGGGCCTCGAGCGGCAGGATCTGGCCTACGCCTTCTGGCGGGAGTCCCCGCTCGCCCGGCACGGCTCGCTCTCGGCGCTCGTGGTGCAGCCCGCGGACGGCGGGGCTCCGTCCTCCTTCTCCTTCGGCATCCCGCTCACCGAAGAGGGCGGGTTCGACCTGAGCCCGCTGCGCCGCGAAGAGCTCCGGCTCCCCCTGTGGGGTGACGCCCTGGTCTCCGGCGCAGAGGAGATCCGCTTCGCGGGCAAGCCCTGGGGCCGGCTGCGCTACTGGCTCGTGCCCCGGCCCGGCTTCCAGACGCGCGACTGGCTCCCCCTGAAGGATGTGGAGACGGGTCTGCTGCGCGGAGCTCCCGTCGAGGACCGCGTCGAGAGCGTGGCGCGCCCGGCCGTCTACGCCCTCTACTCGTCCTCCGGCCACGCCGTCCTCTCCCCGTGGGAAGAGGCGCCCCCGCTGCCGCCGCAGCTCCGGAATGCCGCTGCCACGGGGAGCACCTCGGCCATCGTGAGCACGCCCACGGGCCGCGCCCGTGCCTGGGCCCGCTCCGCGCCGGACGGCTGGGAGGTCGTGTTCCTCCCGTTCCTCTCGCCCCTCCCGGCCCTGGAGCGGACCGGCCGGTTCGCGGTGGGCACGCTCGTGCTCCTGGCCGTAGCCGCGCTGCCGGTGCTCCTCCTGGCGCTTCCCCGCGCCGCCTTCCGGGACATCCTCCGCAGAACCGTGCGCTCGTACTCGAAGCGCCTGATGATCATCTACACCGCGCTCCTCCTGGTGCCCCTGCTGCTGCTCTACGCCGTGCTCGTGCGGGCCATGGAAGACCGCCTCGCCCGGGAGCAGCGGGCGGCGGGCGAGGCGGCCCTCTCCTCGTCCCAGCAGCTCCTGGCCGAGCGCCTCCTGACGCTCGCACCCGGCTTCGGCGTGGACACCGCCTTCGGCGACCAGCTCCTGGACGACATGTCCGACATCGTGCGCCACGAGGTCAACCTCTACTGGGGAAGCGGCATCCATGCCTCCAGCCGCCACGAGCTGTTCACGGCCGGGCTGCTCCCCCGGCGCATCCCCGGCGAGATGTACTCGCGCCTCACCCTCCTGGGCTACGGCCTCGCCTCGCGCACCAACCGCGTGGGCGGCACGACTTACCTCGAGATGTACGCGCCCCTGCGCGTGCCCGGGACCGAGGGGATGCTCGGCGAGCAGGAGCGGCTGTTCGTCCTCTCCGTGCCGCTCCTCGCCCAGCAGGAGGAGGCGGCCCGCCAGCTCTGGCAGCTCCGGGGGCAGGGGCTTCTCGTCACCGTGGCCCTCTTCCTCCTCCTCGTGGCCGTGGGCCGGAGGCTTGCCAGGAACTTCACCCAGCCGCTCATGCAGCTGGTCGAAGGCACCCGGCGGATCGCCGCGGGCGCTCCGTCGCTCGATCTCGCCCCCACCGAGCTCGAGCTCGCCGCCCTGGTCGAAGCCGTGGACGAGATGGCGCGGCGGATCGCCGAAGGGCGCGAGAAGCTCGTGCGCGAAAAGCAGGTCGTCGAGCGGATGGTCGAAAACATCACCTCCGGCATCGTCTCCGTGGACCGCGACCGCCGGGTGCTGATGCACAACCGGGTAGCGGCCGAGCTTCTGGGGACCCGGGTGGGGGAGAGCCTGGAGGACGCCGTCTCCCGCTCCGAGCGCCTCGCCCCCGTGGAGTCTTTCCTGGGCGGGACGGACGGCGAGATGGCCCGAGAGACCGTGCGCCTGCGCGGCGAGGACGGCACGGAACGGGAGTGGGCGCTCGTCTGGGTGCCCGTCCCCGGCTCCGGAGAGCCCTCCGCCCTCCTCGTCGTCGAGGACGCGACCGAGGTCCTCCGCGGCCAGCGCCTCCTCGCCTGGGCCGAGATGGCGCGCATGATCGCCCACGAGATCAAGAATCCCCTGACCCCCATCCGCCTCTCGGCCGAGCACATGCGGGAGGTCTACCAGCGCGATCCCGACCACTTCGACCGCGTCTTCGAGCGCTGCACCACGAACATCCTCACCCAGGTGGACGAGCTGCGCTCGATCGCTTCCGACTTCTCGACCTACAGCTCCATCCCGCGGATCGATCCCAAGCCCGGGGACCTTGTGGCGACCATGAAGGACCTGGTCGAGGGGTACCGCGCCGCGCCGCCCAACGGCGTCAAGGTGGAGTTCGAAACCGAGCGGGACGCGATCCCCGCCCGCTTCGATGCCAAGCTCTTGCACCGGGCCGTGCGCAACCTGATCGAGAACGCCCTGCGCGCCAGCGCCGGGGGAGGGGAGGTCCGCGTCCGCATCGACCAGGTGGACCACACGGCCCGCATCGCCGTCTTCGACTCCGGCCCCGGCGTCAAACCCGACCTCCTCCTCCGGATCTTCGACCCCTACTTCTCGACCCACGACACCGGCACCGGCCTGGGACTCCCCATCGCCCGCCGCATCGCCGAGGAGCACGGCGGAGACATCACCGCGAAGAACCGGGCCGAAGGGGGATTGGAGGTGACGGTGACGCTGCCGGTTTCGGAATAGCCTCCCTTTTTGCCTCCCGAGCTGAGATCCGGGGGCGCGGCCTCCGAGCACTCAGACACTGGATCTGACGAGGGGCATTGCCGTAGATGGTTCCTGCCTGACGAGCTTTACATTGACGGCGGCATCAGAGGCCCCCAAAGTGCTTCGGGGACGTACTTGCGCACGTCCAGGCCACAGGCTGCTGCTGCGATCTCCAGCTTGAGGCGCAGTTGCGACTGGGCTTGCATGGCTTCGATCAAGGCGTTGGCACCTTCGTCCAGCGCCCAGAAATTTCCTGTTGCAAGGTATTGGGCCATTTGTTCCTGGTTCCGGCCCATCCCTGAGTAGTAAGTAACGAGTAAATCGTTGGCTTCCTTGACCTGCTCTGGGATCGGGTCCTTCTGCTGCTCAGCCGCGAGAGCGGCCCACTGCTGGGCAACCTGGAGCATCTCCGGGTAGGTGGGGCTCGTCGGGTCCGTCCCGGGTGGGGTTCCCCTGATTTTGCCGGCTTTCTCGGTGAACCGTTTGTTGGTGTCGGTAAACCACCTCTCGCAGCTGCCCACGGGAGCTCGGGAGACTGAAGGAGAGGGCTCAGAGAGGGCGCTCGGGGGCCGGGGAACGGGCTGTGACTCTCCCGCGCAGAGCCTCAAGATCTCCTCCCTGGAAAATCCGGCATCGATCATTTTTTGGATCTGCTCACCGGTGCACCTTTGTGCCCATGCAATCGTCGGTGAGAGTGTAGCGATCAACAAGGCCCATGGGATGACCCTCAGAATTTTCAGACGTGGATCGCTCATGGTGGATTCTCCTTGCCGTGGTCGGCGGCTGTGTGGACGCAGGGGCTTGGCGCTCTAGCTATTCTTTACAAGAGAAGAATCAAGGGCAGAAGATGCCCCGGGGTGGTTTGAGGCCACCTGCTGAGGTAGGCCCGACGCAGCTTGAACCAGGCTGTGCGGAACGCCGATCACTCGCCCAGATTCGAGGGCCCCTTCCGCCTGGGCGCTGGCGTAGCCCGGTCGGAGAGGGAATAGGTTTCTTCTCTCCCTCTGTTGGCAGGGGCCATGAAGAATCTGAAGCCTGTCGAGCTCCCTGAAGTCCCTCCGCGCCAGATCGAAATCCAGGTCCAGCCTGCAAGCCGCCGGCGCGCCCTCCGCAACGCTCTCTTGGCCTCGGCCGGCACAGCGGTCCTCATCCTGTGGCAGGTCGCCTCCCGCTGGACCGAAACCTCCGTAGGCAAGGGATACGCCCTCGCGGCCCTGGCCCTCCTGTTCGCCGGGCTGATCGGCCTGATCTTCGTCGCTCAGCGGCGCCAGCCCTCCACCGGCGTCCTCATGCTCACCTCGGAGATGGTCCACTGGAAGCTGCCTCCGAACCCGGACATCTGGATCTCCTACGACGAGCTCTGGACTGCAACCCTCGCGAAGGAGGATGGAGTCGACCTCCTGCTCCTCAAGGGAGGCGGCAAGACCATCGCTCTGGAGACGGCTTGGTTCCCGCAGACGGACGGCGCCGCCTCGGTGCTGGAGGACGTGCTCGCCCGCTCGCGGACCTTCCCGAGCTGACACTCCGAGGCGCGGCCTCCGAGCCCTCGGACACCGGATCTGACGAGGGGCATTTTCGCCCTTTCGAAAGGAGAGATCCGTGAAGAGACTGCTCGTCTTCGCCGCGCTGGTCGCAGCCCTCGCCTTGTCGGTTTCGCTCGGAGGGCCCGGCACGGTCTACGCCGTTCCGGTGTGCGAGGAGCTCAATGGGGATCCGTGCTTGAAAGGAGCCAGGACCACCTGCGTCACGATCGATGGGTGGAGCTCCCAGTGCATCTGTCTTAGTTTTAACAGTCGCTGGTCGTGCGCGCTCTGATGAGCGGCTCAGGGTAGGATGAGGGGATAGCCCCGGGGCAATCCGGGGCTATCCCAGGAAGGCGGAAAAGACGATGGCCGAGAGCCCTAGTCCCCAGCCCGTAGACCCCGTGGACGAGGCCTCCGAGGAGAGCTTCCCGGCGAGCGATCCGCCGTCCTGGGAGCCGCTCCATTCCGGTCCCCCGAGCGAGCCTTCGGAGGAGAAGCCGGAACCGGAGCGGTGACGGCGCGCTGAAATGCTTCCCCGGGTCCGGTCACCCCGGGGGTGAGAACCGTAGGATAGACTTCGGCAACATCATCCACGCCGTCCCAAGAGGAGGGAAAACGATGTCCTCGGACTATGGCTACATCCCGCAAGCGATCCATCCCGAGCTGGCCGACGCCCGGTCCCGGTTCGTAGCCCGCACGTACATGCATCTGCTGGGAGCGATCCTGGCCTTCACGGGCCTGGAGATCTTCCTGTTCCAGTCCGGGCTCGCAGAGCCGATGGCGAAGGCCATGCTCGGCGTCAACTGGCTGTTCGTGCTCGGCGGGTTCGTCGTGGTGAGCTGGGTCGCGTCGCGCGTGGCGCACTCGGTCCGGTCCGGTCCGGCCCAGTACCTGGCCCTCGCCGCCTATGTAGTGGCCGAGGCCATCATCTTCGTGCCGCTCCTCTACATCGCGAGCGTGGTCGCGCCGGGCGTCATCCAGAGCGCCGCGGCCGTGACCCTCTTCGGCTTCGCGGGGCTGACCGCCGTCGTCATGATCACCCGCAAGGACTTCTCCTTCCTGCGGAGCATCCTGATGTGGGGAGGCGTCATCGCCTTGGTCCTGATCGTGGCTGGCGCGATCTTTGGCTTCCAGCTCGGCACCTACTTCTCGGTCGCCATGGTGGCGCTCGCCGGGGCGTCGATCCTCTACGACACCTCGAACGTGATCCACCACTTCCCGGAAGACCGGTACGTGGCCGCCGCCCTCCAGCTCTTCGCTTCGGTGGCGCTGATGTTCTGGTACGTGCTGCGGCTGTTCATGTCGCGGCGGTAGGGACCGGGATCACGGCGTGGGGAAGGGGCGCAATGAATTGCGCCCCTACAACCTGCGATTCAGGAATCAGGTTCCGCGGAGATTGTAGGGGCGCGATTCATCGCGCCCCTTTTGGCGTTACCGCCGCTTCACCTTGAGCGTCGACTTCCGTCCGCTCAGGCTCACTCGCGGCTTCATCTCGACGTACGGCTGAACCCCCGGCACCGTGCAGCGGGGGAGCTCCTCGCCCAGGGTGGACTCGATCTCCTTGATCATGGCCTTGTCCATCCAGGAGGCGATGGTGGAGACGAGCCCTTCGTTCCGGCCCCGGGCCGTGCGGCCGGCGCGGTGGATGTAGTCCTCCACCGTGTCGGGCATGTCGAAGTTGATGATGTGCTGGATCTTGGGGATGTCGATGCCGCGCGCGGCGATGTCGGTCGCCACGAGGATGCGGTGCTCGCCTTCGCGGAACCCCTGGAGGGCCTGGATGCGATGGCCCTGGGAGAGGTCCGAGTGGATCCGCTCCACGGGGTGCCCCTCGCGCTCCAGGACGCCGCAGAGCCACTCGGCGTCGACCTTCCTGCGGGTGAAGACCAGCGTGGTGCCCAGCTCCTGGTGGAGGAGGGCCAGGATGCACGCCTTCTTCTCGTCCGGCTCCACGAGGTACAGCCGGTGGCTGATCCCCCCGGCGGCGCCGGCGTCAGGCCGGAAGTCGATCCGGGTCGGATCTTTCATGAACTGCTGGGCCATCCGCTCGATCGGGGGCGGCATGGTGGCCGAGAACATGAAGGTCTGGCGCTCCCGGGGGAGGTCCTGGAGGATGCGGTTGACCTGGGGGAGGAACCCCATGTCGAGCATGTGGTCGGCCTCGTCCAGGACCAGGACGTTGACGTCGTCGAGCTTGACCGTGCCCTGCTCCATGTGGTCGATGAGCCGGCCGGGAGTCGCCACGATGATGTGGGGACGCCTGCGGAGCCCCGAGATCTGCGGGCCCATCTTGAGCCCGCCGATCAGGGTGACGGCTTTCAGGCCGTAGTCCTTCCCGAACAGGTCGAGGAAGGCCTGGGTCTGGAGGGCGATCTCCCGGGTGGGGGAGAGGATCAGGCCCCGCGTGGGAATGCCCCGGGCGAGCCGGTCGGCCATGGGCAGGGTGAACGCGGCGGTCTTGCCCGATCCGGTCTCGGCAAGGCCGATCAGGTCCCGCCCGGTCACCGCCTCGGGGATGACCGCGGCCTGGATCGGGGTGGGGTGGTCGAAGCCCACCAGCCGCACGCACATCAGGACCTCTTTGCTGAGACCCAGAGATGCGAAGGATTGTTGGGTGGTATGAACTGGGTGTTGCGGGATGGCTAAACTTTGCATAGGTAGTCTTTACATAGCCTACCCTCTTTTGCGGGGATAAGCCAGCGTCCCGGCCCGGACGGACCGGGACGCTTTGTAGTTTCAACGTTCAAAACAGCGATTTTATTGCCGGAGGCTCAGATCACGCCGCGGCCGGCTGCGGCATGAACCGGGCCTTGGCCTCGGCCAGAGTGAGGAGCTGGACCCCCTGAAGCTCGTCCGCGTGGCGGGCGCAGACCGCGTTCGCCGCGTCCATGTCGGAGAGCCAGCCGAGCGACTGCTGGATGTCCGTATAGACGTTGACGAAGATCTGGGCCACGCTGGGCGAGCAGGCCGCGGCCTGGAGCACCTTCCAGGCCGGCTCGCTGATCGGCTCGGACATGATCTGGGTGAACCGCATGGTGTGCCGGCCGTGCTCCTGGTAGTGGGCCTCGAAGATCCCCTGCATCCAGTCCGCCGTGAACGGGCGGTCCTCCCGCTCGACGATCCCCGCGAGGAGCCGGTCCGCCATGCGGACGGCGTCGTTCGCCCCGGCGCCGCTGATCGGGTCATTCAGGATGGCCGCGTCTCCCAGGGCCATGACGTGCCGCCCCGAGGCGAGGCGGCCGACCGGCTTCCTCACCGTGGGGGTCAGGGCGCCCGCGAGCCAGGAGCCCGAGTCCACGAGCTCGGCATCCTTGTAATTCGGCCAGTCCTGCGGGGTGAGCTCGCGGATGATGGCCTTGGCCCGGGCGAGCGCCTCGTCTCCCGTCTTCACGTCCCCGAAGCGGTCCATGAAGCTGCCGGCGGGCCCCTCGAAGACCACGGCCCGGCAGGGGCCGCACCAGGAGTAGAAGGGGATGGCGAAGTAGTCCCCGGCCTCCATGCAGAACTGGAACTTGAGCGGGGTGTAGGGGATCTCCTCCCACTCGTGGACGTTCTTCAGGATCACGGCCCCCAGCCGCCGCGGCGGGCTATCGAAGAGGCTCCGCTCGGCGTCGCGCTCGAAGACCTGGCGGAGCTCGCCCTTGCCCGAGGCGACCACCACGAGGTCGTGAGTCGCGGCGAGCGTCTCCAGAAGGGAGCGGTCCACCGTGGCGATCACCAGGTTGCCGCCCCGCCGCTCGAATTGCCGCATCCAGGTGGAGGACTTGATCCGCGCGTCCACCCCCTGGCAGGTCTCGTCGAGGCTGCCCTGTACCTGAAGGACGACGTCCCCATTGGGGAGGCGCAGCGTCGCATGCATCCCATTACAGACCGGGGTCCTCCCCTCCCACACGTGGAGCCCCAGCCGGCGCTCCGTGTCGAGCTGCCGGTCGAACACCATGGCGGTCGACAGGATTGGCCCGTGCTCGATCTGCGCCGCGGTCCGCGACTCCAGGACCGTGACGTCGTACCCCGCGTCCTTGAGCCCGAAAGCGAGGACCATCCCAGCCTGCCCAGCTCCGACGATCGCGATCTTCCTCATGGCCTTGTCTCCTTTGGACAATCGATGGTTCTCCGTCCCGGTGCCCTCAAAGCTCCAGCCATCAAGACAGTCCAAACGGCGTCCTCGGAGTCGTAAAGACTCTTCTTAAAAATTTAGGTGCGGGAAGTTGGGAAAGGCGAGCCGACCCCCGCCCAGGGTTTCCACCCTGGGCTCCCTTCGCCTACACCTCGCCCCGAAGCACCAGCTGCGGATCGGTCCGCGCCGCGCGCCGCGCCGGCAGCCAGGAGGCGACGGCGGCGACCAGGACGAGCATCAGCGCCACGCCCGTGTAGATCATGGGATCGCTCGCGCTCACCTGGTAGAGGAGGCTCCGCATTCCGCGGGTGGCGAGGAGCGCGCCCACGAGGCCGGCCAGAGCGCCCGCGACCGCGAGCGCCATGCCCTGGCCGACCACCATGCGGAGCACGCGGTCCTGCGAGGCGCCGAGCGCCAGGCGGATGCCGATCTCCTGGGTGCGCTGGCGCACGCCGTAGGCGATCACGCCGTAGATGCCCACGGCGGCGAGGAGGAGGGCGATGGCGGAGAAGCCGCCCAGGAGGAGCATGTAGAACTTCGGCTGCGAGGCCGAGGAGGCGACCACCTCCTCCAGGGTCTGGAGACCGTAGATCGCGAGGTTGGGGTCCAGGGCGTGCACCTTCTCCCGGACCGCGGTGGCCACGGCGGCCGGCTCGGTGGCCGTGCGCAGGACGACCGTCATTCCTTCCACGGGAGCCTGTTCGAAGGGGAGGAAGAGGTGGGGCTCCGGGTCCTCCTGCAGGGCGTCCTGCTTGAAGTCGCCGACGATCCCCACGACCTCGCCGCCCCGCCGGACGCCGTCCACGGACCAGCCGAGCGTCACGTGCTTGCCCATCGGATCCTCGCCGGGGAACATCTGGCGGGCTGCTGTCTGGTTGATGACCACCACCTGGGGAGCGCCGTTCCGGTCCTGCCCGGTGAAATCCCGGCCGCGGAGCACCGGGATGCCCATCGTCCGGAAATACTCCGGGCTCGCGATGCCGATCCGCACGTTCCCCTCGTAGCCGTTGGGCGGCGGCGGGTGTCCCTCGATGGTGTAGGAGATCACGGTCACGGTCCCGGACAGCGGGAGGCCCCAGGCGGCCAGGGCGGCCGACTTGACGCCGGGCAGCGCTCGGACGCTCGTGAGGAGCTCGCCGGCGAACGTCCGGACCCGGGCCTCCTCGGGATACTGGCTCTCCGGGAGGGCCAGATTGAGCTTCACCACCCCTTCGGGCCGGAAGCCCACGTCCACCTTCTGGAGCTCGCCGAAGCT
Organism: Thermoanaerobaculia bacterium; assembly: GCA_035278895.1. Classification (GTDB taxonomy): domain Bacteria; phylum Acidobacteriota; class Thermoanaerobaculia; order Multivoradales; family UBA5704; genus DATARR01. Next base: position 7,612 of record DATEIO010000694.1, on the reverse strand, counting down.
GCGGATCAGGAGACCCGCCCCGGCCAGGAGCACCACGGCGAGCGCCGTCTCCGTCACCACCAGGAGGCTGCGAACCCGGGTGGCGGCGCGCCCCCTGGAGCCCCGGGTCCCTTCCTTGAGCGTCCCCACGAGGTTCGGACGGGAGGCCTGGAGCGCCGGCACGAGGCCGAACAGCACGCCGGTCAGAAGCGTCAGCCCCAGCGTGAAGAGAAGGACCGAGCCGTCCACCCCGACCTCTTCGAGACGTGGGGTGGACCGCGGCGCGAGCGCCACCAGGGCCCGGGTCATCCACACCGCGAGCAGGACGCCAGCCGCGCCCCCGACGAGGGCGAGAAGCAGGCTCTCGGTCAGGAGCTGGCGCACGATCCGCGTCCTCCCGGCCCCGAGCGCCGTGCGGATCGCGATCTCCCCCTCCCGCGAGGCGGCGCGCACCAGCAGGAGATTCGCCACGTTCGCGCAGGCGATCAGGAGCACCAGGAGCACCGCGCCCAGGAGCACGAGGAGAGGCGTGCGGACGTCCCCCACCATGAATTCCTGGAGGGGCGCCATGCCAACGCTGGTGCCTTCGTTGTCCCGCGGGTACTCCCGGGCGAGCCGGTCGCCGATCACCTTGGCCTCGGCCCGGGCTTCCTCAAGCGTGGCCCCCGGCGCGAGCTTCGCGATGGCGTTCAGATAGTAGGCGCCGCGCTGGGTCAGCATCTGTTCCTCGAAGGCCAAGGGGAGCCACACGTCCGCATTCGCCGGGTACTGCCCGTCGCGCCCCAGAATGCCGACGACCGTCGACGGAACGCCGTTCAGATCGAGCCGCCGCCCGATCACGGAGCGGTCCCGCCCGAAGCGCCGCTGCCAGAGCTCCTCCGAGATCAGGACCACCCGCTGCTCGGCGGGCTTGTCCTCCCCCGGAGAGAACGTCCGGCCGGCGATGGGCTTCAAGCCCAGGATGCGGAAGAAATCGGTCCGCACCCAGAACGCCTCCAGCCGTTCCGGCTCCCCGCCGTCCCCGGCCAGGGTGACGGTCCCGTTGTCCATGGCCGACGCGGCCTCGATCGTCTTGGCCTCCCGGCTCCAGTCGAGATAGTTGGGAACGGAGAAGCTGTCCGGCGAGCCGTCCGAGGCCGTCGGATAGGCGCGGACGATGCGGTCCGGCTCCGCGAAGGGGAGGGGGCGCAGGAGGATGCCGTAGACCACGCTGAAGATGGCCGTCGTGGCGCCCACGCCCAGGGCGAGCGTGAGCACCGCCACCAGGGTGAACCCGGGGCTCTTGGCGAGCTGCCGCCCCGCGAACTTCAGATCCTGCCCGACCTCGCCGAGCGACTCCGTCCACCGCATCTGCGTCTCCTTGCGTTTGTCCAGGGCACGGCAATACGCGCGCGTCCCTTCGAGATCCCCGAAACGCCGCCGCGCCTCCGTCCGCGCCGCCTCGGGAGACCACCCCTCCTCGACGAGCTCTTCAGCGACCTTCTCCAGATGGAACTCGAGCTCGTCATCCACGTCCGCGGCCACCTGGGCGGCGGTGCGCCAGGGGAAGCGGAAGAAGCGGCGGCCTGGGGAGCGGCGGGTCATGCTCAGGCGGTCTCCAGCACCTTGGAGACGGCCTCGACGTAGCTCCGCCACGAAGACACCTCGCTCTGGAGCTCCTTCTTCCCTTCGTCCGTCAGCCGGTAGAACTTTGCCCGGCGGTTGTTCTCCGAAAGCCCCCACTCCGCCTCGATCCACCCCTTGCGCTCCAGCCGGTGGAGAGCCTGGTAGAGCGCCGCGTCCTCCACGCCCAAAGCCCCGTCGCTCCGCTGGCGGATCGACCGCGAAATGTCATACCCATGCATCGCTCCCCACGTGAGGGTTTTGAGGATCAGGACCGCGACGGTCCCCTGCATCAGCTCGAGAGAGTTGCGTGCCATTCGTTTCCCCTCATGACGTGAGGGGAGTATGGGGAGCGGTTGGGGATTTGTAAAGCCCCCTCACGATGTGAGGGGACCTCACTTCCTGTCCTCCTCTCCTATCGCCCTCCCTTCCGCCAGGAGAGGAGGGACGATTCACGACCGGCGGTGCCTGTAGGGTGCGCTGTGCGCACGGGTTGGGGCGGTGGAAACGACACGTGCGCACAGCGCACCCTACGGCAATATCGCTCGCATACGTCCCCCTCTCCCGGTCGGGGGGAGGGCGATGGGAGAGGGGACAGGGGTGAGGTTTCGGGGCGGGGGAGCTACAATCCCCCCACCATTCGAAGGGAGGCCCCCGCCATGCACACCACCCGTCGCGAGCTCTTCGGCGCCCTCGCCCGCCCGGCCGCTGCGGCCGCGCTGGCCGCCACGCTCGATCCTGAAGGCACCCGCCGCGCCCTGGCGGCCGTGGCGTCCCGTCCCGGCTCGCCGGAGGAGGTGGCGGCGGACGAGAGGTTCTGGTTCGAGATCCAGCAGGCGTTCACGGTGGACCGCAGCGTGGTGAACCTGAACAACGGGGGCGTGAGCCCGTCGCCGGCCGTAGTGCAGGCAGCGCAGAAAAAGCATCTCGACTACTCGAACACCATGCCGCCGCCGGTCTCCCTCTGGCAGGTGCTCGAGCCGCAGCGCGAGACCGTCCGCGCCCGCCTCGCCCGCACGTTCGGCTGCGACACGGAAGAGATCGCCCTCGTGCGGAACGCCTCCGAGGGGCTCCAGACCTGCCAGTTCGGGTTCGACCTCCAGAGAGGGGACGAGGTCCTCACCTCCAACCAGGACTACCCCCGGATGATCGCCACCTTCGAGCAGCGGGGGAGGCGGGAGGGGATCGTCCTGAAACAGTTCTCGCTCCCCGTGCCGGCCGAGGACGACGACGAGGTCGTGGAGCGCTTCCGGAAGAACATCACCCCGAAGACGAAGCTCATCCTCGTGAGCCACGTGGTGAACCTCACGGGACAGATTCTGCCGGTCAAGAAAGTCGTGGCCCTGGGCCGGGAGCGGGGGATTCCCGTGATCGTGGACGGCGCCCACTCCTTCGCGCACTTCGACTTCAAGCACGAAGACCTGGACTGCGACTACTACGCCACGAGCCTCCACAAATGGCTCTTCGCCCCGCACGGCACCGGCATGCTCTACGTGCGGAAAGACAAAATCCGCGGCCTCTGGCCCCTCATGGCCGCGCCCCCGAGCCTGGACGCCGACATCCGTAAATACGAGGAGATCGGAACCCACCCCTCGGCCCAGAACCTCGCCATCGCCGAGGCCCTCACCTTCCACGAAGGGATCGGAATCGAGAGGAAGGCGGCCCGCCTCCGCTACCTGCGGGACCGCTGGGCCAGGCGCCTGCTCCAGCACGACCGCGTGCGCCTCCACACGAGCCTCGCCCCGGGCAAATCCTGCGGCCTCGCCAACGTCGAGATCGTGGGGGTGGACCCGGTCCAACTCGCGGACTACTTCTGGAAGAAGCACCACATCCTGGTCACCCCGATCGTCCACGCCGAATTCCGCGGGCTCCGCATCACCCCCAGCGTGTACACGACGCTCGACGAGGTCGACCGCTTCGCCGAGGTGATGGAGACCGTGATCGAAAAGGGCCTGCCGGCCTGACCCGGCCCCAAGGAGAGATCCCTCATGATCCGCCGCCTCGCCGTCCTCGCCTGTGCCCTTGCCGTGGTCTCGACCGGCTGCGTGAGCGTGAGCCGCGTCCAGGAAGCCCCCCGCACCGCCCGCCGGGTCATCGCCACCGACCGCGCCCCCGCCGCCATCGCCGCCTACTCGCAGGGCATCCAGGTCGGAAACACCGTCTGGGTCGCCGGCCAACTCGGCATGGATCCCAAGACCCGCGAGCTCGTCCCCGGAGGCATCGGAGCGGAGACCCGCCAGGCGATCACCAACTGCCAGGCCATCCTCGAAGCCGCCGGCTTCACCCTGGCCGACGTCACCCAGGTCCAGGTCCTCCTGGCGGACATCAACGACTACGCCGCCCTGAACGAGGTCTACGTCACCTTCTTCCCCAAAGATCCCCCCGCCCGAGCCGCCTACGCCGTCGCCGCGCTGCCCCGCGGCGCCCGGGTGGAGATTTTGATGACCGCCGCGAAGTAGGGGAGCCTGCCCCGGAGGGCTCCGGGGCCGCCCCGGTATATAAATTTTCCGTCCCGGTATATAGAGCGGCCTCCTCGGAGCGTCTCCGAGCCGCCCGTCTATATAAATCCGCCAGCCGTTTATATAGGCGTAGGCCCCTCAGGCCCAGGTCCGGAGGCCGTCTATATAATTTTGCGCCGCGGATATATAGACGGGAGCCCCGGAAGGGTGGAGGAGCCGTCCCTGCACGCTCTTCTTTCCGAGATTTATATAGAGCGGCGGAAAATTTATATAGGGGGACTCCTCCCCCGGCTCGGGGGCGGGCTCCCCTATATAAACAGGCAGGCCGTTTATATAGAGCGGGAGCTCGGAGGGCCTGGGCGGAGGCTGGTCTATATAAGACGGCGGGAAGCTTATATAGAGATCAGCCCCCCGGAGAGTCGCGGTGGACCTTCTGTGGTAGCTTGAAAGCCGCAGAGCCAATCCCGTGAGCCCCGAACCCGTCCCACCCGCCACCCAGCACGCCGAGGTCTTCGGCCGGAACAACGTCATTGTCCAGATTCAGGGGGACCACAACAAGGTCACCCCTATCGCTGAGCTGCCGCACCTCACCCTCACGCGCTACTTGACCCGGCGGCGGGGTGGCGACCGTCCTTCGGGCGAGGCCGCCGAGATCCTCAGCCCCTACGCCCTCGCGATCCCCTTCATCGGCCGGGAGTCCGTGATGGCGGATCTCTGGACCTGGATGGAGAAGGACCAGCCCGTCTCTGTCCGCGTCCTCACCGCCCGGGGCGGCGGTGGCAAGACCCGGCTGGCTCTGGAGCTGTGCGAGGAGGCGACCCGGAAAGGCTGGTTCGCTGGCTTCGTGACCGACCGCGAGCTCCAGCGCTTCCTCGCCCAGCAGAACCTCTCCACCTGGGGCTGGAACCGCCCCACCCTGGTCGTCATCGACTACGCCGCCTCTCGGGCGCGGCTCCTCCACGACTGGCTCGTCGAGTTGGCCGACAACGCAGGGGATTCGGGGCACCCTCTCCGGCTCCTTCTCCTTGAGAGGCACGCTGATCCCTCCATGGGCTGGTGGTTGGAGGCTTTTGGGAGGGGAGGAGGAGACGCCGACGCTGTCCGCCGTTTCTTAGACCCGGCAGGAAGACCGTTTACTCTGCCGACCTTCGGTGCTTCCGAGCGCCGGGCCATCTTCGGTGCGACGCTGAAGCAGGTGGGGAGTGGGCTTGAACCTCCTGAGACCCCAGAGTTCGCGCGTCGTCTCGCAGAGCTGAGTTGGGGAGGGGAGCCGCTTTTCTTGATGATGGCGGGTCTGACGGCGGCTCGGGCTGGGCTTGCGCATATTCTTGCGCTGAGCCCGACGGATGTTGTCTTCGAGGTGGCCCGGCATGAGATCCACAGGATTTGGGAGATTGGAAGGCACCGGGGGATTGATGGGGATTTTCTGGCGCATATGGCGGCCTACGTGACTCTGTGCCAGGGGCTTTCACGATCTCAGATGGAGGAGGCGATCGAGGTGGAGAAGCGGATGCTTCGTTATGACTCGGTCGGTGATCCTCCGAGGATTTATCAAGTTCTCCATGATGCTCTGCCTGGAAACGGCAGTGATGTAGCTCCCGTCCTCCCGGATATCTTGGGGGAGGCGGTGGCCTTAAGCGCTTTGGGCGCCGGGGACCCGGGGAAGGCTGAAGAGGCTGTCCTGAGGGCTGTGGCGAGCGGGAGAGCAAGAGTCCTGCCTACCCTGATTCGGGTGGCGGATGACTTTGGGTCGGCTCGGAAAGTGGCTCTCGATTGGCTGGCACGGCTCGTCAAAGAGGAAGGAGAAGAAGATGAAGTTCTCTTGCAGATCGTTGATGAGCTTCCCCATCATACGCTGGCGCTTCGAGAAGCCGCTGTCGAGTTGACGGCGGTGCTTGTCAAGCGATTCCGCCAGAGGGAACAGAAGAATGACTTAGCGAGGTTGCTCAACAACCAGTCCGTCCGGCTGAGCGATCTGGGACGGCGGGAAGAGGCGCTGAAGGCGGGTCAAGAGTCGGTGGCGATTCGCCGAGAGTTAGCGTTGGCGCATCCGGAAGCCTTCCGTCCGGGTCTGGCGATATCGCTCAGCAACCTGTCTGGCCGGCTGAGCGCTCTAGGTCGTCGGGAAGAGGCGCTGGAAGTGGTGCAAGAGTCGGTGTCGATTCGCCGAGAGTTAGCATCGACGAGTCCGGAAGCCTTTTCGGGTCTGGCGATGTCGCTCAACAACTCGGCCGTCCTGCTGAGGGATTTGGGGCGTCGGGAAGAGGCGCTGGAAGCGGGTCAAGAATCAGTGTCTCTGTATCGAGGGTTAGCGTCGGCGCGTCCTGAGGTCTTCCGTACTGTTCTGGCGATGTCGCTCAACAACCTGCCCACCCTGCTGATTCCTCTGGATCGTCGGGAAGAGGCGTTGGAAGCGGTTCAAGAGGCGGTGTCTCTATACCGGGAGCTAGCGTCCACGCATCCCGAAGCCTACCGTCCGGATGTAGCGCATTCGCTCAATAATCTTGCCTACTCGCTGAACAATTTGGGTCATCGGGAAGAGGCTCTAGAAACGCTTCAAGAGTCAGTATCTCTGTATCGAGAGCTAGCGTCCGCGCGTCCCGAAGCCTTCCGTCCGGATCTTGCGGGTTTACTCTTCAATCTATCTTTCTACTTGGGAGAGGCAGGACAGAACGATCGAGCCGTCGAATCATGCCGAGATGCAATCGAGCTGCTGATTCCTTTTTTTCTTACCATTCCTGCCGCATTCGGGGAGTGGATGGCACAGATAGTCGGCCAATATCTAGATTTGGTTCAGGAGATCGGCCAAAAACCCGATCTCGATCTCTTGGCACCCCTCGTGGAGTTTGGGTTCTTAGAAATTGAAACCGAAGATTCGACATCTTCAGATGAGGCCGCGTCCGACCCTGAGAAGGAGCCCTAATGATCGACCCTGAAACCGCCCAACTCGCCGCCGCCGCGGTGACTGCCCTATCCCCCTATCTCACCGAAGCTGCCAAAGCGGGAGCCAAGAAGGTCGGGGAGGCCGCCGTGGGTGGAGTGGGCAAGCTCTACGGGATGCTCAAGAAGCGTCTCTCGCCGGAGGAGAGCAAGGATCTGGAAGACCTCGCGGCCGAGCCCGGGGATGCCGCCAACCGGGGGGCTCTGGAGAAGACCCTGCGCAAGCGGCTCGCGGCGGACCCGGAGCTGCGGGCCGAGCTTGCCGAGCTGCTTCAGGAGCTTCAGGCTTCGGGAGCGGTGAGCCAGACGGCGACGATCGTGGGGGACGGGAGCGTCAGCACCCAGATCGCGGGGAACCAGAATCAGGTGTGGGGGCGGGGGGAGGGCTGATAGACTTCCCCCATGAGTGACTCGGTCCGCGACGACCTCCCCCGGCTCGATCGCAGCGCCTTCTCTGTCCGTCCGCTCCGTGCCGAGAGCGACGAGAAGCAGTACTGGGCTCAGAAGACTCCCCAGGAGCGGCTCGAAGCGTTGGAGCAGATGAGGCAGATCCTCTATGGGTACGATCCGGCTACCACCCGGATTGAGCGGGTTCTGACGGTTGTTCCCCTGTGGGTCTTCCGCCCCGCAGG
>DATEIO010000693.1:0-3597 GCA_035278895.1 Thermoanaerobaculia bacterium | reverse complement strand
GCCTGTCCTATGCCTGGTCGACCTCGGCGCCCTCCCCCGGGAGCGGCGGGAGCGGGAGGCCGAGCGGCAGGCCCGGGCCGCGGCCTGGCAGCCGTTCGACCTTGCGCGCGGGCCCCTTCTGCGGGCCGCCCTGGTCCGGCTGGCCTCAGACGACCATGTGGCGCTCCTCGCGCTGCACCACATCGTCGCGGACGGCTGGTCCCTCGGGGTGCTGGTGCGCGAGGTCGAGGCGCTGTACGGCGCCCTGGTGCTGGGGCTGCGGCCCGCGCTGCCCGCGCTGCCGGTGCAGCCTGCGGATTTCGCCCTCTGGCAGCGGGAGCACCTGTCGGGAGACGTGCTGGCCGGGCACCTCGCCTGGTGGCGGGAGCATCTCGCGGGGGCGCCCGCGGACCTCGACCTGCCGTTCGACCGGCCGCAGGCCGGGGCCCCGGGCCGGCGGGGAGCCCAGGTCGCCACCCGGCTCCCCGCCGCCCTCGTGCGCGAGCTGGAGAGGCGCGCCCGGGGAGAGGGGGCGACCCTGTTCATGCTCCTGCTGGCCGCGCTGGAGGCGCTCCTGGCCCGCGTCACCGGCCAGGAGGACTTCGTCGTCGGCTCGGTCACCGCCGGCCGCAACCGGGTGGAGATCGAGGGGCTCGTCGGCTTCTTCGTCCAGACTCTCGCCCTGCGGGCGCAGGCCGCCGGCGACCCCCCCTTCGACGCGCTGTTGGCGCGGGTCCGGGCGGGCGCGCTCGGCGCCTGGTCGCACCAGGACCTCCCGTTCGAGAAGCTCGTCGAGGAGCTGCGGCCCGAGCGCCGGCCGCTGCGGGCGCCGCTCTTCCAGGTCGTGCTCGCGCTCCAGAACGCGGCTGCGCCCGCTGCGGCCCTGGAGCTGCCGGGGCTCTCCGCCGAGTCCTTGGCCGTGGGGACCGGGGGCGCCCGGTTCGACCTCTATCTCTCCCTCGCCGAGACCGCGGAAGGGCTCGCCGGCTCCTGGGAGTACGACCCTGATCTCTTCGACGCGCCGACCGTGCTGCGCCTGGCGCGCCACTTCGAGAACCTGGTGGCCGGCGTGGCCGCGCCGGGGGGGGCGCGGCTCTCCGCGCTCCCCCTCCTGACCGCGGAGGAGACGCACCAGGTCCTCCTGGCCTGGAACGACAGCGCCACCGCGTATCCGCGCGAGCGCTCGATCCACGAGCTGTTCGCGGAGCAGGCCTCCCGCCGCCCCGAGGCCGTGGCGGTGGAGCTCGGGGAGAGCGCCCTGAGCTACGGGGATCTCGCGCGCCGCGCTCATCAGCTCGCCCGCCACCTCCGCGGGCTGGGCGTGGCGCCGGGCGACCGGGTGGGGTTGTGCGTCGAGCGCTCGCTCGAGATGGTGGTGGCGCTCGTCGGCATCCTCGAAGCGGGGGCGGCGTACGTTGCGCTCGATCCGGAGCTGCCGCGCGAGAGGTTGGCTTTCCTGCTGCGCGACATGGGCATCGGCGTGGTGCTCACCCTGGAGGGGCTGCGCGACCGGCTCCCGGACGGCCCGTGGATCGTCCCCCTGGACGGGCGCGAAAGTGCCGCGATCCAATGGGAGAGCGGCCCCGCCCCGGAGAGCGGCGCCTCGCCCGAGAGCGTGGCCTATGTGAGCTACACCTCGGGCTCGACGGGCCTGCCCAAGGGGGTTGCCGTGCCCCACCGGGCCGTGATCCGCCTCGTCCGCGGCGCGCGCGGGCTCGCCCTCGGCGAGGACGAGGTCTTCCTGCAGCTCTCACCTCTCGCCTTCGACGCCTCCACGCTCGAGATCTGGGGCCCGCTGCTCAACGGCGGCCGGCTCGCCGTGATGCCGCCGGGCGCCCCGTCCCTGGAGGAGATCGGGGCCGCGCTGGAGAGGCACGGCGTGACCACTCTCTGGCTCACCGCCGGCCTGTTCCACCAGAGGATCGAGAGCGCTCCCGAGCGGCTCGCCGGGCTACGGCAGCTCCTCGCGGGCGGCGACGTCCTGTCGGTGCCGCACGTGCGGCGGGCGCTCGCGGCGTTGCCGCGGACACGGCTGCTCAACGGCTACGGCCCGACCGAGAACACGACGTTCACCGCGATCGCCGCCCTGGAGCCGGACGCGGACCTCGGAGCGTCGGTCCCCCTCGGACGCCCGGTCGCCAACACCTCGGTCTACATCCTCGACCGCGCGCTGCGCCCCGTGCCCCCGGGCGTCTGGGGCGAGCTGTGCGCCGGCGGAGACGGCCTGGCGCAGGGGTATCTGGGCCGGCCCGGCCTGACCGCCGAGCGGTTCGTGCCCAACCCCGTGGGGGGGACCCCGGGGGCCCGCCTCTACCGCACGGGCGACATCGCGCGCTTCCGCGCCGACGGCCGGATCGATTTCCGGGGGCGTGCCGACCGCCAGGTCAAGCTGCGCGGCTTCCGGGTCGAGCCGGGCGAGGTGGAGGCGGCGCTCGCCGCGCTGCCCGGAGTCCGGGAGGCGGCGGTGGCCGTGCGGGAGGACCTGCCGGGCGGGCGCGGCCTCGCGGCCTGGGTGGTGGCCGGCGAGGGGGTGGAGCTCACGCCCGGAGCGCTGCGGGCCGAGCTGCGGCACCGCCTGCCCGATTCCCTGATCCCCGGCCGCTTCACCCTGCTCGCCGAGCTGCCGCTGACGCCCAACGGCAAGGTGGACCGCCAGGCGCTGGCGCTGCAGCCGCTCGCCGGAGGGGCGGAGGAGAGCGCCCGGCCGCGCACCCCCTTCGAAGAGCTGCTGGCGACGGTCTGGGCGGACGTGCTCGGCCGCGAGCAGGTGGGCCCTGACGACGACTTCTTCGAGCTGGGCGGTCACTCCCTGCTCGCCACCCGGATCGTCTCCCGGCTGCGCAGCCTGCTCGGCGTCGACCTCCCCTTGCGCCGGCTGTTCGAGGAGCCCACCGTGGCCGGCCTGGCGCGGGCGGTCCAGGAGGCGCTCGACACGGCGGGGGAGAGCGCGGGCGGCGACGTCCCTCTCGTCCGCCGGCCGCGCGGCGCGCGCCCGCCGCTCTCCTTCGCCCAGGAGCGGCTGTGGATCCTCGACCGCTTCGAGCCCGGCAACGCGGCGTTCAACGTCGCCACCGCCGTGGTGCTGCGCGGCGAGCTCGCGCGGCCCGCGCTGGCGCGCAGCCTGGACGAGGTGGTCCGGCGCCACGAGGCGTTGCGCACCCGCTTCGCGGTGGTGGACGGCGTGCCGTACCAGGAGATCGCCGAGGCCGCCCCCCTCCCCCTGCCGGAGATCGACCTCGCGGCGCTTCCCGAGGGCCTGCGCGCCCGCGAGCTGCGGCGCCTGGAGAACGCCCAGGCCGCGCTCCCGTTCGACCTGGAGCACGGGCCGCTCTTCGCCGGCTGGCTGGTGCGGCTCGCGGCCGGCGAGCAGGCGCTGCTGGTCAACCTCCACCACATCGTGGCGGACGGCTGGTCGCTGGGCGTGCTGGTGAGCGAGCTGGCGGCGCTATACGCGGCTTTCTCGGAAGGGCGCCCCTCGCCGCTGCCGGAGCTCCCCGTGCAGTACGCGGACTTCGCCGCCTGGCAGCGCGAATGGCTCGCCGGCGAGCGGCTGGCGGCGCAGCTCGCCTGGTGGCGCGGCCGGCTGGCCGGGGAGCTGCCGGTGCTCGACCTGCCTCT
>DATEIO010000692.1:0-8874 GCA_035278895.1 Thermoanaerobaculia bacterium | reverse complement strand
TTCGACGCCGGAGAGGGCGGGCGGCGGCTCCTCTGGGCGGCCCACCACCTGGCCGTGGACGGCGTCTCCTGGCGGGTGCTGATCGAGGATCTGGAGGCGGCCTGCCGGCACGCGTCCCTCCCGGCCAAGACCACGTCGTTCCGCGCCTGGGCGGAGCGCCTGGTCGGCCACGCCCGGTCCGGCGGCTTCCGCGGCGAGCTGCCGCACTGGATCGCCGCGGTCGAGCCCGGGGCGGCCCTCCTGCCGGTCGACTTCCCCGGAGGCGAGGCGGCCAACACCGTGGAGTCCGGCCTGTCGGTCAACGTGACGCTCACGCCCGAGGAGACCCAGACGCTCCTCCAGACCGTGGCGGCCACCTACCGTACGCAGATCAACGACGCGCTGCTCGCCGCCCTGGCGCAGGCCTTCGCCGAGTGGACCGGCTCCCCGTCCCTCCTCGTCGATCTCGAAGGGCACGGGCGGGAGCCCCTGTTCGACGACGTCGACCTGTCGCGCACCGTGGGTTGGTTCACCACCCATTTTCCGGTGCGGCTCGACCTCGCGGGAGCCTCCGGCCCGGTGGGCGCGCTCCTGGCCGTCAAGGAGCAGCTCCGCCGGGTGCCCGGCCGCGGCCTGGGCTACGGGCTTCTGCTCCACGAGGGCGGAGAGGAAGCCGCGCCCCTGCGGGCGGCGCCGCCTCCCCAGGTCAGCTTCAACTATCTCGGCCAGTTCGACCAGGTGACGGCCGCGGCGACCCTCTTGCGCCTCACCGGCGAGCCGGCCGGCGCGGCGCGCGACCCGCGCTCGCACCGCACCCACCGGATCGAGGTGGGCGGCCTGGTCGCCTCCGGCCAGCTGCACATCGGCTTCGGCTACAGCGCCAGCCTCTACCGGCGCGAGACCATCGAGCGGCTCGGCGCCGCGTTCGGCCGGGCGCTGCGCGACCTGATCGCCCAGTGCCTCAAGGGCGAGGAGATCGCGCTCACATCGTCCGACTTCCCCCTGAACCGCCTCAGTGAAAAGAGCCTCCAGAAGCTTTCCGCGCTGCTGGACGACGACGAAGAGTGATCCACCGGAGCTCGAACCGATGAAGAACGTCGAAGATCTCTACCCCCTCTCTCCCCTGCAGCAGGGCCTGCTGTTCCACAGCGTCCTCGAGCCGGGATCCGGGGTGTACGTCAACCAGTCCAGCTACCGCCTGCACGGCCCGCTCGACGCCGCGGTCTTCCGCGAGACCTGGCAGCGGGTGGTCGACCGCCACGCCATCCTGCGCACGGCCTTCGTCTGGGAGGGGCTCGAAGAGCCGGCCCAGGTGGTGCGGCAGCGCGTGCGGATCCCGTGGCAGGACGAGGACTGGCGCGGGCTCTCCGCAGCCGATCGCGAAGCCAGGCTCGACGAGCTGCGCGCGGGAGAGCGCTTCCTCCCCTTCAACCTCGCGAAGGCGCCGCTCGCCCGCTTCGTCCTCGTCCGCCTGTCCGGCGACGAGCACGAGTTCGTCTGGACCTTCCACCACATCCTGCTCGACGGGTGGTCCACGCCCCTCCTCGTCCGCGAGGTCTTGACGATCTATGCCGCGCTCTCCACGGGCCGGTCTCCCGAGCTGCCGCCGCCGTCTCCCTACCGGGACTACATCGCCTGGCTGCAGCGACAGGACCTCGCCGCGACCGAGGCGTTCTGGCGGCGCTCCCTGGCCGGCTTCACCGAGCCCACGCCGCTTCCGATCGGCCACCCGGCCGCCCGGAGCGGCGGCTCGGCCGAGGAAGAGGCGCCGGTCGCTCCCGACGTCACCGCGGCCCTGCGGGCGCTCGCCACGCGCCACCAGGTGACGCTCAACACCCTCGTCCTCGGGGCCTGGTCCCTGCTGCTCGGCCGCTACTCGGGGGAGGAGGACGTGCTCTTCGGCAGCGTCGTCTCCGGCCGGCCGGTCGACCTCCCCGGGGTCGAGGCCATGGTCGGCCTGTTCATCAACACGCTACCGGTGCGGGTCGCCGTGCCCGGCGAGAAGCGGCTGATCGCCTGGCTCCAGGAGGTCCAGAAGCACCAGGTCGAGCTGCGCCAGCACGAGCACAGCCCGCTCGTCCGGATCCAGAAGTGGAGCGACCTGCCTCCGGGCTCCCGCCTGTTCGACACCCTGTACGTGTTCGAGAACTACCCCACCAGCCCACAGGGCGGCGACGATTCGGGGTCGGGACCGGCCGGGCTCCAGGTGGCCGGCGCGCGCTCGGTCGAGAGCACGGGCTATCCCCTCACCCTGGCCGCGTGGGTGGCAGGCGAGCTCGGGATGCGCGCGAGCTACGACTCCGGCCGCTTCGAGCCTGCGGCGATCCGCCGTCTGCTCGGCCACCTGTCCAGCCTGCTGGCGGCGATCGCGTCCGGGGAGGACCGGCCGCTCTCGGCGCTCCCCCTGCTGACGCCCGGGGAGGCGCGGCAGATCGAGGCCTGGAACGAAACCCGCGCCGGCTGGGACTGCGAGCGCTCTCTCCACGGGCTGATCGAGGCGCAGGTCGATCTCGCCCCGGAGGCGGTGGCGGTCTCCTTCGCGGGCGCGACGCTCACCTGTCGCGAGCTGGACGAGCGGGCGAACCGTCTCGCCCACCGCCTGATCGCCCTCGGCTGCGGCCCGGAGCAGCGCGCCGCCCTGTTCCTCGAGCGCTCGACCGAGCTGATCGTCGCCCTCCTCGCCGTGCTCAAGAGCGGCGCGGCCTACCTGCCGCTCGACCCCGACCATCCGGCCGAGCGGATCGCGTTCCAGGCGGCCGACGGCACCCCGGCGGTCGTGCTGACCCAGGCGCACCTCGCCGGCCGGCTCCCTGCGGTGGAAGCTCCCGTGCTCGTCCTCACCCCCTCGGGGGAGGAGGTGGCCGCCGAGAGCGCCCGCCGGCCGGCCGTGCGCGTCGATCCGCACCACCCGGCCTACGTGCTCTACACCTCGGGCTCGACCGGCCGCCCCAAGGGGGTCGCGGTGCCGCACCGGGCGATCGTCAACCGGCTCCTCTGGATGCAGGACGCCTATCGCCTGACGGCGGACGACCGGGTGCTCCAGAAGACCCCCTACAGCTTCGACGTCTCGGTGTGGGAATTCTTCTGGCCCCTCCTCGCGGGCGCCCGGCTGGTTGTGGCAACTCCCGGCGTCCACGGCGACAGCGCCCGGCTGGTGCGGACGATCCGCGAAGAAGGCGTCACGGTGATGCACTTCGTCCCCTCCATGCTCCGGCCGTTCCTCGAAGAGCCGGGCGTCGAGGCCTGTCGATGCCTGCGCGACGTGATGGCGAGCGGCGAGGCGCTCCCTCCCGAGCTCGTCGAGCGCTTCTTCGCCCGCCTGGGGGCCCGCCTGCACAATCTCTACGGCCCCACCGAGGCGGCGGTCGACGTCACCTTCTGGGCGTGCGAGCCCGGACCGGACCGCTCCGTGCCCATCGGCCGGCCGATCGCCAACACCCGGATCCACCTGCTGGACCGCGACTCCTACCCGGTCCCGGTGGGGGTGCCGGGGGAGCTGTACATCGGCGGGGTCAACCTGGCCCGGGGTTATTTCGCGCGCCCCGGCCTGACTGCCGAGCGCTTCGTTCCCGCTCCCGGGGGAGAGCGTCTCTACCGCACCGGCGACCTCGCGCGCTACCGCGAGGACGGCGCGATCGAATACCTCGGCCGCACCGACCACCAGGTCAAGGTGCGCGGTGTCCGCATCGAGCTCGGCGAGATCGAGGCCACGCTCCTCGCCCACCCCGGCGTGCGCGAGGCGGCCGTGACGGCGCAGCAACGGCCGGACGGCCACCGGCGGCTCGTGGCCTACGTGGTGGGGGCCGGCTCGACCCCGGGCGGCGAGGAGCTGCGGCGCTTTCTCCAGGAGCGGCTGCCGGAATCCATGGTGCCGGCCCTGTTCGTGCCCCTGGAGCGGCTGCCGCTCAGCAGTAGCGGCAAGCTCGACCGGCGGGCCCTGCCGGAGCCCGAGGCCGCGCGGCCTGAGCTGGAAGAGGCCTTCGTCCCACCCCAGGGGGAGGACGAAGAGGCCCTGGCCGCGACCTGGGCGGAGGTGCTGCAGGTCGAGCGCGTGGGCCGCAACGACAACTTCTTCGCCCTGGGCGGCGACTCCATCCTGAGCCTCCAGGTGCTCTCGAAAGCCCGCGAGCGGGGGATCGACCTGTCGCTCCAGCAGATCTTCCAGCACCCGACCGTCCGCGAGCTGGCCGCCCGGGCGGACGCGGGGAGCGGGCCGGCCGCGCCGCTCCCCCGCCTGGCGCCGTTCGAGCTGCTGTCCGCCGAGGACCGGGCCCGGCTGCCCGAGTCCGTGGAGGACGCCTATCCGCTCGCCATGCTCCAGACCGGCATGCTGTTCCACGGCGAGCTCGGCACCGAGGCCTCGACCTACCACAACACGGTGAGCGTGCACGTGAGCGCGCCGTTCGACCTCACGAGCCTCGACCTCGCCCTCCAGCGGCTCGCCTCCCGGCATCCGCTGCTGCGCACCTCGTTCGCCTTCACGGGGTTCAGCGAGCCGCTCCAGCTCGTGCACCGGAACGTGCGCATCCCCCTCGAGGTCTACGACCTCCGGCCGCTCTCCCCCGAAGAGCAGGAGGCGGAGCTCGAACGCTGGTTCGCGGGCGAAACGCGCCGCCTCTTCGACTGGGGCCAGGCGCCGCTCATCCGCTTCCACGTCCACCGTAGGGACGAGGACCGGTTCCAGCTCTCCTGGAGCGAGCACCACGCGATCCTCGACGGCTGGAGCGTGGCCACGATGACCGCGGAGCTGGGCCAGGACTACCTGGCGCTGCTCCAGCACGGCCCCGAAGCGCCCCAGCCCCCCACCTCCACGAGCCAGTACCGCGATTTCGTGGCCCTGGAGCGGCAGGTCCTGGCGGACGGCGAAGCGCGCCGCTTCTGGCTCGACCTGCTGCGCGACGCCACGTACCTCGAGCTCCCCCGTCTTCCGGGACGCGTTCCGGAGCCGCCGCGCATCGTGAGCCTGCCGGTACCCCTGCCGCCGGAGACCGCGGCCCGGGCCCAGGCGCTCGCCACCCGGACGGGCGTGCCGCTCAAGAACGTCCTGCTGGCGGCCCACGCCCGCGTTCTCGGCCAGGCGAGCGGCCAGGACGACCTCGTCTTCGGGGTGGTCAACAACGGCCGGCTCGAAGAGGCCGACGCCGAGCGCGTGTTCGGCCTCTACCTGAACACGCTCCCCTACCGGCTCCGCCTCGACGCCGGGACCTGGCTCGACCTCGTGCGGCAGAGCTTCGAGATGGAGCGCGCCATGCTCCCCTTCCGCCGGTACCCCCTGGCCGAGATCCAGCGCCTGGCCGGCGGCCGGCCGCTCTTCGAGGTGGCGTTCACCTATATGAACTTCCACGTCATGCAGGGCTTCGCCAACACGGGCGGAGAGACGCAGATGCAGACCCTGGGCGCGCGCAACCACGTGCCCACCAACTTCCCCCTCTCGATCTACTTCGAGGTCGACCCCTTCTCCGCGCAGCTCCTCCTGAGCCTCGACTACGACGCCTCGCTGCTCACCGCCGGGCAGGTCGAGGCCCTGGCCGGCTTCTACCAGCGGGCCCTCGATGCGCTCCTCGAGCGGCCGGAGAGCCGCTACCTCGAAGAGTCGCTCCTCTCCGAAGCGGAACGCCGACAGGTGCTCGTGGAGTGGAACCGCACGGAGACCGCCTACCCTGGGGCCGGAGAGACCCTCCACGAGCTGATCGCGGCACAGGCCGCGAAAACGCCCGGGGCGCCGGCCCTGGCTTTCGAAGGAGAGCGGCTGACCTACCGCGAGCTCGAAGCGCGCGCCAACCGGCTCGCCCGCTTCCTCGCGCGGCAGGGCGTCTCCGCGGATTCGCGGGTGGGCGTCTGCCTGGAGCGCTCGTTCGACCTCCTGGTCGCCCTCTACGCCGTGCTCAAGGCCGGCGGCGCCTACGTGCCTCTCGATCCCACCTATCCGGCCGACCGGCTGGCGTTCATGGCGGCCGACGCCCAGGCGCCCGTGATCCTCACCACG
Organism: Thermoanaerobaculia bacterium; assembly: GCA_035278895.1. GTDB lineage: Bacteria > Acidobacteriota > Thermoanaerobaculia > Multivoradales > UBA5704 > DATARR01. The sequence continues at coordinate 2,909 of DATEIO010000692.1, read as the reverse complement.
CGCCGCGGGGCAGACCTCCTGCCCGCCGGCCCCCGCCTCGTGCTCCTGGACGAGGAGAGCGGCGCCTGGGCCGGCGAGAGCGCCGAGGCGCTGCCCGGGCGGACCGGTCCCGGCAACCTCGCCTACGTGATCTACACCTCGGGCTCGACGGGCACGCCCAAGGGGGCCATGAACTCCCACCGCGCCGTCGTCAACCGCCTGCTCTGGATGCAGGAAGCCTACGGGCTCACCGCCGCGGACCGCGTGCTGCAGAAGACCCCGTTCAGCTTCGACGTCTCGGTGTGGGAGCTCTTCTGGCCGCTCCTTTCCGGCGCCTGCCTGGTCATCGCCCGGCCCGACGGGCACCGGGAGGCCGACTACCTGGCCGGCCTGATCGACCGCGAGGGCGTCTCGGTCCTCCACTTCGTGCCGTCGATGCTGCGCGCCTTCCTCGAAGAGCCCCGCGCTGCGCGCTGCGCCTCGATCCGCCAGGTCTGCGCGAGCGGCGAGGCCCTCCCGCCCGACCTCGTGCACCGGTTTTTCCAGGTCCTCCCCCACGCCCGGCTGGACAACCTCTACGGCCCCACGGAGGCGGCGGTCGACGTCACCTCCTGGGCCTGCGATCCGGCGCACGTGGGGGAGACGGTGCCGATCGGGAGGCCGATCGCCAACCTGCGGATCTACGTGCTCGACCGGTCGCTGCAGCCGGTTCCGGCCGGCGTGCCAGGCGAGGTGCACATCGGCGGCGTCGGCCTCGCCCGCGGCTATCACGCCCGGCCCGGCCTGACCGCCGAGCGGTTCGTCCCCAGCCCCTGGGGGGAGGGCGAAAGGCTCTACAAGACGGGCGACCTCGGCCGGCACCGGCCCGACGGCAGCGTCGAGTACCTGGGCCGCCTCGACCACCAGGTGAAGCTGCGCGGCTTCCGCATCGAGCTCGGGGAGATCGAGGCCGCGCTGCGCGGCCACCCGGCGGTGCGCGACTGCGCCGTGGTGCTGCGCGAGGGCGCCGCCGCGGAGGCCCACCTCGTGGCCTACGTGGTCGCGGTTCCGGAGCCGGCTGCGGGACCGGAGGCCGGCGAGCAGGTCGACCAGTGGCGCATGGTCTTCGACCAGACTTATGAATCGGGCGCGGAGGACTCCGGCTTCGACGTCTCCGGCTGGGTGAGCAGCTACACCGGCCTGCCCATCCCGGCCGGGGAGATGCGCGAGTGGGTCGACGCGACGGTCGAGCGGATCCTCGCGCTCGCGCCCCAGAGCGTGCTCGAGATCGGCTGCGGCACCGGCCTCCTCCTCTCGCGCCTGGCGCCGCGGTGCGCCCGCTACTGGGCGACCGACCTCTCGGCCGTCGCGGTCGAGCGCCTCCGCGGCCGCTTCGGCGACGGGGTCCGCCTGTTCCACCGCGCGGCCGACGACTTCTCGGGCCTCCCCGAGCAGTCGTTCGACGTCGTGGTCCTGAACTCTGTCGTCCAGTACTTCCCGGGCGCGGACTACCTGGCGCGGGTGCTCGAAGGGGCGGTCCGCGCGGTCCGGCCCGGCGGCTTCGTGTTCGTGGGCGACGTGCGCAGCCGGCCCCTCCACCGGACCTTCCACGCCAGCGTCGAGGTGGAGACCGCGCCGGCCTCGACACCGATCGGGGCCGTCCGGCAGCGGGCGCTCGCCCGCGCCGCCGAGGACGGCGAGCTCGTCCTCGATCCCGCCTTCTTCACCGCGCTCGCCCGCCGCCTGCCGGGCGTGGCCGGGGCGCGGATCGCGCTCAAGCGGGGCCGCCACGGCAACGAGATGACCCTCTTCCGCTACGACGTGACCCTGGTCGTGGGAGAAGCGGCCCGGCCGTCTTCGTACCGCCGGCTCGACGGGAGTCTGGGCGACGTCCGCGAAACGCTCGCCGCGGAGCGGCCGGAGGGCGTCCTGCTCCGCGGCCTGCCCAACGCCCGGCTCGTCCGGGAGGTGAGGAAGGCCGAGCTCCTGGCCCAGGACGACAACCTGTTCCTCGGCCAGCTTCTCGAATCCCTGCGGACGGATGCCCAAGCGTCCGAAGCCGCGGTCGATCCCGAGGACCTGTGGGCCCTCGCCCGCGAGACCGGCTACACCGCCGACGTGAGCTGGACGGGCGACGGAGGCGACGGGCGGTTCGACGCCTTCCTCTGGCGCGGAGACGCCCCCCCGAACCGCCTGCCTCCCCTGGGGCCCGCGGAAGAGGAGGGCGCGGATCTCCCCTGGAGCGCCTTTGCCAACGATCCGCTCCGCGCGCGGCTCCTGGCCGCCCTGGTGCCGCAGCTGCGCTCGCACCTGCTCGGCCGCCTGCCGGACTTCATGGTGCCTTCGGCCTTCGTGCTGCTGGAGCAGATCCCGCTGTCGCCCAACGGCAAGCTCGACCGCGCCGCCCTGCCGGCTCCCGAGCCCGCGGGGCCGGCCGCGCCGACCTACGTGGCGCCCCGCACTCCCGTTGAGGAGACGCTCGCCGGGATCTGGCAGGACGTGCTGCGGCGCAGCCGCGTGGGCATCGAGGACAACCTCTTCGAGATCGGCGGCCACTCGCTCCTGGCCACCCAGATCATCGTCCGCATCCGCGAGGCGATGCAGATCGACCTGCCGCTGCGCGCGCTCTACGCGGCGCCCACGGTGGCCGGCCTCGCCGTAGCCGTGATCCAGCGCCAAGCCGAGATGGCGGACGCGGCCCTGCTCGCCAGCCTCCTCGCCCAGATCGAGCAGGACGGCGCCATGGCCGAGGAGACCGGGCGATGACCGACACCGCCAGCCGCATCGCCGCCCTCTCCCCCGAGCAGCGCGAGCGCCTGATGCAGGAGCTCACCCGCGCGCGCCGCGAAAGCCCCGCCCCCGCCGCGGCGCCGCAGGCCCCGCCCGCGGCCACCGAGACGACCCTGCCGCCCCTCGTGGCCCGCCCCGGCGAGCGCTGGCAGCCGTTTCCG
>DATEIO010000691.1:0-9045 GCA_035278895.1 Thermoanaerobaculia bacterium | reverse complement strand
CGACGAGGAGGAGGTGGAGGCCGCGGACCCGGTTGGGGCGGGGGACGCGGAAGGCGCGGCGGAGGTTGCCCAACCGCTCCTCCCGGCCGAGGCGGCTCTGGGGCGGCGTGGCGCGGCGGCGGGAGAGGGCGGAGAGCAGGGGGATTCCCAGGAGGCCCGCCAGGGGACGGGCGATCCTCTCGGCCTGGTTGTACCCGCGGGTGAGCCGGCGGCGCCAGTGGAGGGGCACGGGGACCACCGCGTCGAAGCCTGAGAGCTCGTCTCCCAGGATCTCGGAGATCGCCTCGGCCAGGTGGCGCCCGAGATAGTCCAGCCGCCCGAACTTCAATCCCTGGATCACCTCGTGGAGAGGCGGCTCGTAGCTCCACAGCGCGAGCAGCCGGTCGAAGCCGGGCGGATGCTCCCGGCACGACGCACACCGGAAGCCCGGGGGCGGGTTGTGCGCCGGGAGCGGGAAGGCGCAGACGGCGCAGGCCGCGAGCGGAGGGCGCTTCAGCCGCGACCGGCAGTCCGGGCAGAGGCCTAACGGGGCGCCCCGGGCCGGGAGCGGGTGGCCGCACCCCAGGCAGGGCGCGGGCAGGAGCGCGTGGACGAGACGGTCGAGGAGGCTCGGGGCCGGAGGCGAGCCAACGCCCGGGGCTCCCGGTGCGTATACCAACGGAAGGCGGCGGCCCGCCCCGGCGTCCTCAGAGGTCATGGAAGTGAAAGGCTATACTCTCGGCGTACTGGAGGCGGCATCCGCCGCGAAGGAGGGGATTTTGAAGCGAGATCACGGCCTGCTCCGCGGGCTCTTCCTGGTCCTGGCGCTCCTCGCCCTGCCGGGCGCGGCCGGCGCCCAGGAGCTGTACAACTTCACGGTCGGCGCGCTGGGCGGCCTGGGCGGCTCGGTCGACGCGGACCCGGGCGACAGCCTCACCAACACCGGCTTTCAGCTGAACCTGACGATGGTCACCGAGCCGCGCACCCACGTGGGCTTCCGCCTGGGCAAGCTCGGGCTCGACGAGGACGAATTCTTCGGCTCGCTCTCGGACGCCGAGCTCACCTACGCCACGATCGGCGGCGAGTACCGGTACCGCGAAAGCTACTACGAGTCGGGGATCTACATCGGGCTGGGCGGCTACCGCCTGGACGGGACGGCCTTCGACGGGGACGACGAGAGCGACACGGCGGTGGGGCTCACGATCGGGGCGACCGGCGAGTTCCCCCTGTCCCGCCATTTCGGTGTGCTGGTGGAGCTCTCCGGCCACTACGCGGACTTCGACGAGGCGCAATTCTTCGTGATGGGCCACGCGGGTCTCGCGTTCCACTTCTAGAGCGGCCCTCTCCGGGGGTTCGCCTCGCTGCCCTCCTCTTCGCCGGCCATCTCTTCCGGGGCGCTTTTCCGCAACAGGCGCTCCAGGGGACGCAGGGCGATGAGGATCACGAGGAGGGCCCCCGTCGTCACCAGCGCCTCGCTGTAGAATCCCCCGCCTACCGCGATTCCGATGGCCGAGGCCACCCAGAGCCCGGCGGCCGTGGTGAGGCCCTGGACCGAGCCCCGCGACTGGATGATCGTGCCGGCGCCGATGAAGCCGATCCCCGAAACGATCTGGGCCGCGATCCGCCCTGGGTCCCAGGCGTTGCTGCCGACCGCGTACTCCCGGCCGACGAGGATCGAGATGTGGGTGAGAAGGGCCGAGCCCACGGCGATCAGCATGTGGGTGCGTAGGCCCGCCCACTTGCCTTTGTGCTCCCGCTCGGCCCCGATGAGACCGCCCAGGAGAGACGACAGGGCGATCTTGACCGTGATCTCCCAGAGCGGGCTCACGAGCCTCCGGCCGGAGCGGCGCCACCCGCGCTCGCGAGATGCGAGGTGAGGAGCTGCCGCATGGCGGGATCGTCCCAGTCCTGCATGCCCACGAACTTCTTGACCACCTGGCCGCGGACGACCAGGTAGGTCTCGGGCAGCTTGTCCGTCCCGTAGCGGTTCGCCACGTCCCAGTTCGGGTCGAAGAGCATCATGTCGGCCCAGTCGCCCATGAAGGAGCGCACCTTGGCGTTGTCGTCCGAGACGGCGACCATGACGAGCGAGAAGTCCTGGTGGTCTCCCAGGTCCCGGTTCAGGCGCTGCAGGGCCGGGATCTCCTGGATGCAGGGCGGGCACCAGGTGGCCCAGAAGTGGACCAGGCTGACCGGCGCGAGCCGCGGCCCCAGGGTCATGGCCTTGCCGTTGATGTCGTAGAGGAAGCCGCCGGGCTCCTTGAACGAGCCGTCCCCCCGCGGCCAGAAGAGGGCCGCGAGCGCGCAGACCAGGAGGACGCCCACCGCCAGCTTCGCCTGCCGGCCGAGGCCGTGCGGCTTCGCTTCCGGCACGGAGGATTCCGGGGCAGGAGGAACCGGGCTGCTCTGTTCGGTCGGGGAATGCATACGAAAGCTCCGATGTTGTAAAAGTCGGGTCAACTTTTGACCCGAACCCTACACTTCCCCTAGAATACTCCACGGACCCGGAAACATTGTACAACCCAGACGAAAGCAGCTCTGTGCGTCCCCGCCGGGCGTTCCTGGTGGGCCTCATCGTCCCCGGCCAGCCGGGGCACGTGGTCGAGGAGCATCTTGACGAGCTGGCCCAGCTCGCCGACACCGCCGGCGCCCAGGTCCTGGGCCGGGCGGTCCAGGCCCGCAAGGCGCCGGACGCCGCCACGTTCATCGGCCGCGGCAAGGCCGAGGAGATCGGCGCCGAGGCCAAGGAGCTCGGAGCCGACCTCCTGATCTTCGACGACGACCTCTCCGGCGGCCAGGTGAAGAACCTCGAGGAGCTCACCAAGCTCGCGGTGATGGACCGCAGCGCTGTGATCCTCGACATCTTCGACCAGCGGGCGCGCACCCGCGAGGCCCGCACCCAGGTGGAGCTCGCCCGCCTGAACTACATGCTGCCGCGCCTGACCCGGCAGTGGAGCCACCTGTCGCGCCAGGGCGGCGGCCGGGGAACCCGGGGCGGCGAGGGCGAAAAGCAGCTCGAGCAGGACCGCCGGGTGCTCCGCGCCCGCGTGCGCAAGCTCGAGGAGGATCTGGAAAAGATCGAGCGCACCCGGAGCGTGCAGCGGCGCGGCAGGAACGGCATGCCCACGGTGGCGCTCACCGGCTACACGAACGCCGGCAAGTCGACCCTGTTCAACCGGCTGACCCACGCGGGCACCCTGGCCGAGAACCGGCTGTTCGCCACGCTGGACGCCAAGCTCCGGCGGGGGCCCGTTGAGGACGGCGGCCGGTCCCTGGTGTTCGCGGACACGGTCGGCTTCATCCGCAAGCTCCCGCACCACCTGGTCTCCTCCTTCCGCAGCACGCTGGGGGAGATCACGGCGGCGGACCTGGTGCTCCACGTGGTCGACCGCAGCCACCCTCTCTGGCGCGAGCAGATGGAGGTGGCCGAGGAGGTCATGGAGAGCCTGGGGGTGGACAAGGACCGGGTGATCACGGTCTTCAACAAGAGCGACCGGGTCTCCCCCCGAGAGCCGAGAAACGGGGGCGCGGTGTGGGTCTCGGCGGTGACGGGAGAGGGGATCCCGGAGCTCAGGGCCGAGCTCGCGCGCCGGACCCGGCCCGGCGGGCATCTCGAATCGTCGCAGGAAACCTTGCCGGATCTCTCGTCGGGTCTCATTTAGTGTGCTTCCCGCACCCTGCTCTGTGTCGGCGGTCCCGAGGCCGCCCGAGCTGACGAAGAATGCGCGACATCGAGCCTGACCTATCCCACCTGGACCGGCTGCTCGGCGACGTGCTGTTCGAGGGCGAGATCGCCCGTACGTCCCGAGCCGTGGTCTACAGGGTGCGCACCGGCGCGGCGGACCGGCCGCTCGCGCTCAAGGTGGCCCTCGCGAAGAGCGACGCCGAAGAGCTCGCCCGCTTCCGCCACGAGGTCCGGCTCCTGTCCGAAGCCCGGCACCCCAACGTCATCCAGGTCCACGACTTCGGAGTCCTCCCGGGCGACTTCCCCTTCCTGGTCATGGAGCTCCTGGCCGGCAACGGCCTCCAGGAGAAGATCCGAAGGAACGGCTGGGAGGCGTTCTACGACGCCGCGATCCAGGCGGCGGCCGGCCTCGCCCATATCCACCGCCAGGGCGTCGTCCACATGGACCTGAAGCCCGGGAACCTGGGCTTCGCGAACGGCGAAAGCGGCCCTTCGTCCACACTCAAGATCCTCGACTTCGGGCTTGCCCAGGCCGTCCGCGGCCCGCTCGACCGGCGCATCCGGGGGACCCTGGCCTATACCGCCCCCGAGGTCCTCCTCCAGGACTCCTACGACCACCGGGCCGACCTCTACTCGCTGGGGATGACCCTCTACGAGCTCGCGACCGGCGTCCTCCCCTCGGCGGGGGACGACATGGCGGCCATCCGCTTCCATCTGGAAGGGGAGCTCCCCGATCCAACGACGCTGCGGCCCGACCTGCCGGAGCCCCTGGCCCGCATCCTCGTCCGGCTGCTGAAACGGGACCCGGGGGATCGCTACGCCACCGCGGGGCGGCTTCTCGCGGACCTGGGGGAGGCCTCCGGCCGCAGCCTCGATCCCGCGGCCCTCTCCTTCTCCGAGGGCCGGGTGCTCGCGACCCGGCTGGTGGGGCGGGACGACGCCCTGGCGCGCTTGAAGACCGAGCTCGCAGCCGCTCGGGAGGGGCGGGGGGGCGCCGTGCTCGTCGAGGGCCCCGAGGAGATGGGCAAGAGCCGGCTGCTCCGCGAGTTCCGGCTGATCGCGGCGGTCGAGGGGGCCCGCGTGGGGATGGGGGCCGGCTCGGAGGAGAACGCGCAGCCGCTCGCTCCGTTCCTGACCGCCCTGGGCCGGCTGGGGATCGCGAGCCCGGCCCGGCCGGAGCGGCCGCCGGCCGAGTCCGACCCGCGCGAGCGGTACCGCTTCTACCGCGAGAGCGCGCTCAAGATTACGGCCGAAGCCGTCAGCGGGCCGCCGGTCGTCCTCCTCCTCGACGATGTCCACCTGGCCGGGCGGGAGAGCGAGGACCTGCTCACCTACCTGGCCGAAGAGCTGCGCTCCTCCCGCGTCCTGGTGGTCGCGACCCGCCGCCCCGGGCAGGATGGCGTCCGGGATTCCGAGTCTCTGGCTTCGATCCGCCTGGGTCCCCTGGACCGCGCCGGCACCGTGCAGCTCGTGGACGCCTGCCTGGGCACCTCCGGGCTCGCCCCGAGCTTCTACACCTGGATCCACGAGCAGTCGAAGGGAGCGCCCGGCGTCGTCCAGCACCTCCTGCGGCATCTGGTGGACGACTCCGTGCTCCTCTACCGCGAGGGCGAATGGAAACCCTCGCTCGCCGCCCTCTCCCGCTGGTCGAGCGCGCCCGGGGGCGTCGAGGCCCAGGAATGGCAGCGGATCGCCTCCCTCCCCACGTCCTTCCAGGAGGTGCTCGAAGCGGCCGCCGTGATCGACGAGCCGTTCTCGCTCTCGACTCTCTCGGCGCTCCTGGGGGAGGACGCGCAGGCTCTCTACGAGCGGGTCTCCCTGCTCGCTGCGCAGGGCTCTCTCGGCCGGCTCGAAGAGGCCGAGGGCGTGCATTACCACATTCCGCAGCGGCGCTTCCGGCAGACCCTCTACGCGGGGCTCGACGCCGAGCGGCGCAGCGCGCTCCACCGGCGCCTCGCGGGCCTCCTCGAAAGCTCCCTGGCGCGCGGCGAGGCGGGGCTCGTCACCGCCGTCGCCGAGCACTACTGGCGCGGCGGCGAGAAGGTGCGGAGCCTCCCCTTCCTTCTGCGGGCGGCCGAGCAGGCGACCGCGGTCTATGGCTACGCCCAGGCCGCCGCCTTCTACGGCCGGGCGGCCGAGGCCGCGACCGAGGCGGGAGACGAAGAGACCGCGGCCCGGGCCCTGGCCTCCCAGGCGGAGTCGCTCGCCGCGGCCGGCTTCTACCCGCGCGCCCTCCGCGTCTGGCAGGACCTGCTCCGCCGGCCGGACCTCCAGCCCCGCCGCGCGCGCGACCGCGTCTTCGTGGCCCGCGCCCACCTGCGCAAGGGGCGTCTCCACTCCCGCCTGGGCGAGCACGAGGCGGCCCTCGAAAGCCATGAAGAGGGATTGATCCAACTCGGGGGGAGCGAGGAGCCGGAGCTCGAGGTGGAGCTCCTCCACGGCAAGGCCATGGCCCTGCGCGACCTTGGGGACTGGCAGGCCGCCTTCAGCACGGCGCGGGATGCCCTCGCCCAGGCCGGGCGCCTGGGCTTCGAGCGCCAGAGGGCGAGCCTCCTGAACACCCTGGGGATGATCTACTCCGGCCGCGGCGACTGGCGCCTGGCCGGCCGGCTCCTGACCCGCGCCCTCTGGGTGGCCGAGCGGGCGGGCGACGAGGTCCTCTGCCTCTCCCTCCGCAACAACCTGGGCAACGTCCTCTGGAAGACCGGGCACTTCGAGCCGGCCCTCGAGCACTACCGCCGGAACCTCGAGTTCTGCGAGCGCACGAACGACGTCTGGGGCCAGCTCTTCGCCCTGAACAATCTTGGCATCCTCGAATGCAGCCGGGGCAACTGGAAGGCGGCGCGGGAGCCGCTCTCCCGAAGCCTCGAGATCAAGCGCCGGCTGGGCGCCCGGGAGAACGAGGCCGTCTCGCGCCTGAACCTGGGCGAGGTCGAGGAGGTGTTGGGCTACTGGGCCCGGGCCCAGCGGCACTACGAGCGGGCCTTGAAGCTCCTCGAAGACGCGCCCGACCACCGGGAGCGCTTCGCAGCCCTCGCCCAGATCGCCTCGCTCGACAGGAAGCGCGGCCGCACCTCCGACGCCGAGCGACGGGCCCGCGAGGCCCTGGAAGGGGCCGAGCGGATCGGCGACCGCGACCTCCTCGCCCAGTGCTACCTCCAGCTCGGCCTCCTCGAAAAGGACCGGGACAACCTGGACGCCGCGGGAGGCCACCTCACCCGGGCGCTGGAGCTTGTCGAGACCGACGGCACCCGCCAGGCCCTGGCGCGCATCCACATCTCCCTCTCCGACCTGGCGCTCCGGAGCGGCGAGCTCCACGAGGCCGAGCGCCACTCCCAGGCCGCCCGCGGCTACGTCGAAGAGCTGGGGGACCGCTTCACCCTGGCGAAGCTCCTCTCCGTCGAGGCCCGCCTGGCCTCCGCCCACGAGGAGGTGGACCAGGCCGAAAAGCTCTTTGCCGAGGGCGTGAGGCTTCTGGAAGAGCTCGAAACTCCCTACGAGCACGCCCGGAGCCTCTACGAGTGGGGCCTGCGCACCTGGAACGTGGACACGGCTCTGCGCCGCCTGCGCCGGGCGCTCGTCGGCTTCGAGCGGATGGGGGCCGAGACCGAGTCCCGGCGGACGAGCGGCGCCATCGAGCGCATCCGCGAGCACCAGCGCTTCTCCTCTGGCCGAGGGATCAACTCCGTCCTCTACGAGGTCCTGAAGGTCGTCAACTCGAGTCTCGACCTCCAGGAAGTGCTGAACCGCACCATGGATCTCGTCCTTGAGCGCCTGGGCGCCGAGCGGGGGATGATCGTGCTCTCGAACCGCATCACCCGGGAGCTCGAGGTGGCCGTGGTGAGAAACCTCGGCTACGAGGACGAGGACGAGGGGAGGAAGCTCTCCGAGAGCGTTGTGCGGAGGGTGATCGAGACGCGCGAGCCCGTCCTCGCCGTCGACGCCGTGTCGGATGGCCGCTTCGCCGGCTCCGAGTCGATCATCGCCCGCCACATCCGCTCGATCCTCTGCGTGCCGCTCGCGATCCGCGACCGGATGGCCGGGGCGATCTACGTCGACCACCGGCACTCGCGCCACCTCTTCGGGCAGAGCGACCTCGAATTCCTGGTGGCCTTCGCGGACCAGGCGGCGATCGCCATCGAGAACGCCCGCCTCTACGGTGAGCTCGACTCCGCCCGGCAGAAGCTCAAGGAGGAGAACGAGTCGCTAAGGCGGGAGATCTTCTCCTCCCACAACCTGGGCTCTCTTATCGGCCGGAGCCGCTCGATCAGCGACCTGAAACAGATGCTCGAAAAGGTGGCCCAGAGCCCGTCGACCGTCCTCATCCGGGGGGAGAGCGGCACGGGCAAGGGGCTCGTCGCCCGCATCATCCACGCCGTCTCCCCGCGGCGGCAGATGCCGTTCATCCACTTCAACTGTGCCGCCCTCCCCGAGACCCTCGTCGAAAGCGAGCTCTTCGGCCACGAGAAGGGGGCCTTCACCGGCGCCGCGGGCCAGAGGCCGGGCCGCTTCGAGCTCGCGAGCCACGGCACGATCTTCCTGGACGAGATCGGCAAGGTCTCCCGCGCCGTCCAGGCGAAGCTCCTGCGGGTCGTCGAGGAGAAGGAGTTCGAGCGGGTGGGAGGCACGAGGACGCTCAAGGCCGACGTGCGGATCATCGCCGCGACCAACCTGGACATCGAAGACGCGATCGCCAGAAACGAGTTCCGCGAGGACCTCTTCTACCGCTTGAACATCATCCCCATCGTCCTGCCGCCGCTGCGCCAGAGGAAGGAGGACGTCCCCTACCTCGTGGAGCACTTCCTGGGGAAGATCAGCCGCGACCTCGGCCGCCCGGCCAAGGACCTGGACCCGGCGGTCCTCGACCTCTTCAACGCCTACTCCTGGCCGGGCAACGTCCGCGAGCTCGAAGCCGCGATCCACCGCGCCTTCGTCCTCTCGGGGAGCGACTTCCTGACCGTGGCCGACTTCGGCTGGATCGCCCTCCACGTCCAGGGAGCCCAGGGCACCGCCGCCCGTCCCCCTGAGGTGGAGGGGATCTCCCCCACGTTGAGCCTCGGCAACGGCGGCTATGAAGAGGCTCTCGACCGCTACGACCGCCAGCTCATCTCCGCCGCCCTCTCCCAGAGCCACGGCAAGATCCGCGAGACCGCCCGCCTGCTGGGGATCGCGCGGAACACCCTGCGGGCGAAGATGAAGAAGTACGGACTGACGGGGGTGGGGGAGTAGAGGGCAGGGTGCCGTTTGACACTTTCGCCCGCTCCTCTCTATAATCCGCGTCCCTGTGGGGCCGTAGCTCAGCTGGGAGAGCGCTTGAATGGCATTCAAGAGGTCGTCGGTTCGATCCCGATCGGCTCCACCAATCTCCCCCTTCTTCTCCT
>DATEIO010000690.1:0-2330 GCA_035278895.1 Thermoanaerobaculia bacterium | reverse complement strand
GTGTCCCAACAGGTCCGAGAAGTCGAAGAGCGCGATCTTCTCCGAGAGGGCCATCGAGGCGTAGCGCAGCCAGTAGAGAAGGCCGCGCAGGAGGGGGAAGACGTAGACGAGGCCGCGCCCGAGGAATCCCTTGTCGGCTTCCGTGAGGATGGCCGGATCCTTCGCCAGGTCGAAGGCCCAGGGGATGAGTGGGATGGCTGCGAGAAGGCCGCCCACGATGCCCCCGATCCAATGCGGCTTCCAGTAGCCCCGCAGCCAGAGGAGACCGGAGGCCACGAAGAGCAGAAGGAAGGAGGCGTGGATCTGGAACGCCAGCACGAGCCCCAGGCCGTGGAGGAAGGACGGCCAGAACCGGGCCCGCTCGCGCTGGACGAGACACGACCAGAGGTGGAGGGCGCCGAAGAGGAAGAGATAGTTGGGATTCCAGAGGAACGCCGAGAAGTAGAGCCGCCACGGGTTCAGCCAGTAGAGCAGGGAGAAGAGCACGCGTTCCCGGGGGGTGACGATCCTCTTGAGCGTGCCGTCCAGGACGAGGTAGGCGGCGATGTGAAACAGGAGGACGAGGAGCGTCGCGGCACGGTGGTCCTTCCACAGGAAGAGCGGCAGGCCGACGAGCACGCTCGTGATCCCTCCGGGCGCCTTGCCCCCGGTGGACATGGGATTGCCGTAGGAGATCCAGGTCCCCTCCTCGGCGAGCAGCCATCCGCGGGCGAGGAGGTTCAACTGATCGCCCGCCACCTGGCTCCGCGCCACCATACACAGGGAGATGGCGAGGCCGATCGCGAAGAAGGTCCAGACCTGGCGGCGCGCGGAGGACATGGGGCGGGCGAAGAATACTACGCCCGCGAGAAGCCGTCCGCGAGCTCCAGCACGCCGAACCGGGCCGGCTTGTGGAAGTCGGCCGGGTCGGTGAGCGTGGGAGACCAGCCGCTGAATTCGGCCTCTCCGTATCTCGGGCGTTCGATCCGGTAGAAGTTGGCCCGCCAGATCCGGGGGACCGGGCCGGCTGGCACGACGCCCGCCCAGGGGATCGAGAGCACCGCCCACCAGTCCTGCCGCTCCGTTCCCCGCCCGGTCTCCCAGCGGAGGCCCGGGCAGTCCCAGGCGACGTCCGCCGTCAGGTCCGCCCGCAGCCCGGTCGGGTTGTGGATCATGGCATCGAAGAGCACGCCCGCCGGGCTCACCTCGAATTCGGCGTAGAGCACCGGGTCCTCCTCCCCTGGCGCCAGAAACACCTCAACCGCCTCCTCCTGCCAGATCGGCTCGTCCCGCCGCGAATACGTCCCCCACGCGTCCCGGTCCTGGCACTCGAAGCGGACGTGGAGCGCCTCGTCGTCCCAGCACAGCCGCGCCACGGTCTGCTGGAGGGCCGGCCCGCTGCCGTCCGCGAGGAGGAAGGGGGGGAGAGGGGGGACGTCGTCCCAGCGGTTTCGGGAACGGGGAACGGGGTGGCGGGGGATCATGGCTTCATTTTCGCTCAGGGTTTCCACCCTGGGCTGGGGGGACGGCGACCGGAACAGGCTTGCGATACACTCACCTCACCCATCATGGCCAAGCCCTTCCTCACGGACGAGTCTCGCAAAGCACTCGCGGAGGCCGTGCACGCCGTCGAGGCGACGAGCAGCGCCGAGCTGGTCGTGGCGGTGCGGGCGCGGTCGGGGTCGTACCTGGCCGCGGCTCTTCTCGCGGGGATCGTGGCGGGATATGCGACTCTCGCGTTCCTTCTCTTCTCCCCGTGGGAGTTCGGGCTCGCCTGGTTCCTGGTGGACCCGGTTCTCGTCGGGGCCCTGGCCGTGCTCGCGGGGTTGCGGATTCCCGCGCTCACCCGCCTGCTGTCGCGCCGGGCCACGCGTCTGCGCCATGTGACCGCCGCGGCCCGGGCCAATTTCGTCGAGAAGGGGATGGACCGGACGACGGGACGGACCGGCATCCTTCTCTACATCTCCCTTCTCGAACGGGAGGTCGAGGTGGTGGTGGACGCGGGCGTCGAGGCGCTGGCCGCCACGGACGTGTGGCGCCAGGCCATCGGCGCGATCGAGGAGGCGGTCCGGCGCGGGGCGGACGGGATCGAGGTGGCGGGGAAGATCCGGGGGTTGGCCGACGTCCTGGCCCCTGCCCTCGAGCGGAGCGCCGAGGACGTGAACGAGCTGCCCAACGAGGTGTGGGCGCCGTGAGAAGGCTTCCCCGCTGGGCGCTCGCCGCTCTGGCTCTTCTCGCCCTGGTTCTGGTGCCGGCGCTCGCCGTGGCCCGGCCGGGCGGTGGCGAGGGCTACTCCGGCGGAGGGGACGGCGGCGGAGACGGGGATGGCGGCGGCATCGCGTACCTTCTCA
>DATEIO010000689.1:0-5635 GCA_035278895.1 Thermoanaerobaculia bacterium | reverse complement strand
GGCGAGGGCAAAGGCCACGGCCGCCCGCACGAGGCGGGAGGTGCCCTCCTTCGAGACCGGCTTGACGCCGAAGCTCGAGGTCTCGGGGAAGCGGATCTTCTTGACCTCCATCTCGTTCTGGAAGAAGTCGAGGACCTTCTTCGCCTCGGGAGTCCCGGCCTCCCACTCGATGCCGGCGTAGATGTCCTCCGTGTTCTCCCGGAAGATCACCATGTCGACCAGGTGCGGCTTCTTGACCGGCGAAGGAACGCCCGTGTACCAGCGGACGGGGCGCAGGCAGACGTAGAGGTCGAGGATCTGGCGCAGGGCCACGTTGATGCTGCGGAAGCCGCCCCCCACGGGAGTAGTGAGCGGCCCCTTGATGCCGACCAGGTACTCTTCGAAGGCCTTGATCGTGTCGTCGTGGAGCCAGGTGCCGGGGCCGTAGACCTGGTTCGCCTTCTCGCCAGCAAAGACCTCGAACCACTCGATCTTCTTCCGGCCGCCGTAGGCCTTCTCGACCGCGGCGTCGAACACCCGGACGGAGGCCGCCCAGAGGTCGGGGCCCGTGCCGTCTCCCTCGATGTAGAGCACGACCGGGTGGTCCGAGACGTGGAGCTTCCCGTCCGGGCCCATGGTGATCCTGTCGCCCTGCTGGGGCGGGGTAAGCTTCACGTAGTCAGCCATTTGAGATCTCCTCGTCGCAACGGGCGTTCATCGTGCGGCGAGCGGATTCTACATTCCGGAAGGAGCGGCGGGAACACCGTCACGGTACTCCCATGGCAGATCCCCCGTCGATCTCGACGGTCCGCCCGGTAAAAAAGCCGTCTTCCAGGATAAAGCGCACGGCCCCCCAGATCTCCTCCGGCCGGCCGAGCCTCCCCAGGGGGATACCGGCCCGGAGGCGCGCCAGGGCCTCCTCCGAGAATCCTTCCAGGAACCCCGTCTCGGTGACACCGGGGGCCACACCGCCCACGCGGACTGCCCCGGGTTGCCTGCCCGGGCGATGGACGAGAGATTCACGACAACGGCGTCGCGCACGCCGCTCTGGACGACATGGGCGGCAAACTCGCGGGCCATGAGGAACTGGCCCGTCAGGTTGACGTCCAGCACCTAAAGCGCCCGGAGGCCCTGAAGGTTGTCCTGTTTCTGCCGGTGGATTCAAGAGAAGAGCCCCAGGCACGGAAGCTTCAGTGGCAGACCACGGCGGACTCGTGGAGTCTACGATGGGGGGCGGGGGGCTGGGAAGGGCGTTGGGGGGAACTGCGAATGTATGCTAACCAGAAACCAACAGCTCGGTTCTCACCTTTGCAGCCGCCGCAATGGCGGCGTACAGGTTCACATCCTGCCGTGGCGTCTCGATCGTGATGAGCAGGCTGTAGCGGGCCCTTCTCTCGACCCGGCCCAGATGCGACCGCTCCCGCCACCAGCCGGTGACCGGGTAGACGGCAATCCGGTTACACTGGGCCAACTCCGCCGCCGAGCCTTGCCACCAATCCGAATGCAATGATCCATGAGTCCGGCCCTGGTCTCCCACAACCCAGTTGCGAGTCTCGCCGACTCTCTCGGGCCGCACGTTCGGATCGTTCCATTCGGCGCGGGACAGACGACGTTTGAATTCCTCTTCACTTTCCAGCGGACGAATTACCTCGAACCGCAGGCCATGCGATTGATAGCGATGATTTCTGCCCCAACCGACACGTCCGGGGCTGGGCTCGACGAAATACGAAAGCGTCACCCGCATCGTCACGTCGATTTCGCCCAGATCCTCGAGAACCTGTCTAGGCCACGGCAACTCGTGCAGATGCATCTCTCGGGACCGGATCTCGGAACCGACTCTGTGATAGGGCTGCAGCTCGCCTTCATAGAGGAGAGTTGCTGCGTTTTCGGCGCTGTAGAGGGCGCGGCGGAGATCGGGAACGCCGTACCCGTAGGAGCGAAGCCGCCGCTGTACGGCCGACCTCCGATCGCCGGGAAACCGGCGGAGCATTGCGGGTGTCCACCTCGCGGAGTGCACCAACAGGCCTCGGAGCGTCTCAGGCCAGAAACGCGGATACTGGCTCCAGATCATTGCCGCGACCCGGGCGGCGGCAGCGGTCGCCGGGCTTGTGTCTCGGGTGGTCTCCAGCAGCCGGCCGGAGGGATGCAGAATCGTGGTCAGGAGCGAAAGGTCATCGAGGCTGGACCGCTGCGTCCCGTTCTCGGCGTAGTTGCCGCCCTCCATCACGAGATCCGGCTTGATCGGCCAACCGGCATGATGTTCATCCGGCCACGCCAGGGACGTTCGGCTCGTGGGACAGAGATCACCGCTCTCGGCCAGAGGCCGCCAACCGCGGAAATCCGGATGCTGAATGAATACTTTTTCGGTGAACGCCCCCACGGTCAGCGCATTCCAGGCCTGACCGGGATCTTCAACGCCCGCCCTTTCGAAGTTCCAGTCCGGATATCGGTACTCCGGGGCATGGAGCTCTCCCCGGACATTGCCGGCGGTGATGAACATCAGCTTGGGCGTCTCATCGAGCACTCCCGCGCACAACTCGTCGACCGCTCCCGACCAGGACGAGGGCAGGCCCTGATCCCGATCGTCTGCCGTCACCGCCATGCAATACACCCGGTTGCGCCTCGGGGCGCTCACCTGAGCCCGCGCCGCCGCCTCCTGCGTCACCCACCCATACACGCGGGGCTCGTTGTGATTCGGCGGAGGCGGCAGAATCTTCACGGATTCCAGACGGTGTCTCAAAAGGACCGTATCCGTGCCGCTCAAGACGTCGACGAGATGCCCGTAGAGGGCCACTCCCGCCATCCCGGTCCCGTGCTGTTCCCCATGGTGGTCGGCTGTCCCCCAGTCCGGGTTGACGGCTTGGGCATCCTGTTCCGCGAGAGCCGGTGCAAGGAGCGGGTGCAGGCGGTTGACCCCGGTGTCCAACAGGCACACGGCCGGCGCATCCGCCGGCGGTGGAATCAGCCGCTGCACGACATCGTCTACGAACTCCCGCTGCTCGCGCGGCGGCAACTCCACGTAAGCTGTAGCCAACTCTTTGGCCCGGCGCAACTCGGCGACGAGCGTCAGAAGGTCCAGCGACTGGCTGAGTTGCCGCTGCGTGCCGAAGGCCAGGACGACGATCCGCTCCGGAAATGCGATATGTTCCTGGCTGACACGCAAACCCATCGCCTGGGCCAATTCGGAGAATCGCTGATGGCTCAGCGAAGCATTGCTCCGGCCGCCCCGCAACCAAATCTCCCACCAGATCACTTCGTCCGGGCCGGGAAACGGAAGCAGGTCTTCCCAGAAATCCTCCACGACGGCCAGCCGGATGGAGGCGATGCTCTCCACAAGACCTTTATTTCGATAAGTTCCCGTCCTCGTCTCATGGGTCGCGTAGACTTCGACGCGCCGGAGAAACCGGAGCAGCTCACCCTCGGGAACGAATACTTTGGCGGTCATCGCCTCCTGATCGTCGGAGGTAACACTCAGCAGCTCAATTCCATGCCGCCGGAGCTCAAGACTTTCCAACTTGAGATCGTATCCTGGGTCGCTACGAAAGGTGAGGACGATGCCTTCCGCTTGCCGCTGCAAAACCCGCGAGCCTTGACTCTGCTGCTGCCGGAGCATCTCGGCCTGAGCCTTGGCCTCCTCCAGGTCTGCCTTCAGCTTTCGCGCGTGGAGAGTGCGATCCCTCGGTGGCAGGCGAAACTCGCCTCGTCCTACCTGAGTGGATGTGTAGCCAATGCGCTGCGGCGCGTCCTCCAAACGGAGGTGAGGCAGGTCCGTCATTCAGCGCTGGTCTTCGTGCGGTGAACGGCAGCTCTCCGCATATAGCGGCGGCTGCGGAGCGCCGCTTCCAGGCGTGCGCTTTCGATGCGGTCCTCGTCGGCGAGAACCGCGTCCCGCGCCGCGTCGTCACAAGCCCGGACGATCTCGGCGTGGCTGAGCCCGCGAGCGGCAGTCGTGATCTGCCGCCAGCGCAAGGCCGCGAAGTCGAAGCTGCTCAGCCGGTTTTCGATCAACGAGCGGATCCTCGAACCGTCCGGAAGCTCATAGAGGATCACGTCGTCGAAGCGGCGGAAAAGGGCCTCGTCGAGCATTTCGACGAGATTGGTGGCCGCGACGATGAGGCTGTCCGAGTCGTCCCGTTCCAGGAACTGGAGAAACGAGTTGAGGACCCGCCGGATCTCGCCAACGTCATTCAGCGCGCTCCGGGTCGCTCCCAAGGCATCGAATTCGTCGAACAGATAGACACCCAGGGTTTGCCCCATGGCATCAAACACGAGGTGCAGCTTAGCCGCCGTCTCCCCCATGTATTTGGTGATAAGAGCATGAAGCTGCACAGACATCAAAGGCAGACCACACTCGGCTGCGAGCACCGAGGCGGTCATGGTCTTTCCACAACCCGGAGGTCCGACGAGCAAAAGCTTGCGCTTAGGCGCCAGGCCATGAGAGCGGAGCAGGTCCCGCTGGCGGTACTGCCGGATGACCTGTTCGATGCGAGACCGGACGTCATCGGCGAGGACCATGTCCGAGAGACGGGTGCTGGGGTACGAGGCCGCGACAAGACCGGCAAGCTCCCCCATGGGGCGCGCGATCGGGATCGCCCGAGGCTCGCCCGCGGGCGCCTGCTTCCGCCGGGCCTCATCCACCAGCGAACGGAGCTCTTCGGCGAGACGCGTGTTGCCCTTCCTGGCAGCCTGGGCAGCGATCTGCATCGCCACCGAACGGAAGCGATCATCGTCTCGCGACGCATGGCTCTTCAACAGGGCTTTGAGTTGATCCGCAGTCGCCACAGGGGCTCCCAGACTCCTGACAAGGCAGGTTCCACCTCTATTCTACCCTGATGTAGGCTGAAACCTCCGCACCCACTCCCCCACCGCCACCAGAAACCTCCCCAGAAACTCCCGCGTCTTTGCATCCGTGAGCTTCCCCCCCTCGTCAAACTTCTGGTGAGCCTGGTAGACGAGGATCTCGGGCTGGGGCATGCAGTAGGAGTTGGTGAACTCGAAGGCCTGGCGGAGTTGGCTCTGGCCGCGGGCGGAGCCGGTGATGCCGGGGGAGGCTCCGAGGATGGCCACGGGCTTGCCGTCGAGCGGGGAGTGGCGCGGAGGGCGGGAGGCCCAGTCGATGGCGTTTTTGGTGACGCCGGGCACGCCGTGGTTGTACTCCGGGGTGGCGATGAGCAGGCCGTCCGCGTCGCGGATCGCTTCCTTGAAGCGCGCGACCGCCTCGGGATCGCCTTCCGCTTCGACGTCCTCGTTGTAGAGGGGGATGTCGCCAATGTCGAAGATGTCGATCTTCATCCCCGCCGGGGTCAGCTCCTGAGCGGCACGCAGGAGCGCGCGGTTGTAGGAGGCCCGCCGGAGGCTTCCGGCGAAGGCGAGGAGGGTCAGGTTTCGGGTGGGCTCATCGGCCATAGAGGGTGTGGGCTCCGGAAAGCGCCGCCCGGAGAAGATTCCGAGCGGCGCCCCCAGGATAGCGGACTACCGTCCCGCCGGCACCTCGGCCTTTGCGAAGGTCTCGACTACGGCCCGGTTGAAGGCCGGAATGTCGTCCGGCTTGCGGCTGGTGACCAGGTTGCCGTCCACCACGACCTCCTGGTCGACCCAGTTCACGCCCGCGTTCTTGAGGTCGGTCTGGATGGTCTCGTAGGACGTCATCTTCCGG
>DATEIO010000688.1:0-9744 GCA_035278895.1 Thermoanaerobaculia bacterium | reverse complement strand
TGTGTGGCCGCCCTGGGTGGGGGAAAGGACCGAAGCAAGCAGGGCGGCCACACAGGGCCGCCCCTACAGGATCTCGCGATGAACGAGCCAGAAAATTTCCGCGGGACGCTCTCAGCTCTTTTCGATCGCGCTGCCTCGGCGCTGCGGAGCGCCCTGCCGTCCGATCAGGCGGAGCCGGTAGTGGCGGACCTTCTCGCCGTGGCCGCGGAGCACGAGCGGCTGTGGGCCCTGGAGCGGGAGCGGCAGGGCCGCCGCGAAAAGCTCGAGGCGCTCCTGCCGATGATCGCCCAGGCGCTCGACATCCGGCAGGTGTTCCTGAGTCTCTCCGAGGTGATCCGGGAGATCGTTCCGCACGACATTCTCGCCTTCGCGCTCCTCTCGCCCGACCGCGGCGGCGTGCGCGTGCAGGCGGCGACCCTCGCCGGGCTTCACGAGATGCCGGAGTACCGCTTCAGCAATGAAGAGGAGGCGCTGGACGCGAACTGGAAATACCTGCTGGCCCACGACATGTCGCTGATCGAGGAGGGGGTGCTGCGCGTCCGGATCTCGCCGCGCGATGCGCCCGAGCCGGTTGAGGTCGTCGTGCGGCCCGGCCTCGCGTGGACGCGCTTCGTCGCCATGGCGGGAGTGCGCTCGTCGCTACGGGTGCCGATCCGCGCCAAGGACCGGCCGATCGGCGGCGGCGCCTTCCTGTCGCGCAGCCCGGACCGCTACGACGACGAGGCCGGGGCCCTGGCCTCGCGGATCGCCGACCACGTAGCGCTCGCTCTCGCGCACCAGGAGCTGGCCGAAGAGGAGCGCCGCATCGCCCAGGCCGAGGAGCGCGCGGTCCAGCTCGAAGCGCGCGTCGACGTGCTCTCGCGCGAGCTCGAGCGGTTCAGCGCGCACCGGGCCCTGGGCCAGTCGCCACAGTGGAAGAAGGTGCTGGCCGATGCCACGCAGGTGGCCGCCACGGACACCACGGTGCTGATCACGGGCGAGTCCGGCACCGGCAAGGAGGTCGTGGCCCGCTACATCCACCGCGGCTCGCCGCGCGCCAAGGGGCCGTTCGTGGCGCTCAACTGCGCGGCTCTCCCCGAGCAACTGCTCGAATCCGAGCTGTTCGGCCACGAGCGCGGCGCCTTTACCGGTGCGCATCTCTCCCGCCCGGGCAAGATCGAGCAGGCCGCGGGAGGCGTGCTGTTCCTGGACGAGGTGGGTGAGATGGCGCCCAACGTCCAGGCGAAGCTCCTGCGCGTGCTCCAGGAGCGGGAGTTTCAGCGCCTGGGCGGCTCCAGGACTCTCAAGGCCGACGTGCGGATCGTCGCGGCCACGAACCGCGATCCGCGCCGCGCCATGGAGAGGGGCGAGTTCCGCGAGGATCTCTACTACCGGCTGAGCGTCTTCGAGATCCACCTCCCGCCGCTGCGCGAGCGGCTGGAGGACATCCTGGTGCTGGCGGAGGCGTTCCTGGCCGAGATCGCCAAGGGCGTGGGCCGCCCGGCGGCCGGTATCTCGGAGGACGCGCGCGACCAGTTGCTCGCCCACACCTGGCCGGGCAACGTGCGCGAGCTAAGAAACACCATCGAGCGCGCCGTGATCCTCTGCCACGGCGGCCTCGTCACCCGCGAGCACCTGCCGATGACGGTCGCCCGTCCCCCTGCCGCACTCGTCGCAGCCGCCGCCCCGGCCGCCGCGGATTTTCCCGCCGAAGGAGTCCAGATGGACGCGGTCGAGCGCGATCTCCTGGAGAAAGCGCTCGCCCGGGCGCGCAACAACAAATCCAAGGCCGCAAAGCTGCTCGGCGTGTCCCGCGGGCAGTTGTACTCGATGCTTCGCCGGCACGGTATGACGGACGCGCGCCGGTGAGCTTGTGCGGCAGAAAGCCAAAAGCGAAGGACACCAAGGACACCAGAGACACCAAGGACAGTGAAGATAGGAGCAACTCGTCCTTGCTGTCCTTGGTGTCCCTGGTGTCCTTTGAGTCCTTTCCTTACGCCGGCTTGGGGGGCCGCTCGAAAAATAGATACGTAAACGTCGCCACCGCCACCTCCCGGCCTTCCTGCTCGACGCTCACCTGGCAGACTCCGATCGTCTTTCCCTGGCGCACGACCCGGGCGCGGGCCGTGACGTCTCCCCGGCCGGGGAGGGTGGGGCGGAGGAAGTTGATCTTGAATTCGACGCCGGTCATGCCGCGGTCCTGGGGCAGGCCGGGGAGGAGGGCGTAGGCGGCGGCGGTGTCGGCGACGGCGCTCACGATCCCTCCCTGGAGGTAACCGGTCTCCTGGAGGTACTCCTCGCGGACGGGCATGGTGATCACGGCCTGGCCTTCGCCGCAGGAGACCAGGGTGAAGCCCAGAGTGCGGTTGACGGGCACCCGGGTGAAGAGGGCGTGGGGATCTCTCATGGCTCGGGAAGGACGATCAGGCGCCGGAGCTGTTCGACCGTGGCCTCGTAGCGCCCGGTGTCACCGGCGGTGCGGGCGAGCTGGACCGCGCCCTGGAGCGCTGCGGCGACCAGCATGGCCTGGTCTTCGGGGGTGCCCACGGCCTGGAAGACGCCCGCTTCGCGGCCCGCGGCCAGCACGTCGGTCAGCCAGCGGACGTGGTCCGCGTGGAAGTCCTGGATGCCCGCCCGCATGCCCTCAGGGAGAGCGTTGTATTCGGCGGAGAGGATGCCGTAGGCGCAGATCTTCGTGCCCTGGAGCACGATGCCGCGGAAGTAGTCGAAGATCGCCTCCAACTTTTCCCGCGGGGAGGCCCCCTTCGCCGCCAGCTGCCGGGCCCAGGCGCGTCCTCCGCGGCGGAAGCGGTCCACCAGCGCCACGCCCAGCTCTTCTTTCCCCGCGAAGTGGTAGTGGATGCTGGCCTTGCGGATCCCCACCCGGTCGGCGATGTCCTGGTAGCTGAAAGCGTTGAAGCCTCGGGTCTGGAGCAGCTCCTGGGCGACGTCGAGAATGAGGTCGCGGGTATCCTCTCGAGCTTCCTCGGAACCTGCCCGGTCCGGCCGTCTGGTCATGGCTCAAGGTACCTCGTCCGCGGTCAACGCGCAAGAAACCCTCCTCTTGTTTATCTACCTTCAGGTAGGTAAGATTATTCCAGCCGCGCGGCACGCTCACTTCCATCCAAGGGGGGAAGGCAATGTCTGCATGCAAGGTCGTCCTCTGCACTGTCATCTACCTTCTGGTAGGTCAGCTTGTTGAGCTTCCGGTCTCCGCGGCGGAAATCTCTTCGCCCTTTACGGTCGAGCCGGAAATGGTGCGCTGGGCCCGCGATGCCGCGGGGCGTGAAGAGGCGCCGGAGCGCATCCTGCTCCGTCTGGCGGCGGCGGTGGGGCACCGGCGGGGGCTCGGGGTCCGGGAAACTGAGCTCGAGACGGGCACGGCTCGCGAGGTTTTCGAGTCCCGGCGCGCCAACTGCGCCGGCTTCGCCTTCCTGGTGAGCGGTCTGGCCCGCAGCCTGGGGGTCGAGGCCGTGGTCGTCGACGTCTCCGACGTGGTCAAGAGCGAGCGCCGCGGCGGCTTCGCGATCACCCACCGGCACCTGGCGGTCGGAGTGGAGGAGGGAGGCAGGCTCCGGGTGGTCGATCGCGCGGGTGTCCTCTCTCCCGCGCGCCACCGCTTCCAGGTCCTGGAAGACCGGACTGCCCTGGCGATCTACCACTCAAACCGCGGCGCCGAGCTCCTGCTCGCCGGGCGGCTCGACGAGGCGCTGGCCTATCTCCAGCAGGCGGTGGAGGTCGACAGCCGCTTCGAGCCTGCCCAGCGCAACCTGCGGATCGCGTGGCAGAGGGCGGGAGCCGGCCGTCCCGGCTCTTCGGGTACACTGCACGCCTTATGCGAATCCTGGTCGCTCTGGGCGGGAACGCCCTTCTGCGCCGCGGCGAGAAGATGACCGCGGAGAATCAACGGAAGAACGTGAAGATCGCGGCCGAGGCCCTGGCTCCTCTCGGCCGCGAGCACCAGCTCATCATTTCCCACGGCAATGGCCCGCAGGTGGGGCTCCTGGCCCTCCAGGGCGCCGCGTACAACCAGGTCGATCCCTATCCGCTGGACGTCTTGGGCGCCCAGACGGAGGGCATGATCGGCTACATGATCGAGCAGGAGCTCGGCAACATCCTCCCCTTCGAGCAGCCGTTCGCCACCATCCTCTCCATGGTGGAGGTGGATCCGGACGATCCGGCCTTTCAGAATCCCACCAAGCCGATCGGCCCCGTCTATACGGAAGAAGAGGCCCGGCGCCTCGCCGGGGAGAAGGGGTGGGCCATGGCCCCGGACGGCGACGGATTCCGGCGCGTGGTGCCGTCGCCTCTCCCCAAGCGGATCTTCCAGATCCGGCCGGTCAAGTGGCTCCTCGAAAAAAGGTGCATCGTGATCTGCGCCGGGGGGGGTGGCATTCCCACGATGTACGGCCCGAACCGCCAGCTCCAGGGGGTCGAGGCGGTGGTGGACAAAGACCGCGCGGGCGCGCTCCTCGCCCGGGAGCTCGAGGCGGACCTCTTCATCATGGCGACGGACGCGGACGCGGTCTACGTGGATTGGGGAAAGCCCGGGCAAAAGGCCATCCGCCGGGCTTCGCCCGAAGCGCTCGATCCCGGCCGGTTCGCCGCCGGGTCCATGGGGCCCAAGGTGGAGGCCGCGGTCGATTTCGCCCGAAAGACCGGCAAAACCGCCGCCATTGGTGCTCTCGCGGACCTCGTCCGGATCTCGAAGGGCGAGGCGGGCACGCAGGTGACCTCGGAGGCGGAGGGGATCGAATACTACAGCCGGTGAAGTCGGAGGGTGGTATCGTTTCCCTGTTCAAGGAGACGATCCATGCCCTTTTTCCTCGCGCTCGTGCTGAGCTTCGTGCCGGCGTTCCTGTGCGCCTTGTTCGTGTACTGGCTGGACCGCTACGAGAAAGAGCCGATCCCCCTCCTGGGCGGGGCGTTCTTCTGGGGTGCGTTCGTGGCCGCGGCCGGGGCGCTCGTTTCGCAGATGATCCTCTCGGGGAGCGTGTACCTGGCGACCGGCTCGGAGGAGGCGGCGGATCTCGCGGGCTCCACCCTTTTCGCGCCGTTGACCGAGGAGAGCCTGAAAGGCCTGGCCGTGCTTCTGGTCTTCTTCGCCTTCCGCCGGGAGTTCGACTCTCTGCTGGATGGCCTGGTCTACGCCAGCATCACGGCCCTGGGATTCGCGGCCACGGAAAACGTCATCTATCTCCTGGGGTTCGCCGAGGAGCACGGGACCGAGGGGATGCTGGGGCTCTTCGTGGTGCGCTGCATTCTGGGCGCCTGGGACCACCCCTTCTACACCTCGTTCATCGGGATGGGGCTCGCGGCCTCGCGGCTTTCGCATTCCGCGCTGGTCCGCTGGCTCGCGCCGCCTCTGGGCTGGGGGATGGCGCTGGCGACCCACTCCCTCCACAACGTTCTGGCAGAGGCCGCTTCGGGCACGCCCGAGGTCCTGTTCCTCATGTTCCTGATCGACTGGATGGGCTGGCTCTTCGTGGCGATCGTGATCCTGGTGGCGATCCGCCGCGAGGGACGCCTCGTGCAGGCGGAGCTTGCCGACGAGGTGCCCCGGGGCACGCTCACCGCCGCGCAGTACCACACCGCGGGCTCGCCGCTCGGCCGTTCGGTCGTCCGCCTGCGGGCTCTTTTCGCCGGCAAGCTCGGGGTGACGATGCGCCTCTACCGCCTGGCCGGCGAGCTCGCCCACAAGAAGCGCCAACTCGCCCTCTTCGGGGACGAGGGAGGCAACACCCGGGTCATCGAGGGTTTGCGGGACGAGATGCGGCGGCTTTCGCCTTTCGCGGGGGCCTGAAAGAGAGGGGTGGGGCAAGGCCCCACCCCTGCACCAGAAAACAGCCTATTCCGGATTCCAGGACGGCAGCCGGCCCGGAGTCCACGGACCGCCGGCGGCTTCCACCTGATCTTCGAGCGCTTTCAGATCCTCGCCCATGAGCTTGCGCAGATCCGCCAGCACCGGAGCGAAGGCCTCGGCCGCGCCGTTGTAGTCGTCCTGGGCGCCGCCGGTGACGTCGGAGGTCGAGCCCCACTGGCCGAAGACGATTCCCTGCACCTGGCCGACGATGGACGGCGGGGTGGGCTCGTTGGCCCGGGCCAGCACCGGATCCCCGGAGAGCTTCTCCTGGATGTCCTTCAAGCGCAGCTCCAGGGTCCGCGCCTGCTCGTTCAGCTTGGGATCGGCGGCCGGCGTGTCGAGGAGAGCGCGCTGGATGGCGTTGATGCGGGTCTGGGCCTCGTTTGAAGCCTGGACGGCGCCGAGCACCGCCCGCTGCAGGCGCGCGGTCTTCCTCTGGAAGTCCAGGGCCGCGGGCCAGTCCTTGGCCGGCAGCGTCGCCCGGTTGAGCGGCGTGACCTCGAAGGTCTGCGGCTCGCCCAGGTTGGTCACCACGCCGTCGATGAGCTTGGCCATCTGGACCTTGTAGGTGCCGGGGGCGGCCAGCGGACCCCGCGGCGGGGTGAAGAACGGGTTGGCCTCACCGCCTCCCTGGGCGCGGACGGGAGTGGACGCCGGATAACGGAGATCCCACGCGATCCGGCGCAGGCCCGTCCGGTTGCCCGGAGCCGTGATCCGGCGCACGACGTGACCCTCCTCGTCGGTCACCGTGAAGAGGATCTGCGGATCCCGCTCGCGGTCCTCGGCGCGGAGCACGTCCCACGCCGGGTAGACCAGGGTCCCGCCCTCCTTTTCGACGTTCTTGTCCGCCTCCTGGCGCTGCTTGCGCCTGGATTTGAGCTCGTCCTTCAGGAAGTAGGTGAAGATCGCGCCGAACGGCGGGTTGGGGGCGTTGTAGAACGACTCGCCCTGGAACGACTTGCCGTCGCCACCGAGCGGCGAGGCCTCGATGTAGCCCACGGTCTTCTTCACCGGGAAGAGCGCGGACTCCCCGTCCAGCACCTCGGGCTTCAAGGTCCGGAGCAGCGTGTAGTCGTCCAGGATGTAGAAGCCGCGGCCGAAGGTGGCGACCGCCAGGTCGTTCTCCCGCCGCTGGATGTCCAGGTCGCGCACGGGGATCACCGGCAGGCTTTTCAACTGGATCCACTTCTTGCCGCCGTCGATCGTGAAGTAGAGGCCGAACTCCGTGCCCACGAAGAGCAGGTTCGGGTTGACGTGGTCCTCGGCGAGCGCCCAGACGGGCTGGTTGTCCGGCAGGTCGCCTACGATCGAGGTCCAGGTCTTGCCCCGGTCGGTGCTTTTCAAGAGGTAGGGCTTGAAGTCGCCCTGCTTGTGGTTGTTGAACGCGGCGTAGACCGTATCCGCGCTGTGGCGCGAGGCCGCGAGGTTCGAGACGTAGGTGTTTTCGGGCACGCCGGGGAACTTGTCGACCTTGGTCCAGTTGGCGCCGCCGTCGCCGCTCACCTGGACGAGGCCGTCGTCGGTGCCCACGTAGAGGATGTCGGCTTTGGCTGGCGACTCGGAGAGCGACACGATGTTGCCGTAGAACGAGGTCGAATTGTTGTAGGCCACCGTGTCGGCGCCCCAGACCTTGCCCATCACCTTGAGCTTCCGGCGGTCGATCTGCCGGGTCAGGTCCGGGCTGATCGCCTTCCAGGTGTTGCCCCGGTCGTCGCTCCGGAAGAGCCGGTTGGCCGCGTGGTAGAGCCGCAGGTGGTTGTGCGGGCTGATCAGGAGAGGCGAGTCCCAGTTGAAGCGCAGGGCCTCACCCCGGGAGCCGCGCGGCTGGACGTCCACCTGCTCGCCGCTCTTCCGGTCGAAGCGCACGAGGCCGCCGTGCTGCGACTGGGCGTAGATGATGTTCGAGTCCTCGGGGTCGACCTGGGTCTCGAAACCGTCGCCGCCCTGGGTGACGAACCAGTCGGAGTTGACGACGCCGTTGTCCGTGTTGGTCCGCGAGGGGCCGCCCAGGCTGAAGTTGTCCTGGGTGCCGCCGTAGACGTTGTAGAAGGGGGTCGCGTTGTCCACGCTCACCCGGTAGAACTGGGTTACGGGGAGGTTGGGCTTGAAATCCCAGTTCTCGCCCCGGTCCCAGCTCTCATAGAGGCCGCCGTCGCAGCCCACGAGGAGATGGTCGCGGTCCGCCGGGTCGATCCACAGCGCGTGGTTGTCCACGTGCTTGCTCTTTTCGCCCAGCGGGCTCCAGTCCTTGCCGCCGTTTTCGGAGATCATCACGAGCACGTCCATCGAGTAGATGCGATCCGCATCCTCGGGGTCGACGAAGATCTCCTGGTAGTACTGCGGGCTGTTCGAGACGTAGTCGTTCACCTTGGCCCAGCTGGCGCCCGCGTCGTCCGAGCGGTAGAAGCCGTTCGACCGGCCGAGGGCCTCGACGATGGCGTAGACCCGGTCCGGCTGGGAGGGCGCGATCGCGAGGCCGATGCGGCCCATGTCCTCCTTCGGAAGCCCGGCCGTGAGCTTCTTCCAGGTCTTGCCGCCGTCCGTGGACTTGTGGATCCCCGCCTCGGGGCCGCCGTTGATGAGCGTCCACACGTGGCGGCGCCGCTGGTAGGCCGCGGCGTAGAGCGTATCGGGGTTCCTCGGGTCCATCACCACGTCGGTGACGCCCGTGTTTTCGCTGATCGTCAGGACCGCGTTCCAGGTCTTGCCGCCGTCCGTCGTCTTGTAGAGGCCGCGGTCGCCGCCCGGCGCCCAGAGCGGGCCCTGGGACGCCACGTAGACCGTGTTCGAATCGCGGGGATCGACCAGGATCTTCGCGATGTGCTCGGACTTCTTCAAGCCCACGTTCTCCCAGCTCTTGCCGCCGTCCACCGACTTGTAGACGCCGTCGCCGTAGGAGACGCTGCGCTGGCTGTTGTTTTCGCCGGAGCCCACCCAGACCACGAGCGGGTTGTTGGGATCGACGGTCACGCAGCCGATCGAGAAGACCGGCTGGCCGTCGAAGACCGGGGTGAAGGTGTTGCCGGCGTTGGTGGTCTTCCACACGCCGCCCGAGGCCACGGCCACGTACCAGGTGGACGACTTTTCAGGATCGACCGCAATGTCGATGATGCGGCCCGAGGTCAGGGCCGGGCCGATGCCGCGGAGCTCAAGGCCGGCGAAGGTGCCGGCCGTCATGCCGCCCTTCTTCTCCTCGGCCTTCTTTTCCGTCTTCTTGCCGTCAGCCTTCTTCCCCTCAGCCTTCTTGGCTTCCTCGGCAAAGGCGCCGCCCGCCAGGAGCAGCAGGCAGAGCCCCAATACAGGGATTCGTTTCACGAGATTTCCTCCAAACAGGGTTTCGGGGGACGCCCGCAGAGGCTGGGACATCCGCCTCTGGGGCAGAACAGCCGCGGAACGCAACCTATTGCGGCTCCGTCCGGGCAGAGATCGACCCTTCGGTGAATCACCGCCCTCTTTCTACGGAGGGCGGGGGCGAAAGTTTTGGGGGAGACGACCGGCGGAACATCGCGTAGGCCGGGAGGCCCAGCGCCACGATCCCCAGGCCGAGGAGGGATTCGACCGGGCTCTCCATCAGGGTGTTCCCGATGAGGAGCAGGCAGGCGAGGATGAAGAGGGCGGGGACCACGGGGTACCCCCACGCTCTATAGGGACGGGGACGGTCGGGCTCGCGGCGCCGCAGGACGAACACGGCGGCGGCCGTCATCGCGTGGAACACGACCGAGGCGAAGATCACGTAGGTGTAGAGCTGCGAATACCCTCCCGACACCGTGAGGACGACCGCCCACGCCGTCTGCGCCCAGAGGCAGGCGACGGGCGTCCGGTATTTGGGATCGACCTGGGCGAGGGACTTGAAGAAGAGGCCGTCCTCCGCCATGGGGAGGTAGATCCGCGAGGTGTAGAGA
>DATEIO010000687.1:0-2126 GCA_035278895.1 Thermoanaerobaculia bacterium | reverse complement strand
CTCCGGCCCCTTCTCCCTCCTCCCCTTTTCGCCCTCCCCGGGAGAGGGGGAGAAGGCGGCTCCAGGGCTTGAAGAGCTTCTCGGGTCGCGGCTGCTGGTTTGGATCGGGGCGGTCGCCCTGGCGCTCGCGGGGGCGTTCCTCGTCAAGTATTCGTTCGAGCAGGGATGGCTGTCTCCCACGGTGCGGGTGGCGCTGGGCGTGCTTTTCGGCGTCGTGCTGCTCGCGGGGGGCGAGAAGATGCGGGGGTCGTCCCCCGGCATTGCCCGGGGGCTCGCGGCGGCCGGCGTCGCGGATCTGTTCGCCTGCTTCCTCGCGGGGGTCCATCTCTATCAGCTGATCTCCCCGGCCGCCGGGTTCGTGTTCATGGTGCTGACCACGGCGGTCGCAGTGTTGCTCTCGCTGCGGCACGGGATGATGGTGGCGCTCATCGGGATGATCGGCGGGTTCCTGACGCCCGCGCTCATCCGGGTGGGCGAGCCGGACGCGCGGAACCTCTTTGCTTATCTGTTCCTTCTCGTGGTCGGGCTCCTGGCCGTCTCGGCGAAGCGGGGCTGGCAGCCGCTCGCCGCGGCGGCCTTGGCGGCCGGGCTTCTGTGGGTGCTCTTCTGGTTGGGCGGGCCGTTCCAGCCGGCGGACGGGCCGTGGCTCAGCCTCTTCCTGCTCGCCTCGGCGGTCGCGGCCCTGGTGGCCGATCTGCGCGGAGGAGAGGGCGAGTCCTGGCTGTCTCAGGGGATGCTTGCCGGAGCCTTCATAGGCATCGCGTTGACGACCGGGCGGAGCGACTGGGCGCCGTTGGAGTGGGCATTTCTCGGAATCCTGGTCGCCGGCACGCTCGCCCTCGGCCGGCTCCGCCCGGAGTTCCGGAACCTCGCCTGGGTCGCGGCCGGAGCCCCCCTGGCGCTCCTCGCGGCGTGGGGCTCGGATCTCCCGGAGGCGGAGATCACCCGCTTCCTCTGGACCACCGCGGGTTTTGGAGCTCTCCTCGCGGTCGGGGCGTACGTCGCGTGCTTCCGGACGGAACGGCCTGGCTGGTGGGCTACGCTCTCGGCGGCCTCGGGTATCGGCTACTTCCTCGTGGCCTGGTTCTTTGTCCCGGCGGAGCAGGGTCTTCCCTGGGGCGGAGCGGCGCTCGCTGCCGGAGCCCTCTACCTCGCGGCGGCGGTGCCGGTGGCGCGCGGCGGCCAAAGGCCCGCGCTCGCGGCGCTCGCCGTGGCGGTCACCACGTTCGTGAGCCTGGCCGTCTCCCTGGAGCTGGAGCGCCACTGGTGGACGGCGGGGTGGGCCGTCGAGGTGACCGCGCTCGTGTGGCTCGCGGGCCGCTTCCAACTGCCGGTGCTCCGGAAGCTCGCCAGCCTGCTGGCTTTGAGCGTGGCGGCGCGGCTGCTTCTCAATCCGCTGATCTTCACCTATCCGATCGGGGAGCACCTGATCCTGAACTGGATGGTCTACGGCTACGGCGTGCCGATCCTGGCCTTCGCCGCCGCAGCCTGGCTCGCCCGGCGGCAGGGAGAGGAGCGGCTCGCGGGCGGGCTCGAAGCCGGAGCGGTCGCGCTGGGTTTCGCGCTCACGACCCTGGAGGTCCGCCAGTTCTTCCACCCGGGCGAGCCGGAGGCCTGGGGCTTCAGCCTGACCGAGTGGGCCACGCTGGCGATCGCGTGGCTCCTCCTGGGCTGGGGCCTTCTCGCGGGAAACCGCCCACCCCGGCTGCGGAGCCTGGAGCTGGGCGGGCGGATCGTTCTGGCTCTGGGAGCGGGGCTCGAGATCCTCGCCCCGGTGCTCTTCGCCAATCCGCTCTGGAATCACGATCCAGTGGGAGACGGGCCGATCCTCAATTTCCTCCTCTGGATCTACGGAGTCCCCGCGGCGCTCGCGGCGCTGGCCGCCCGGGACCTCCGGAGGCGGGGGAGCGCGCGCCTCCCGTTCGTCCTCGCGGGCGCGTCGATTCTCTTCGTCTTCGTCCTCGTTACCCTAGAGGTGCGCCAGCTCTTCCACGGCACCTACCTGGACGCGGGGCCGACCACGGCGGCGGAGCGGTACTCCTACTCGGCGGCCTGGGTGCTCCTGGGAGTGCTGCTCCTGGCGCTCGGGGTGCTCGGCAAGGGGAAGACGTTGCGCTACGCCTCTC
>DATEIO010000686.1:0-12858 GCA_035278895.1 Thermoanaerobaculia bacterium | reverse complement strand
TGCCGGGCACGTAGCGTCTCATCTTGCCCAGGAGGATGTCCGGGCTGATCGGCTTGCCGACGAACTCGTTGAAGCCGGCGGCGTCGATCTCGTGCGGGAGGCCCATGCGGGTCGAGGCGGAGACGGCGAAGAGCGGCAGTTTCGCGAACCTCTCTCCCGGCAGGGCGCGGATCTCCCGCGCTGCGGCGTAGCCGTCGAGCTCCGGCATGCGCAGATCGAGGAGCACCAGGTCGTAGTGCCGCGCGCGGACGTGCTCGACGGCCTGCCGGCCGTCGGAGACGACGTCGAATTCGACGCCCCAGTCCTGGAGGAGGCCGGTCAGGACGAAAACGTTGACCTCGTTGTCGTCCGCCACCAGGACCTTCAAGCCTTCGAGCCCGGAGGCCGCCTCGACCACGCCGGGCACGATGGCGTCCTTCACGGTCTTCAGGCGCAGCTCGAAGGAGAACGTGGTGCCTTGCCCGAGCTCGCTTTCGACGTGGATGCGGCTGCCGTACATCTCCACCAGCTTCCGGCTGATCGACAGCCCGAGCCCGGTGCCGCCGTACTTCAGGCCGATGTCGTAGTTGGCCTGCGTGAAATCGTCGAAGATGTGCGCCAGCCGATCGGGAGCGATCCCGATGCCGGTGTCGCTCACCCGGAATTCGATCGATACGGCCTCCGGCCCGGCTGCGCGGACTTCGAGCGCCAGGGTCACCGATCCCTCTGAGGTGAACTTGACTGCGTTGCCGACCAGGTTGGTGAGCACCTGATCGAGCTTCACGGGATCTCCGACGACATCCTGCGGCACCCGCTCGTCCACTTCGAGCCGGAGAGCGATCCTCTTTTCCTGGGCCCTGAGCCGGAACCGGTCGCCGATCTCTCCGACGAGCTGCCGGAGATCGACGGGCCTCTCTTCCAGAGACATCTTGCCCGCCTCGATCCTGCCGAAGTCGAGGATCTGGTTCACCAGGTTCATCAGGTTTTCCGACGAGGAGCCCAGGATCCGCACGAGCTTCTGCTGCGGCGGCGAGAGCTCCGTCTGCCGGAGAAGATGTGACACGCCCACGATGGCGTTGAGCGGTGTGCGGATGTCGTGGCTGATCATCGCGAGGAAGTCCGACTTGGTCTTCGACGCCTGCTCGGCCCTCTGCCTCTCGCGCAGCAGCTCGCGCTCATATTCCTTGCGGTCGGTGGCATTGAAGATCGTGGTGCGGACGACCAGCGGCTGGCCATCCCCGTCTTTGCGGAGCACGGAGTTGATCAGCACCGGCAGGCGGCGGCCGTCCGCGCACACGATGTCCAGGGCGAGCTCGCGCACGGCTCCCTGCATCCGCAGCAGCGGGGCGTAGTGCGTCTCGTGGAAGATCCTGCCGCCCGCGGTCAAGAGCTCGTAGAAACGCTTGCGGCCGGCGAGATCCTCCCGCCGGTAGCCCGTCCAGGTCAGGAAGGTCTGGTTGACCTTGACGATTGTCCCGCCGGGGAGTGCCGAGAGGTAGCCGCAGGGGGCATTTTCATAGAGATCCTCGGCACTCTCCTCGAGAGGAACGGGGCTGCTGGGAGAAGGGGGGTCTTCCGGGTCTGACACTACAGGAAGCTCTTGATGGCGGTGATCGTCTCTTCGGGAGCGCTCAGATTGGGGCAATGACCGGTCGCCTGCAAGAGAACCAGCTCGCTCCCGGGAAGATTCCGGTGCACGTACTCCCCTACACACTGCGGCGCAATCGCGTCCTCGGAGCACTGCAGGATGAGCGAGCGGACTTTCATCTTCTGGAGGTCGCTCCGGTTGTCGGACAGGAAGGTGACGCGGGCGAAGTGGCGCGCGATCTCCGGATCGGTGCGGCAGAAACTGTTGGTCAGCTCCTGGCCGAGCTCGGGCCGCTCCGGGTTCCCCATGATCACCGGGGCCATTGCGCTCGACCAGCCGAGATAGTTGCTGTCCAGGGACTCCAGAAGACCTTCGATGTCCTCCCGGGTGAACCCGCCGACGTAGTCTCCGTCGTTGATGTAGCAGGGGGATGGCCCCACAAGGACCAGCGCCGCGAACCGTTCCGGCTCCTCGATCGCCGCAAGAATCCCGATGGCGGCGCTCACCGAGTGGCCGACGAAGATCACCTCGCGGAGGTCGAGCTCGCGGCAGATGTCGAGCACGTCGCTCACATAACCCTGAAGCGAGCCGTATTTGGCTTGATGGTAGGCGGAGAGGTCCGAGCGGCCGGCTCCGACGTGGTCGAAGAGGACGATCCGGTATTCGTCTTCGAAGGCGGGCGTTACGAACCGCCACATGTTCTGATCGCAGCCGAACCCGTGGGCGAAGACCATCGGCTGCCCTGTTTCATGGCCGGACACCTGGACGTTGTTTCTGCGGAGTATGTCCATAAGGGCCCATGATAGCGGAACGAGGCCGGGTCCTGCCCGGACGAAGTGACGGGACGTTCCCCTTCGAAATGACACGGATCTGTCTTTCGACGGCGTGATACTCTCTTGACGAGAGGTGACCCGATGATCCGTGTCCACTGGCGAGACCTTGTCGTCGTCTTCGAAGACCCGCGCACCCCAGCCCGAGCCGCGGACCGGGAGGATCCGGCTCCATGAGCGAGAGCCAGCAGACGGAGTGGAAGAGCTCCTGGCGAGACGAATACTTGCGGTGGATCTGCGGCTTCGCCAACGCAGAGGGAGGCACTCTGGTCATCGGACGTGATGACCGGGGCGCAGTCGTCGGCGTCAAAGAGGCCAGAAAGCTCATGGAGGAGATCCCCAACAAGGTAAGGGATGTCCTCGGCATCATGGTGGACGTGAACCTGCGGCGGGTGAAAGGCAAGGATCTGGTCGAAATCCGCGTCGAGCCGTACCCCAGCCCGATCAGCTACAAAGGGGAATATCACTACCGGAGCGGCAGCATCAAGCAGGAGCTCAAAGGGGCGGCCCTGGAGCGCTTCCTGCTGAAGAAACGCGGACGTCACTGGGATGACGCGCCGGAGCCCTCTTTCACCCCGCGGTCCTGCAGCGCTGCGGCCTTGCGGCTGTTCAAAGAGAAGGCTACCGAGAGCGGACGCATGGACCGGGTGATCTTGCGTGACAGCCGGGAAGTCGTTCTGGGAAACCTGGAGCTGACCGAAAGGCATGGACTCAAACGCGCTGCCTGCCTGCTGTTCTCCGACCGCCCCGAGCAGTATGTGAGCGGTGCCTGGATCAAACTCGGCTTCTTCGTGACGAATGACGACCTTCGGTATCAGGACGAGGTGCACGGAAGCCTTTTCGAGCAGGTCGACAAGACTCTGGAGCTCCTGTACACGAAGTATCTCAAGGCCTACATCAGCTACCAAGGTGTGCAGCGGCGGGAGACGTTCCTCTTTCCTGACGCCGCACTTCGCGAGGCCCTGCTCAATGCCGTGGTTCACAAGGACTACGGGAGCAGCATCCCGATCCAGATCAGCGTGTACGACGACGGGATCGTCCTCTGGAACCCCGGCGGTCTGCCGGAAAGCTGGACGCTGGAAAGGCTTTTGGGCAAACATCCCTCATGCCCCTTCAACCCATTGCTTGCCAATGCTTTCTTTCGGGCCGGCTACATCGAATCCTGGGGACGCGGCGTCGAAAAGATTCAACGCGAGTGCCGGGAGCATGGGATCGAGCCGCCGGTCTACGATTTCGGCATGGCAGGCCTGATGCTGACCTTCCGCGCCAACCCCGAGCACCTGCAGGCCGCCGCTCCAGAACTGCTAACTGCCCAAGAAACCCAAGAGACTGCCCAAGAAATCCAGGAGACTGCCCAAGAAACTGCCCAAGAAACCCAAGAAACTGCCCAAGAAATCCAGGAGACTACCCAAGAAACTGCCCAAGAAAAACTGCTGGCCCTGATGCGAGATCAACCCTCTATTACGCGCAGGGAGTTGGCCGATAGGCTGGGCTTGAGCGACAGCGGCATCAAGTATCACCTGGCCAAGATGAGAGCGGCCGGTTTGATTCGCCACGTGGGCCCTACCAAGGCGGGATCCTGGGAGGTCTTGGGCAAAGATTTTGAAGGCCCAGGCCGCGGCAGGAGCCATCGCCAGGGAGGAGTGGGCTAGCTCGCGAGCTCCGCGAGGAACCGGTCGATCTCCCCTTCCGTGTTGTAGAAATGGGGAGACACCCGGAGCCTTTTCGCCCGGTAGGCCACGATCACGCTTCGGTCGAAAAGCTTGCGGAAGAGGCTCTCGGGAGCGTGGGAGGGATGGGTCGCGGTGACGATGCCGGACATCTCGCCGGGCCGGCGGGAGCTCACGATCGTAAAGCCCTGTTCGGCCAGCCCCCGGGCCGCGCGGTCGGCGAGGGAAAGGATGCGCCGCTCGACGTTTTCGATCCCCGCCTCCGCGAGGATCTCCAGAGACGCACCCAGGGCCGTGATGCCGTAGACGTTCATCGTGCCGCTCTCGAACCGCTTCGCTCCCTCGTTCCACGTGAGGTCGAAATCGGTCCACTGGAAGGGGACGACCGGCGAGCGCGCGCCGGAGCGCAGCGGGAACACGCGATCGATCACGCGGTCGGAGACGTAGAGATAGCCCACGCCCTCGGGGCCGAGCAGCCACTTGTGGACTGAGCCGGCCGCGATATCCACCCCGGCGGCTTCGACGTTCAACGGCAGCGCGCCCAGCCCCTGGATGACGTCCACCACGAAGAGGATGCCCCGCTCGCGGCAGACGGCGCCCAGGCGGGCGAGGTCCGAGCGGAAGCCGCTCGCGTACTGCACCCAGGAGAGGGCGAGAACGCGGGTGCGGTCGTCGATCAAGGAGATCAGCTCCTCGGGATCGATCCGCCCGTCCCGCTCCTCCGCCAGCCGGTACTCCACGCCGCGGCGGGCGAGATGCATCCACGGATAGACGTTGGCGGGATATTCGAGCTTCGCCCCGACCACGTTGTCCCCCGGCTTCCAGTCCAGCCCCTCGGCCACGAGCGAGAGGGCCACGGAGGTGTTCTCGACGAAGGCCACCTCGCGCGGAGCCCGGGCGCCCAGGAGACCCGCGAGCAGCCCGCGCACGCGCTCGATCTCGGCCATGCGGCGGGACCAGTAGCGGTCCCCGGAGGTCGATACGGCCTGGGCGACCTCCCCCATCCGCCGCGCCGCTCTCTGCGGGATGGGCCCGGTGGCCGCGTGGTTCAGATAGGCGTACTGCGCCGTGACGGGAAACTCCTCCTCGCGGAGGCGCCGCAGGGTGTCGTCCGCAATCATGATTCTTCGGCCTCTTCTTTCCCCATCTTGAGCTCCAGCAGCCCCAGCGCCGGCAGCCCGATCGCCAGCACGGCGGCGTAGTGGAGCCCGCGGAAGAGGAGCGTACCCGCCGCGGCCACGACCTCGTCAACCCCCAGGGCCTTGAAGGAGGCGACCATGGCGAGCTCGGTGGTGCCCAGGCCGCCGGGTGTGCCGGTCAAGGTTCCCACGGCGTTGCCGAGCGCGACCACGGCGATCACCACGAGCGGATCGACCGGAGCGCCGATCGCGACGAACATGGCCCACTGCGCCGCGGCGTTGACGAAGAAATAGAGCACTCCGAGCGCGAGCACCTGGAGGCGGAGGGGCACGTAGCCGAGCAGGTGCACGAACACGCCCACGGCCTCGTGCCCGTGGGCAAAGAGCTTCTGGAGCCGCCCCTCGGCCTTCTCCGCCCGGCGGGCGAGGAAGCGCACGATGGGATTCTGCCCCGAAGGCCCCCGGCGGCGGCTCCACACCGCCAGCGCGACGATCGCCGCGATCAACGCGATGAGCGAAGCCACCCCGAGCCCCGGGCGGCCGAGCGCGAAGGAGGCCACGATCAGCGTCACCCACGTGCAGAGGGTCATCATGGTGTGGTGCGCGATCTGGTCGTAGAGCACCACACCGTAGAAGAATCCGAACGAGTAACCGGTGGACCGCGACCAGTACCGCGCCCGCATGAGGCCGCCGATCAGGCGCACCGTGGGCGTGACCAGGTTGAGCGCGGCCGAGGCGATCAGCACGAAGAAGCCCAGGACCACCCCCGAGCTCCGCCCGACCGCCCGGTGCGCCGCGAGGCGGAACCGCCAGTCCCAGATCCCGAACCGGAGCACGAGGAGCCCGATCCCCAGGGCCAGATACGGGCGGCTCGCCTCCTCCACCCGCTCAGTGAGCAACGCCCAGTCGAGATTCGAGCGCGCGAGGAAGTGCCAGGTGAAGTAGACCGTGGCCACGGTCACGGCCACCTTGAGCAGGCGTCCTACCCAGGCCCGGGAGGAAGGTTCACGCGTCGTCGTCTCGTCGGGAATCATGGCGGTCTTTCCAAGCGGAGCCGCCTAGGATAGCGCACCGGGGGATTGACGGCAGGCCCGCGATGGGAAACGCTTCCCCCCGAACGAGAGGAGGAGAGCGCGATGAAGATCACCGTGATGAAGAACGGCCCCTTCCGGGTGGAAGGCGACGACATTCAGATTCTCGACCCCGAAGGCAAATCCTACGGCCTGGGAGGGCGGACGGTCGTGTCCCTCTGCCGGTGCGGGTTGTCGGCGAACAAGCCCTTCTGCGACGGCAACCACAAGCACCACGGGTTCCAGGACGAGCCGGTGGCTCGGGATCTGCCTCCGAAGGTGTGAGGGGGGGCCCCACCCGGCCCTCACCTCCCCGGCCCTCCTCTCCCAGCCCCCTCCCAGCCGCCGGGAGAGGAGGGAGGCTGCAAAGGCTCCCTCTCCCGGAAGGTGGGAGGGGGCTGGGAGAGGGTTGGGGTGAGGGCCGGGCGGGGGGACCCTGCGATATCGTTCCCCCCGATGCGAACCCCCCGGCTTTTCTTCGCTCTCCTGCTGGCCCTCCTCCCCCTTCCCGCCCTCGCTCAAGGTCCCTCCGCCGACTGGCGGACCCTTTCCACCCCCCATTTCCGCGTTCACTATCCCGCGGCTTCGGAAGAGTGGGCGCGGCGGGCGGCGGCGCGGATTGAGGCGATCCGGGAGCGGGTCGTCGCGGAGGTGGGGTATGCGCCTCCGGAGGTGGTGGACGTCGTGGTCTCCGATCCGGTGGCGGACGCCAACGGACAGGCGTTTCCGTTCCTGGGATGGCCGCGCATGATCCTGTGGACGAGCCCGCCCGGGCCGGAGTCGGTGATCGGCCACTACTCCGACTGGTCTGAGGTGCTCGTCGTCCATGAAGAGACGCACCTCGTCCACCTGCTGCGGCCGTCCCGGAATCCGCTGCGGCGAACGCTCGCGTGGGTGGCACCGGTGGGGCCAATCACTCTCGGGGCTCCGCGCTGGGTGATGGAAGGGTATGCCACGGTCGTGGAAGGCCGGCTGACGGGATCGGGACGGCCGAACGGCGATCTGCGGGCGACGATCCTGCGCCAGTGGGCGCGCGGCGGCAAGCTCCCGAGCTACGGCCGGCTCGCTTCGGACAACAGCAGCTGGCTGGGGATGTCCATGGCCTATCTCGTAGGCTCCGCCTACCTCGAATGGCTGGAGGAGCGGGCCGGCCCCGGAAGCCTCCGAAGCCTCTGGGCACGGATGACCGCGCGCACGGCCCGGAGCTTCGACGACGCGTTCCAGGGGGTCTTCGGTGACTCCCCCGAGGATCTCTACGACCGCTTCCGCGCCGAGGTGACCTGGCGGGCCCTGGAGGCGGAGCGGCGGCTCGCAGAGGGAAAGCGGGAGGGCGAGCTGTGGCAGGACCTCTCCTGGAACGTCGGCACCCCGGCCGTGTCGCCGGACGGCGAGCGCCTCGCGATCGTCCTCGGCTCCCGGGAGGAGCCCGACGAGCTTGCCGTCTTCTCGACCGCACCGGACGAGGAGGCGGAAAAGAAGTGGCAGGAGCGGCGGGAGGAGATCGCGAAGCGCGATCCCGAGGACGTGCCGGCCGTGCGCACGGCCCCGATCGCCCGCAAACGCCTCTACACCCTGAAAGCGAAGAGCGGAGCCGAGCCCACCATGCCGCGGTGGATGCTGGACGGGAAATCGATCCTCTTCGTTCGCTTCGAGCCCGATCCGCAAGGATTTCTCCACCCCGACCTTTTCGTCTGGACGCTGGAGACCGGCGAGGTCCGCCGGATCACCCGCGAGGCCGATCTGCGCGATCCCGACCCGGCGCCGGACGGCTCCTGGGCCGTGGCCGTGCGGAACCGCAACGGCCTTTCCCAGATCGTGCGCGTGAATCTCGGGACCGGCGCGGTTTCGGACCTGACCGCGCCGGCCGTCTCCGAGGTCTACGACCAGCCGCGCCTTTCGCCGGACGGAACGCGCGCCGCCTTCGCTCTACACCGCGAAGGGGCGTGGCGATTGGCCGTTCTGGAGATCGGAGGAGGCACGACCGAGCTGGCGCCTCCGGCCGGCGCGACCGTCTCCTCCCCGGCCTGGAGCCCGGACGGCCGCTCCGTCTTCGCCGTCGTGGGGCTTCGCGGATTCATCGATCTCTGGTCCTTCCCCCTCGATCCCGCGAGCCCGCCGGTCCCCCTGACGCGCACCCAGGGAGCCGCCATCGCCCCCGCTCCGGCGCCGGACGGCTCCGGCCTGTATTACCTCTCCCTGGAGCCGGACGGCCTGGATCTCCGCCGGCTGCCCCTGCCGATCACGGAGACCGCGAGCGCACCGCCCGTCGACATCCCCACGAGCCTCGCCCCGGCCGTCCGCCCGGCGACCCCGGCTGCACCCGAGCCGTTCCCAGAGGCCGAGGTCTCGGAAAGCCGTCCCTACGGCCTCGGCCGGCAGGAGCTGTACCCGCTCCTGGGCGGCAGCGCCGCATCGGACGGCGGCACCTGGGAGCTTGGGGTCCGCGGCGGAGACGTCGTCGGCCGCTTCGACTGGTTCGCCCTGGGCTCTCTGGGAGAGAGCGGCTGGCCCACGGGAGGCGCTCTCGCCGGCTCGCTCCGGCGCTGGCCCGTCGAGCTGGGCTTCCATCTCTTCCAATCCGAAGAAGACCCGGAAGGCGCCCTCCTGGACCTCGACCGCCGGGGAATCGAGCTCTCCGCCCGCTGGGAGAGGGTCTGGAGCGGCGACCGCGTCCGCCTGACGGGCGCCGTGCTCTGGAACGACGTCGAATCCCTCAACCAGAGCGTCGCCTCGCTCACCGCGGGCTGGGGGAGCCTCCGCCGCCGGGGCTCCTGGCAGCTCGAGCCGGGCCTCGCCGCCCACTTCGAATCCGGCAGCACCGACGGCGACGGCTGGACCCGTTCCGGCGGCGTCCTCCGGCTCGGCCTCGGCTACGACGACACCCGCCTCCGCCTCACCTGGAGCCGGGACACCTCCGAAGACGCGACCCGCGCCTTCGACCTCTACCAGCTCGGAGGAGCGCAGACGACCCTCCTCCCCGACACCGCCCTCTCCTCCCAGATCGCCGTTCCGGGTCTGCCCTTCGGCATCCTCCTCGGCGAAGACCACGAAGGCCAGAGGGCCGACCTGACGCTGGGCTTCCTCCCCGCGCCCGTGTTCTACGAGCGCCACCGCCTCTGGAATTCGGGGCAGGAGAAGGGGGACTGGCTGACCCTCGCGGGGATGGAGTACCGCCTGGCGCTGGACCCGCTCCCCATCGGAAGGCTGCCCGCCCTGGATCTCCGCGTGGGAGTGGCGCGGGTGCTCGAGGAGCCTTTCGTGGAGGAGGTTCTCGAGGGGGATTGGCGGTGGTGGTTGATTACGGTGTGGCGGCCGTAGGGCGCGGTAAACTGCCCCCAATGTCCGACGCCCTCCTCATCCTCCGCCTCTCCGGCGACTTCTACACCAAGGCGCGCAAGACCCGCATGCGGTTCCTCCGCCGGCTGGGCGCGAACGCCGAGGCGGCGCTCCACGCGCACGGCATCCCCTACAAGCTGGAGAAGACCTGGAGCCGGCTGTACGTCGAGACGCCGGACCCGGCCGGGGCGTCCGAGGCGCTGTCCCGCGTGTTCGGCTTCCAGTCGGTCTCGGAGGTCACGCCCAGGCCGTGGGAGAGCCTCGAGGACGTGGTCTCCGAAGGGGTGAGGTTTTTCGCCGACAGCGTGCGCGGCCGGAGCTTCGCCGTGCGCGCAACCCGGCGGGGGGACCGCGGCCGGATCGGCTTCGACTCCATCCAGGTCGAGCGCGCTCTCGGGCGGGCGCTCCTGGACGCCGGAGCGGCGCGGGTGAACCTCGACGAGCCGGAGGTCACGGCCTTCGTCGAGATCGAGCCGGGCACGGCCCACTTCTTCGAAGAAAAGGTCCCCGCGCACGGCGGCCTCCCCGTGGGGGTTGAAGGGCGCGGCGTGGCCCTGGTCTCCGGCGGCTTCGACTCGGCCGTGGCGAGCTGGCTCCTCTTGAAGCGCGGCGTGCAGCTCGACTATGTCTTCTGCAACCTCGGCGGCTCCGCCCACCGGCTCGGCGTGCTCCGGGTGATGAAGGAGATCAACGACCGCTGGAGCTACGGCTACAAGCCCACGCTTCACGAGGTGGATTTCGCGCCGCTCGCCCTGCTTCTACGGGAGAAGGCGCGGCCGGAGCACTGGCAGATCATCCTCAAGCGTTTCATGCTCCGGGCCGGCGCCGCCGTGGCCCACCGGGGCGGACGGCTCGGGCTCGTCACCGGCGATGCCATGGGCCAGGTTTCGTCCCAGACGCTCCAGAACATCGCCGTCATCAACCAGGTGGCCCCGGCGATCCCCGTGCTCCGCCCGCTCGTGGGCTTCAACAAGGAAGAGATCCTCGCCCTCGCCCGCAAGATCGGCATCCACGATCTCTCGGCCGCCGTGGGCGAGTACTGCGACCTGATGCCCCGCAGGCCCGCCACCCGCGCCGTCCTCCAGCAGGTTTTGCGGGACGAAGCCGCAATGGACGCCGAAGAGCTCCTGCACGGGCTCATCGACACCCGCACCATCTTCGACCTCCGCCGCCTCCCCCCCGAGGCGCTCGGCTCGCCGGTCCTGGAAACCGACCGCGTCCCCGAAGGCGCCACGCTTTTGGACCTGCGCTCCGCCACCGCCTTCCGCGCCTGGCACTACCCCGGGTCCCTCCACCTGGACTTCGGCCGTGCCCTGGCCGCCTGGCCCTCCTTCGACAAGGGCCGCCCCTACGTCCTCGTCTGCGAGGTGGGGCTCAAAAGCGCCCATCTCGCCGAACGCATGCAGGCGGAAGGCTTCGAGGCGCTCCATTTCCGCGGGGGGATCAAGGAGCTGATGGCGCTCGCGGAGCGGGAGAAGGTGGCGGTCGCGGCGCTGCTGGCGCCGGCGGTGCGGGATTAGGCGCCCGGCAAGCTGAACCCGAACACCGCCCCCCGCCCCACCTCGCTCTCCACCCACACCCGCCCGCCGTGGGCCGCGGCGAGCTGTTTCACGATCGCGAGCCCCAGCCCCGCGCCGCCCGTCTCGCGGGAGCGGGAGGCGTCCGCTCGATAAAATCGCTCGAAAAGAAACGGCAGATGCTCCGGGGGGATGCCGGGGCCGGTGTCTTCAACCGTCACCTCCACGCCGTATTCGGCCGCCCGGGCGCGCACGCGGACGGCCCCGCCGGGCGGCGTGTGGGTGACGGCGTTGCCCAGGAGATTGCGGAGGATCTGGGCGACCCGCCGGGGATCGGCGTCCGCGCGGGGGAGACCGTCGGGCACGTCCACCTCCACGCGAAGGCCGCGCTCGGCCGTGCGCGGCGCGAGCGCCTGGACGGCCTGCCCCACCTCCTCGGCCACGTCGAGCGGCCGGCGCTCGAGCGAAAGCTGCCCGGCTTCGGCCAGCGCCAGATCCTGGAGGTCGTCGATCAGCCGCTCCAGAAGCAGCGCCTCTTCGTGGAGCGAATCGATCACCGCCGGCTCGGGGCGCACGAGCCCGTCCTGGATCGCTTCGAGCTGGCAGCGGACATTGGTGAGCGGGCTCCGCAGCTCGTGCGCCACGTCGCTCACGAGATTTCGCCGCAGCCGCTCGGCCGTGGCCCGGCGGTCCGCCAGATCGTTCCACGCGCGGGCGAGCTCGCCGATCTCGTCCCGCCCCGGCGGCACCTCGACCCGCCGGTCCGGATCGCCGCTCCGCGCTGCGGCCGTGAGCGCCTCGACCGGCCGCAGAATGCGCCGCGCGAGCGCGAAGGTGAGGAGGAGCCCCGCCGCCCCGCCCGCGAGCGCCGCCAGGAGAAGCGACCGGTTCACCCGGCCGAGCACACCCGGCGCTCCCGACCGCGGCCCCGGCGCCACCGGGACGGCGTAGAGCGTGCCGAGGAGCGCGCCTCCGGAATCGCGCAGGGCCACATGATAGGGATTGAGCAGCTCGGCCTCGCCGATCCCTCCCGCGGGAGACCGCCGGGCGAACTTCAGATGCTGCCCGCCGTCCTCCACCTGCACGCGGACGTACGTCTCCTCCGGGCTCGTGGCCGCCGCGAGCTTTCCCGTGGGATCGATCACCAGAAGCTCCCGCTCCATCCGCTCCCCCGCGGGCCCGAGAA
This sequence comes from Thermoanaerobaculia bacterium, assembly GCA_035278895.1. GTDB lineage: Bacteria > Acidobacteriota > Thermoanaerobaculia > Multivoradales > UBA5704 > DATARR01. The sequence continues at coordinate 543 of DATEIO010000686.1, read as the reverse complement.
TCCGCCGCGCCCCGGCCCAGCTCCCCTGGCCTTGGCGGAAGCGGACGAGCTCCGCGGCCACCGCATCGAGCTCCCCCGGCCGGGGCCCCCGCGTGAGATGCCGCAGCTCCGTCGAAACCACCCGGCTCGAAAGGGAAGCCACCACGCCCAGGGCGATCGCCAGCACGACCGCGACCATGAGCATCAGGCGGAAGCGCAGGCTATGAATCATCTTCCTCTCCTGCGAACCGGTATCCCACGCCATACACCGTCTCGATCCACGAGCCGCCCTCCGGCCCTCGCGGATCGATCTTCCGGCGCAGGTTCGCCACGTGCGCGTCTACCGTCCGCTCCATCCCTTCGTAATCCCACCCGAACGCCCGCTCCACCAGCTCCGTCCGGCGGAACGCCCGTCCTGGCGCCCGGGCGAGCGCGGCAAGAAGCCGGAATTCGTTGGGAGTCACCGCCACCGCCTCGTCGCGCACGGAGACCGTGTGCGCGGCGAGATCCATCACCATCCCCCGGAACCGTAGCTCCGCCGGCTCCCCGTCCGCCCGCTCGCGG
>DATEIO010000685.1:0-7295 GCA_035278895.1 Thermoanaerobaculia bacterium | reverse complement strand
AGGGGTGTATGCCTATCAGCTCGCCGATCTCACTCTCCACAAGGTTGTGACGGACGGTCAGGGGAACTTCCTGTTCCCGGACCTGCCGGTTGGCCTCTACAAGATCATCGCGCACAAGCCCGGGTTCGTTCCGAGGGTGATGATGCTCACCCGCACCAAGGCGCAGGCCCACCAGTCCATGGATTTCGAGCTGGTCAAGCGGCAGGTAGGCCAGGCCGCCGAGCAGGACGACTACTGGTCCATCCGCGCCCGCATCCCGTCGGACGTGCTCCACGAGATCGACCGGGAAGAGATCCAGCTCGTCTCCTTCGCTCCCTCACCCAGCGGCGCCCTCGCCGGCAACTTCCACACCGAGATGCAGGCGATCTCCGGGGTGGACGACATCGCGGGCGGGGACGGTCAGGTCGCGGGCGGCGGTCTCGGGATCGAAGGGACGGTCGGAGGCGCGAAGGTCGAGTTGCGGGGCCAGTTCCGCCAGCTCGCCGCGGCGCCTCTAGGCGTGAGCGGCGGACCGGGCGGCAGCGGCCAGACGAGCAGCCTCTCGTTCGACGTGGCGGGTGGCGGCGGGAGCCGGATCAGCGTGATGTCGCGCAACGACCGGATGGCCCTCAGCGACAGCGACTCGCCGGTCGACTTCGAGCACTACCAGGTGAACTATTCGCAGAACGTCGGCGAGAACGGGCGCTCGGACTTCGTGGCCCTCTACACCGCCGAGAACAACTTCCACCGCCAGGGACCGATCGACCCGCTGGAGATCCCGGAGGCCTCGCAGAGCTGGCGGATCGAGGGCGCCTACACCACGCCCCTGGGCGACCGCGGCAGCCTCCAGGCGGGGCTGCGGTACCGCGAGCGGCAGTTCGGCCTGTCGAACGTCGAGCGGCCGGGCAAGGCCTACGAGAAGCCGACCCTCTCGAGCATCGACCTGTTCAGCCGCGGCGGCGTGAGCCTCCAGCCGGCTTTCCTGGTTCAGTATGGCCTCTACAGCACGCTCTCGGACGGCAGCCTTTCGCTGATGCCCCAGGGCGGCTTCGTGCTGCAGGTCAACGATTCGAAGTGGCAGGTGGAGGCTTCGGCCAGCCACCGGGTCTACCAGGACGTGGCGCAGCCGGACTTCCTCCCCTCCCTGTTCGAGCAGAACGATCTCTGTGAGCAGGGCAGTGAGTCCTGCTACGAGGTGCGCTTCTCCCGGGCGGCGGGCGAGGATAACAGCTTCTCGCTGGGCGCCGTTCACCGGGTGGTGGGCGACACCCTCCGGCTCTACTTCAGCGAGGACTTCTTCGACCGGCTCCAGAGCCTCTACCTGGTGCGCGGCGACGAGATCCCCGAGCTGCGGATGTCGCTCAACCGGCGGCTCTCGCCCCAGGTGACGACCTCCTGGCAGACGAGCGTGGCGGCCGGCGGCGGCGGCATCTCGGTCGCTCCCAACGGCCAGCCATTCGAGAACCAGGTCAAGTACCTGATCACCTCGCTCGACACCCAGTTCCAGAAGACCTCGACGGGCGTCTACGTCTCCTTCCACCACCTCTCGCAGCAGCTCGATCCCGCCGCCGGCACCTCCGGTCCGAGCGTGGCAAGGATCGAGTCCGAGCGCCTCCGCCTCATGCTGAGCCAGGATCTGAGCTTCCTGCTCGATCTCGCCGCCGACTGGGCGATCCAGCTCAACATGGAGCTCAGCCGCGGCGCCACCCCCGCCGAAGCCCAGGACACCCTGCGGCACCGGTTCCTGGGTGGGATCGCGGTGAAGTTCTAACCTCATCCCTGTCCCCCTCCCATCGCTCCCCCTTCCGCCGGGAGAGGGGGACGCCTGCGGGCGGTATTGCCGTAGGGTGCGCTGTGCGCACGTGTTGCTTCCCACCACCCTAAACGTGCGCACAGCGCACCCTACAAGCACCAACGCTTCAACTACGTTCCCCTTTCCCGGCCGGCGGAGGGGCGATGGGAGAGGGGACGGGGGTGAGGTCTTCGGGGCGGGGGACACTCCGGGTGACACGATCTGCCTGTCCCCCCCTGCCAATCCCTTGAATCCAATTCTTTGAATCCATCCGGCTTCTTGGACGCTCCGCCAGAAAAGACCGTAGAAATAAAGGGTTTAGGGCCGTTCAAAAACTTGTTCCCATGGCATAGAACCTGCTTCTCCGCGATTGGACAGAGTTTTGACTCCAATGACCCGAAATCTAAGACTGGCGCTTTCCCTCCTGCTGGCCCTGGTGGTCGTCGGCCTGGGGGGCGTGAGCGTGTACCGCAAGGTTCAGGCCTTCCAGCCGATCGGCTTCGTGCCGGTCGAGCAGGGAGGGGCCGTGGCGGTGACGCGGGTCGCGGCTTCCGGGACGGGGCTTCGGGAGGGCGACCAGATCCTCCTGGTGCAGGGCGGCGACGTGGGAGCCGGGGCCGATGCGCTCGTCCGGCGCCTGCGCACGGAGCCCACGAGCGAGCTGACGATCCTCCGGGGCGAACAGCTTCTGCAGGTGCAGTACCACCGGCCGGATCTGGACGTCGATTTCCCGTACCTGATCATGGCCCTGATCGGCGTGGCGTACCTGCTGATCGGCCTGTACACCTCGGTCCGCCAGCGCGGCGGCCAGGGGTTCCTGTTCTATCTCTGGTGCCTGACCTCGGCGGCGGTCTACCTGCTGACGCGGGTCCCGCCTTTCGACGTCCTGGGGATCGCGGTCGATCTGGCCGACTCGATCGCCTACATCGTGCTGCCGGCGCTCACGATCCACCTGTTCCTCGTGTTCCCGACCCCGCTACGGACGGGACGGTGGAACGAGCGGTGGATCCCGTTCCTGTATCTGCCCGCCGCGGTCCTCCTGACGCTCCAGATCGACCAGGCGGTCCTGCGCGGCGCCCTCTTCGGCGCTCCCACCGAGCTGTCGGTGCGGGGGCTCGAAGCGTTCCAGATGATCCACCTCGCGGTCTACGCGGTGGCGGCGGTGGGTCTCCTCGGCTGGCGCCTCCTCCGGGAGCGGAGCTGGGAGCAGCACCGGCAGATGAAGTGGGTGGCCATCGGCCTCGCCGCGGGCTACCTGCCGTTCCTGATCTTCTACCTCGTTCCCTACATGCTGGGGCTCGAGTGGTCGAAGCTCCTGACGTCGATCGCGGTCCTTCCGCTCGCGTTCGTGCCGCTCGCGTTCGCCTACGCGATCCTGCGCTACAAGCTGTGGGACATCGAGGTCATCGTGCGCGACACGATCTCCTCGACGCTGACCCTGCTCCTGGGCATCATCGGGTTCTCCCTGGTGAACCTGGCGATCAACCGCGGGATCTCGGCGGAGCTGTCGCTCGCGAGGAACTTCCTCTCCTTTGCGGCGGGCCTGGGGATCGCGGCCATGCTGGTGCCGACCCGGGCGACGATCTCCTCGGTGCTCGAGCGGGTCCACTACCGGGATACCTTCGGCAAGCGGCGAGCGCTCTCGGGGTTCGGGCGGGAGCTGCTCCACGAGCGGGATCTCTCGCGCCTCGCGACGGCGATGCTCAAGGAGATCGGGGCCGCGGTGGGGATTGATCGCTCGAACCTCTACTTCGCGCAGGGCGGATCTCTCCTCGCCCTGCGTTCCGAGCGGGACCTGCCGCCGCGCCTGGCGTTCGACGCCCTGGGCGAGGAGCTGTGGACGGAGGACTTCCTCCGCCTCTCGGGCGTCGAGCTGCCGGTGGAGCCCGCGTCCGCGGCCACCCGGCTGTTCGTGGCCGGCTACCGCTACGCGTTCCCGCTCTCGGTGCGCGGGCGGGGCGTCGGCCTCGTCGTCACCAGCTTCAAGCGGGATCAGACGCCGTTGAACAGCGAGGACGTGGAGCTGATCCGCCACCTGTTGAACCAGGCGGCCCTGGCGATCGAGAACGCGCAGCTCCTGGGGCAGCTCCATCACCAGCTCGAGGAGGTCCAGCGCCTCCAGCACTACACCGAAGGGATCTTCGAATCCTCGCCGGCCGGCATCGCGGTGCTCGATGGCGAGCGGCGGCTCGTCTCCACCAACGCGGCGTTCGCGGCGCTCGTGGGGCGGGATCGCGAGGCCCTGGTGGGACGGGACCTCTCGTCCGTGCTGCCGGTCTCTCCTCTCCCGGCTTCGGGGGAGGGTCCGGTCGAGGCGAGCTGGACCGACGCTTCCGGCAACGAGCGCTTCCTCCAGCTCTCGCTCGCGGTGTTCGAGCCGGCCCGGCGCGAGGGGCTCCACGTGCTCGTGGCGCACGACGTGACCGAGCGGGTGGCGATGGAGAACGCGCTGCGGGAGAAGGACCGGCTGGCGGCTCTCGGGATGCTCGCGGCCGGCGTGGCCCACGAGGTCAACACGCCGATCACGGGGATTTCGAGCTACGCCCAGATGCTCCTTGCGGACACCCCCCAGAGCGATCCGCACTATGAGATCCTGAAGAAGGTCGAGCGGCAGACCTTCCGCGCGGCGCGCATCGTCAACAACCTCCTCGAGTTCGCGAGAAACCGCCAGAAGGAGAAGAAGCCGGTGGCGCTCACGCCTCTCCTGGCCGAGAGCCTGGATCTGCTCGGCGAGCGCAGGGCGAAGCGGAAGATCGAGCTCGACTGGACGCCCCCGCAGGAAGAGGTCCTGGTGATGGGGTGCGACGGCGAGCTCCAGCAGGTGTTCACGAATCTGATCGTCAACGCGCTCGACGCGATGAATGAGAGAGGCGGACGGCTCTCGATCTGCCTCGGGGCGAACGGCTCGAAGGTCACCGTGCGGGTGTGCGACACCGGCCCGGGGATTCCGCCCGAGAAGATCGAGCGGATCTTCCAGCCCTTCTATTCGACCAAGCTCAACCGCGGCGGGACCGGCCTGGGCCTGTCCATCAGCTACGACATCGTGCAGCGGCACGGAGGAGATCTGCGGGTCGAAAGCCGGCCGGGCGAGGGGGCCTGCTTCGTAGTGGAGCTGCCCCGGCTCGCCCCCGCCACCCGGGTCCCGGCATGAACATCCTGGTCGTCGACGACGAGGAGGTCCTGCAGGACGTCCTCACCTTTCTCATCCGGAAGCAGGGTCACAACGTCTTTTCGGCCCTGTCCGGCGAGGAGGGGCTGGAGATTCTCGGGCGGGAGGAGATCGACCTAGTCCTCCTGGACCTCATGCTCCCTGGGATCCAGGGGATGGACGTGCTCCGGGAGATCCGGCGGCGCACCCCGGACCAGGTTGTGGTGGTGATCACCGCCTTTTCGTCGATCGAAACCGCCATCGAGGCGATGCGGGAAGGGGCGTTTCACTACATCCCCAAGCCGTTCAAGAACGAGGAGGTGCTGCTCACGATCGAGAAGGGGCTGGAGCAGCGGCGCCTGGCGTCGGAAAACCGCTCGCTCAAGGAGCAGCTCCGGCAGCGCTTCGCCTTCGACAACATCATCGGCAAGAGCAAGCCGATGCAGCAGGTCTACGAGCTGATCCGGCTCGCCGCCCCGGCCAAGAGCAACATCTTGATCCTGGGGGAGAGCGGCACGGGCAAGGAGCTGGTCGCCAAGGCCATCCACCACCACTCGCGGCGGGCGGACGGCCCCTTCGTCACCGTGAACTCGGGCTCCATGCCGGCGGACCTTCTGGAGAGCAACCTCTTCGGCCACCTGCGGGGCGCGTTTACGGGTGCCGTGGCGAGCAAGAAGGGACTCTTCGAGCTGGCGGACAGCGGCTCGATCTTCTTCGACGAGATCGGCAACATCCCGATCGACACCCAGTCGAAGCTCCTCCGGGTGATCCAGGAGCGGGAGTTCATGCGCCTGGGCGGGATCGACACGATCAAGGTGGACGTGCGGATCATCGCCGCGACGAACGCGGATCTCGAAGCCGCCGTGCACCAGGGAAGCTTCCGCGAGGACCTCTTCTACCGGCTGAACGTGATCACGGTGACGCTGCCGCCGCTGCGCCGCCGGACCGAGGACATTCCGCTTCTCGCCCAGCACTTCCTCTCGCGGTACGCGCGCGAAAACGAGAAGCCGATCCGCGAGATCTCGCCGCACGCCCTGGAGAGGCTCCTCGATTACCACTGGCCGGGCAACGTCCGCGAGCTTGAAAACGCCATCGAGCGGGCCGTGGTGCTGTCCACGGGCGAGGTGCTCGACGTGGACCTCCTGCCTTCTTCCGTGCGGCACTCCGAGAGCTCGGGCGTGCCGACGTCAATCCCCCTGCCCTCGAACGGCATCTCCTTCAAGGACGCTGTGAGCCAGTACGAGCGGCAGATCATCATCCGGGCCCTCCAGGCGGCGGGTGGCGTGCAGAAGCGCGCGGCCGAGCTGCTGCAGGTCAAACCCACGACGCTCCACGAGATGATGAAGCGGTTGAACATCTCGTCGGAGAGCGTCGTTTCGTCCTGACATGAACGACGATTCCGTCTTCGATCCCCGCGCGACCGCGGGTTGGAATTCTGCGCCCGCCGCCGTTTGCGGCGGACCTAAGAGAGGCATTCCCATCATGATCCGCAAGACGTCCGTTTTCGCGGCAGCGCTCGCCTTCGTGGCCACGCTGTCGCTGGCTCAAACGGCTTCGCAAACCACCTCGATCGTGGCCCCGCTCTCCCGGGGGGAGAGGGTCGAGCTTCCGTCGTCCTTCGACCCGAAGGTCCCCCGGCCGGACGCCTTCCTGGGCTATCCCCTGGGAGCGCGCTTCACGAGCTGGGACCGCATCGTGGCCTATCTCGAGGCGGTCGACGCCGCCTCGCCCCGGATGAAGATGTGGGAGTACGGCCGCACCTATGAAGGCCGGCCGCTCCAGCTCCTCGCGATCTCGTCGCCCGAGAACCTCGAGCGGCTGGAGGAGATCCGCCAGGACGCGCAGCGCCTGGGTGATCCCGCCGGGTTGGCACCCGGCGAGAAGGACCGGCTGATCAAGAAGACCCCGCTCGTGATCTGGATGGCCTACGGCGTCCACGGCAACGAGTCCTCCTCGGCCGAGGCGGCGATGGGCGCGGTCTACACGCTCGCGGCGGGCGAGGCGGAGACGGCGGCGATGCTTGAGAGCGTCGTCGTTCTGATCGATCCGCTCTCGAATCCGGACGGCCGGGAGCGGTACGTGAACGGCTTCAAGCAGCGCGCGGGAGACGGGGCGAACCCGCGACGCTCCGCGGCCGAGCACTTCGAGCCCTGGCCGGGCGGACGAACGAACCACTACCTGATCGACATGAACCGCGACTGGGCCTGGGCGAGCCAGCAAGAGACCCGGGCCCGTATCGCCACCTACCGGCAGTGGGAGCCGCAGGTCCACGTGGACTTCCACGAGATGGGGAGCGAGTCCTCGTACTTCTTCCCGCCGCCCTCCGAGCCGATCCACCCGCAGATCGACCGCCGAGTGCTCTCCTGGCTCGACACC
>DATEIO010000684.1:0-5088 GCA_035278895.1 Thermoanaerobaculia bacterium | reverse complement strand
GGCAATGCCATCCTCACCCGCGGCCAGATCGTGAAGGCCGAGGTGCATTCGCTGCCCTGCGTCGGAGAGCCGCGGACGCTCCTCGAGGCGACGATCCGCATCGAAGGGGCCACAATCACCTTCTACACCACGCACTTGACGACCTGGGGCCGCCTCAATTCGAAGATCCGGGAGGAACAGTTGCGCTGCCTCGCGAGGGAGGTCCGCACCAGCCGCTACCCCTACCTTCTCGCCGGCGATTTCAACACGGGCCCGCACTCGCCGGAGATGGAGGCCTTCCGCCGTGAGAACGCCACTCAGCTTGCCACGGAGGCGATCGGTCCGACCTTTCCCCTCTGGAACGAGCAGATCGACTACATCTTCGCCGACCCTGGCTGGCGGGTCCGCGCCGCGCGGGCCTGGCCGATCGAGACCTCGGACCACTTGCCGGTGACGGCCGAGATGACGTGGGGGAGGTAAGTCACCGCAGGGGCCAAGTCCCGTAGGGACGACCGGCATTAGCCCGGGCATTCATGCCCGGGAATCTTTGGCGAATTTCGAGGAGGGCCGCCCCGAGAGGCGGGAGCGCCGCCTCGTGAGGCGAGAGGACCGCCCTGCGAGGCGAGAGGACCGCCCTGCGAGGCGAGAGCGCCGCCCCGCGAGGCGGGAGGGCCGCCCCGTGAGGCGGTAGTGTCCTAGTTTGAATTCGCCTTCCGGTACGGTCCGCGGGGCTTCCCCTCCGGCTTCGGCAGGAGCGCCACGAGATCCGCGATCTCCCAGACCCGCGTCGTCACTCCCGCCGCCATGGCCGGGGTGACGCGCAGGCTCTTGTGAATCCGGCAGAGGTTGTAGTGGGCGTGGAAGAGCCCCAGGGCGGCGGTGTGGTTCTCCAGCTTCTTGGAGAAGGCATTGGTGAGGCGCGTGAACCGCCGGAGGGACATCCGGATCGTGAGGTTGGCCCGCTCGACGTAGGAGGTGGAGACGTGCTTCTCGTCCGGGCATCCGGTAACGGCGTACTTCTGGGTGCCAAGGCAGGCGGCCGGGCTGTAGCGGACCTCCGGGCCTTCCGGGGCGGCGCCGTAGATCTTGACGAGCTGCGCGAAGTCGATGTCCCCGGCAAAGGCATCCTCGACGGCTGCGAGGTACATCTTGTGGCCGTCCGTGGTGAGCTGCACCCGGTTCACGAGCCGGGAGGCGAGATCCTGCATGAACTCCGTGGCGCACCCGGCATCCCGCGAGCCCACCAGGAAGGAAGGCATGAGCTTCGTGTCCGCGTCGATCGCCGTGAACGTCCAGACGTCCCCGAACCCGAACTGGCCACGCTTCGCGGCCGGAACGTTCTTCTCCTTGGCGTAGACGAAGCTCCAGATCTCGTCCACCTGGAGCCGCTTGCAGGTGAGGTTCCGGAAGTTCTCATCCTGGTAGCGGATGCAAGCTTCCCCGATCTCCCGCCACAGCTTCATCACGGTGTCCTTGGAGACGTTCGCCATGCGGGCCGTGGCGCGGATGCCGCACCCCTCGACCAGGGCGGAGACGATCTGGACTCGCTTCTCGGTGCTGAGCACGTTTGCCATACTAGACATTATGCTTGCCTCAAGACGGAAAGTCAACACCTAGAGGTAGATGATCGGCGCCGCGAAACGTGTCCGCGGCGCCGATCTGGGCAAGGCTACTCCTTGCGGGCGAGGTAGAGCCACATCAACTTCCAGCGCTTGCGCGGGGAGGGATGCATCGCTTCCTCCTTTCGAGGTTGCGACGCGGGCCGCCGGGAGGTACACTTCCGCTGTCGAGTTTCCGGACGGCCCTAACGTCTGGTTCTCAGAAATCGCCGGGGTACCAGCCCGGCGATTTCCATTTTGAGGAGTCTACCAGCCGGATTTCAAGGAATTTAATTTAATTTTTATAGGCCATGAATGGAGGAAATTCCCGAAATTTCTAGGACTGGAGCATGGCGCCACAGTGAACAAGCTATTTATCCTCAGTCGTTTGTTCTTCTTTATCCGTCTCCTCTTCACTGAGGGTCTTCCCCGAAACGGCCATGGATTTCCACAAAACATTCATCCAATCCATCGTTACGGTCTCCATCTTGCCGAGAAGTGTATGGATGAAGAGCATGTCATCTGGCGTTAGATGGCTACCCCGTGCCCTAACATGCTGGATGATCCGATTGTAGAGGTCCGCTTTCTCCTTTCTCCAAACCAAGAACTTAGCCACGAATCGGGCGCGCTCACTGTTCTTCTTCATACTGAGCAAATACTTGGACAGTCGCTCGAAAGCCTCAGCATTGAACCCGTAGATCAACTCCTCTTCATCGTCGTCTTCATCCTCGATCCCCAGCTCTTCCCGCGCCTCTGCACGGAGGGTTTCCTCCATTTTGAGAAATTTTCTATGGATTCTCTTTCGGGCAGATTCGACGGAATGCCCTCCCGCCTCTTCGGCGAGTGCGCCGGCTGCTTCCCATGGGTTGCCGTAGGTCTCTTTTGCTAGCCCGAGAGCCATCTTTTTGAGAACGGCAGAGTCATCTGAGGCTTTACGGCCCATGCACCCCCCGAGGTGCCCCGTAGAGGAAGGAAAGGCGGCGCGGCGGGCCGGGCTACGGGGACCCGGCTTTCGGCTCGCGACTTCCTAGCCGCGCCTTTTACAGCGTGATTCTACAGGAGGGGGGCGGAGCCTACGGCGTAGGCTTCTTCCAGCGCTTTGCGGCGGCCTTCTGGGCGATCTCCCGCCGTTGCTCGGGGGTGAGCTTCTGGGCTCGCTTCTTGCCGCCCTGCGCGGCCCCTTTGCGCTTGGCGACGGCGGCGGGCGTGGTGTCTTCTTCCGGGATCTCCTGCCGTGGAGCTTCCCCGATGGCTTCCTGGAACACTTGGAAGGCCAGCTCGTTCGGGTCGCGGGGTCTACGTGGACGCATCGCCATCTCTCCTACGGTAACACGGGGGCGGGATTGCCGGAGGGTTCGGAGCCGTCGCCCCGGACCCAGAGACGGGCCAGCTCGGCCGCGAGCGCCTTGCACTCCCGGCGTGTCCTGACCGTTGCGAGGATGCGGCCCGTGGGGACGTACACCAGGGAGTGCAGGTGCGCCCCGGAGTAGCGCGGGATGCCGGCCGGGGTGCCGTAGAACTGGCCGAACGGGGGCGAGACGTGGCCGCTCACCTCTACCGTTCCCTCCTGGAGCTCCACGCGGAACCGGCCCCGACGCCACGCGAGCGGGACCGGAATCCCGGCCCGCGCTCGCACCTTCAGATAGGCGTCAGCCGCCCCGGCAAGCCACGCGCCGACTGAAGGGAACCCTTCCCCCTCTGCCGCCTGCTTCCAGCGGGCAGACTGCCGGACATCGGCCCGCACGGTGAAGGATGCCGTCTTCATCCCCGCTCCCTCCGGATCTCCTCCCAGAGGGTGGAGTCAGCCCACTTGCAGAAGCGCTCCAGAGCGGCCCTTCGGCGGTGGTCCCGTTCGCCCTCGGGCTCCCGGACGTTGGGCGGGACGGGGGCCTCGCTGGCCGCCTGGATCTCCTGGAAGCCCTTGCGGAACACCCTACGGAAGACCTTGAAATCTCGGTGCTGGGCGATCACGTACTCCACGCAGGTGAGAAGGAATCCCGGGATGTTCGAGGAGTAGCCGAGCACCAGGGCGGCCATCCGGAGCCGGTAGTGAAGGAAGGTGTCGTGGACGACGACGCGGTAAGACTCCGGGCGGTACTCGCCATAGGGGGCGAGCTTCTTCTGTCGGGCGGTGTGTTCCCAGCCCATGGCTACGCCTCCCCTCGCCACGAGCCCAGCTCCTCATCCAGTCGGTCCGCCAGCTCACCTACCTCGACGGCGATCTCGGCGCCCACGGCCGCGAGGAAGTTCTCGTGGTGGCTCCCGTGGTCTCCCTCCTCCAACTCCAGGAGAAAGCCCTCGACGCATCGCAGGTCCGCGATGGCCGCCCGCAGAGCGGCCCGGAGGAAGCCCTCGGGGTGGTGGGGCCACTTGCCCCAGAAGTCGAGAATGAGGTCGTACGTGAGGGTCCCGTGCGCCCGGAGGGCGGCGTTTGCGGTTGGGTCCGTCACGTAGAGGAGGAACGTCTCCCGGAAGGCGGGGAAGTCTTCGAAACGGTCCGGGTCGATGATCGGCGGGATGGCGACTGCGGGGTCTTCGGCGGGGTGTAAGCTTTCGGTCAGCTCGGGCATGGGGATGGCTCCTGTGCTCGGGTCAGGTCCGGCGGCGTGTGTCACCACTCCGCCGGGCCGCTTGCCTATGGGCCGGGGGAAGGTGCGTCCCTCCCCTCTGGGGAGAGACGCTACCTCAGACCGGACCGCCCGGGAGACCGGATTTCAAAATAGGACACTACCCGTGAGGCGAGAGAGCCGCCCCGCGAGGCGAGAGAGCCGCCCCGCGAGGCGGGAGAGCCGCCCCGCGAGGCGGGAGAGCCGCCCCGCGAGGCGAGAGGGCCGCCCCGTGAGGCGAGAGGGCCGCCCCGTGAGGCGAGAGGGCCGCCCCGCGTGACGGCGTCGAGCCCGGCGAGGGCGGCGGCTTCGGCGTTCAGGTCCGCGGCGGGGAGCGGCTCCGCGGCTTCGAGGCGGAAGTTGCCGCCGAGCGTGGGAGGAGGGCCCTCGGTTTTGCGCGGAGCCTGCCGGCCGACCCGTTCGAGGCCGCGGAGGAGCTTGCCGGCGCTCGCGGCCTCCGGCCCGGTCAGGGTGAGGCCGAGCCGGTAGGCCTCTCCCGTGTCGAACCGCGCGCGGCCGGATTCGGGGGCGAACGGCACGATCTCCACCGGCAGCTCGTGCTGTTCCAGGGCCGCGCTCAACAATCCGCGCAGCGCTCCGCCGTGGAGGAAATGGAATTTCGCCGGCGCGGTCAGGCGCAGGGTGAGGAGGTAGCGTTCGAAAGGGGGAAATTGCATCGGCATGGAAGCCCCGGGATCGTCTGGCGGATACGGAGCCGCATTTTAGCAGCCGGAAGGCGACGTCCCCTCCGCTCCCGGGTTCTGGCGGTGTGCCATAATCAAATTTGACGAACTCATGGGGCCAGGACGAGTCGGAGGGGGCCAGGTCTCGCTGCCATATCCAGTGCCAACCGGGCCGTTTGCGCCGGCTTTTCTTTGTTGAATGAGGCTTATGCTCCAGAACTA
>DATEIO010000683.1:0-5483 GCA_035278895.1 Thermoanaerobaculia bacterium | reverse complement strand
AATCCGGCTACCTCTACAAGCCCGGCGGGCTCGACTCCGCCCAGGGTCGCTGCCGCGCCTTCGACGCCTCGGCCGACGGCTCGGTCTACGGCGGCGGCGTGGGCGTCGTGGTCCTGAAGCGCCTGGAAGACGCGCTCGCGGACGACGACGCGATCTACGGCGTGATCCTGGGCTCCGCCGTGAACAACGACGGCGCGGCCCGCGTGGGATTCACCGCGCCCGGGGTCGAAGGCCAGGCCGAGGCCATCGTTCAGGCGCAGGCCCTGGCCGGGGTGGACCCCGCGACCGTCGGCTACGTCGAGTGCCACGGCACCGGCACGGCCCTGGGCGATCCGATCGAGGTGGCCGCTCTCTCCAAGGCGTTCCGCGCCGGAGCCCAGGGCGACCTCCCCCGGGGCTTCTGCGCCCTGGGATCGATCAAGACCAACATCGGGCACTGCTCGGCCGCGGCCGGCGTGGCCGGGCTGATCAAGGCGACGCTCGCGCTCGCCCACCGCCAGATCCCGCCCACCCTCCACTTCGAGACGCCCAACCCGGCGATCGGCTTCGAGACCACCCCCTTCCGGGTGAGCACCCATCTCACCGACTGGGAGACGGACGGTGCCCCCCGCCGCGCCGGAGTGAGCTCCTTCGGGCTCGGCGGCACCAACGCCCACGTGGTGCTCGAAGAGGCGCCGGAGCCGGAGCCCTCGGGCCCCTCCCGCCCCTGGCAGCTCCTGCTCCTCTCCGCCAAGAGCGAAGAGGCCCTGGAAGCGGCCACGGACAACCTGGCGGAGGACCTGGGCGCCCACCCGGACCGCCCGCTCGCCGACGTGGCCTTCACCCTCCAGGCCGGCCGCCGCGCCTTCGCCTACCGCCGTGTGCTCGTCTGCCGCGACACGGAAGACGCCCGGGAGGCCCTCGCCGGCCGCGATCCGCGCCGGCTGCTGTCGGATGTCCGCGAGGCCGGGGGCCGGCCCGTGGCCTTCCTCTTTCCCGGAGTGGGGGATCACTACGCCGGCATGGCGCGCGGGCTCTACGAGACCGAGGCCACCTTCCGCGAGGAGCTGGACCGCTGCTGCGAGATCCTGGCGCCCCGCCTCGGCCGCGACCTCCGGCCCCTGATCCTGGCCGAGCGGGCATCCGGCACCGCCGGCCCCGACCTGCGCCGCCTCCTCGGCCGGGGGGAGCCCGAGCCCGCCGAGCGCCCGCTCGACCGCACGCTCTACGCCCAGCCCGCGGTCTTCGCCGTGGAATACGCCCTGGCCCGGCTCCTCTTCGAGTGGCGCCTGCGCCCCGAGGCGATGCTCGGCTACAGCCTCGGGGAGTACGTGGCCGCCTGTCTCGCGGGGGTGATGAGCCTGGAAGACGCCCTCGTCCTCGTGGCCGAGCGGGCGCGGCTGATCGACGGCCTGGCCCCGGGCGCCATGCTCGCCGTGCCGCTCCCCGAGGACCGCGTGCGCTCGCTCGTCGCGGGGAGCGGTCTCGACCTCGCGGCCGTCAACGGCCCCGCCGTCTGCGTGGTGGCCGGTGCCATCGGCGCCATTGAAGCCCTGAAGGAGCGCCTGGCCGGAGAGGGCGTCCCCACGCGGCGGCTCCCCACCACCCATGCCTTCCACTCGCACCGCATGGAGCCGGTGGCCCCCGCCCTCTCGCGCCTCGCCCGCGGGCTTCGTCTCTCAGCGCCGAAGATCCCCTACGTCTCGAACGTCACCGGCACCTGGATCACGGCCAAGGAAGCGACCGATCCCGAGTCCTGGGCGCGCCACCTCTGCCAGCCGGTCCGCTTCGGAGAAGGCCTCGCGGCCCTCTGGCAGAACCCGGACCGCGTGCTCCTGGAGGTCGGCCCCGGCTTCGGGCTTTCGACCCTCGCCCTCCAGCTTCCCTCCGAGGAAGGAGCCGAGCGGACCGCGCTGCCGTCGCTTCCCAACGAGCACGACCCCCAGCCGGACGACGCCTTTCTGCTGAGCACCCTGGGCAGGCTCTGGCTCTCCGGGGTCGACATCGACTGGACCGGCTTCTACACCCACGAGAGGCGCCGCCGCGTCCGCCTCCCCCTGTACCCCTTCGAGCGCGTCCGCTACTGGGTGGAGCCGCGCCGGCAGGCGACTTCGGAGCCGTTGCCCCCCTCCGCGCCACCCTCCCGGCACGGCCGCCCCCGGCTGCGCAATGCCTGGGTGCCTCCGGAGACCGCCGCCGAAAAGGCGATCGCCGGCCTGTTCGGGGAGCTTCTGGGGATCGAGGGCGTGGGCCTTCACGACAGCTTCTTCGAGCTGGGAGGCCACTCGCTGCTGGGCACCTCGCTCCTCTCGCGCCTGCGCGCTCTCTACGGGGTGGAGCTGCCCCTGCGCGTCCTCTTCGAGGAGCCCACGGTCGCCGGGCTTGCGACACACGTTGCCGCGGGAGCCGAGATTTCTGGAACGCCGCCGCTCGTGCCCGTCTCCCGGGACCGCGACCTCCCCCTCTCGTTCGCGCAGCAGCGCCTCTGGTTCCTGGACCGGCTCATGCCGGGGAACCCGTTCTACAACCTCGCGGGCGGGGTGCGGCTCACCGGTCCGCTCGACGTGGTGTTGCTCCGCCAGAGCCTCCAGGAGGTCGTGCGCCGCCACGAGACCCTGCGCACCGGCTTTGCCGAGGTGGAGGGGAGCCCGGTCCAGAAGATCGTTCCGGGCCTCGCCCTGGAGATCCCCGTGCTCGACCTTTCGGATCTCCCTTCGGAGGTCCACCGGATCGCCCGCGACCAGGCCCGGGCCCCGTTCGATCTCACCCGTCCCGGGCTGCTGCGGGTGGCGCTCCTGCGTCTGGGAGACGACGAGCACGTCCTCCTCTGGGCGATCCACCACATCGTGTCGGACGCCTGGTCGAACGCCGTGCTGATGGGCGAGGTGGCCGCGCTCTACGTGGGGAGGCCGCTCCCCGAGCTGGAGATTCAATACGCGGACTTCGCCGTCTGGCAGCGGCAGTGGCTTTCCGGGGAGACGCTGGAGCGCCAGCTCGCGTACTGGCGCGAGCGGCTCGCCGGAGCCCCCGTCGTCGAGCTGCCCACGGACCGCCCCCGCCCGGCCGTCCAGACCTTCCGGGGCGCCACGCACCGGGTCACCTATGGAAAGCCGCTCCTGGACGGGCTGACCGCCCTCGCCCGGCAGCGGGACGCCTCGCTCTTCATGGCCCTCCTCGCGGCCTTCGACGTCCTCCTCTGCCGCTTCACGGGCCAGGAGGACGTGGTCGTGGGCTCGCCCATCGCCAACCGCACCCGGCCGGAGCTGGAGCGGCTGATCGGCTTCTTCGTGAACACCCTGGTCCTGCGGATCGACAGCACGGGCGATCCGGCCTTCCCCGACCTCCTCGCCCGCGTCAAGGAAGTCGCCCTGAGCGCCTTCGCGCACCAGGACCTCCCCTTCGAGCAGCTCGTCGAGGAGCTGCAACCCCGGCGGGACCTGTCGCGCAATCCCCTGTTCCAGGTGATGTTCAATCTGCTCAACGCCCCGCCGCCCCGGGCCGAGGTGTCGGCAGGCCTGGAGATGAGCGCCCTGCCCGCGGGAGAAGGCGCCGCTCTGTTCGACCTTCAGGCCTACGTGACCGAGACGCCCGAAGGGCTGCGGCTCGCCTGGGAGCACAATACCGACCTCTTCGACCGGGCCACGATCGAGCGCCTGTCGCGAAGCTTCGAAACGCTCCTCTCCGGGATCGTGGCGAGCCCCGAAGCCCGCCTCTGGGATCTGCCTCTTCTCTCCGCAGAAGAGCGCAACCAGCTCCTCCTCCACTGGAACGACACGGCTGCGCCCGTGCCCCAGCCGGGGACGATCCACGCCCTCTTCGAGGCCCAGGCGGAGCGCACCCCCGAGGCCGTTGCCCTGGTCTTCGAAGAGGAGACCCTCACCTACGCCGAGCTGAACGCCCAAGCCAACCGCGCTGCCCACCACCTCCGTTCCCTGGGAGTCGGCCCCGATGTCCTGGTCGCCCTCCGCCTCGAGCGCTCCGTCCCTGCAGTCGTTGCAGTCCTTGCCGTCCTCAAAGCCGGCGGAGCCTACCTCCCCCTCGATCCTGCGCACCCCGCCGAACGGCTCGCCTTCCTCCTGGAAGACAGCGGCGCCGCCCTGGAGCTCACCGATCTCGAGGAAGCCGAAGACGCCTCCAACCCCACCCCCCTCGCCGGCCCCGGCCACCTCGCCTACGTGATCTACACCTCGGGCTCCACCGGCCGGCCCAAGGGAGTCCAGGTGACCCACGGCGCCGTCGTCAACTTCCTCGCCTCCATGGCACGGCAGCCGGGGATGGCGGCCGGCGACGTCCTGCTGGCGGTCACCACCCTCTCCTTCGACATCGCCGGCCTGGAGCTGCTCCTGCCGCTCGCCGTGGGCGGCCAGGTCGTGCTCGCCCCCCGTGAGACCGCCCTGGACGGCGCCCGCCTCGCCGCTTCCCTGGAGGCTCACGGCGTGACCGTGCTCCAGGCCACCCCGGCCACCTGGCGCCTGCTCCTCGCCGCCGGCTGGGAGGGGAACCGCGATCTCACCGCCCTCTGCGGCGGCGAGGCGCTCCCCCGCGACCTCGCTCGCGAGCTGCTCCCGCGGGTGGGGGAGCTGTGGAACGTCTACGGCCCCACGGAGACCACGATCTGGTCCTCGATCCACCGGGTGGCGGAGGCGGACGCGATCCCGATCGGGCTCCCCATCGCCAACACGTCGATCCACCTGCTCGACCGGAGGATGGAGCCGGTTCCGCTGGGCGTTTCGGGCGAGCTGCTCATCGGGGGAGCGGGCCTCGCCCGCGGCTACCTCAACCGGCCGGACCTGACCGCCGAGCGCTTCGTCCCCGATCCGTTCTCTTCCGGCGAGCGCCTCTACAGGACGGGCGACCTCGCGCGGCGCCTGCCGGGAGGCGAGATCGAGTTCCTCGGCCGCGCCGACCACCAGGTCAAGATCCGCGGCTTCCGCGTGGAGCCGGGGGAGATCGAGGCGGCCCTCGCGGAAGACCCCGCGGTGCGCCAGGCCGTCGTGGTCCTGCGCGAGGACGCGCCCGGCGATCAGCGCCTCGTGGCCTACGTGGTCTGGGAAGAAGCAGGGGACGTCGCCCGGCTCCGGGATCTCCTGAAGAGCCGGCTCCCGGCCTACATGGTCCCGTCCGCCTTCGTCGAGCTTTCCGCCCTGCCCCTCACCCCGAGCGGCAAGGTGGACCGCCGCGCCCTCCCGCAGCCGGACGCCGGGCGGGTGGACGAGGCGGCCTTCGTGGCGCCCCGGACCCCCACCGAGGCCGCCCTGGCCGGGATCTGGGCGGACGTGCTGGGGGGCGAGCGCATCGGCGTCCACGACGACTTTTTCGACCGGGGCGGCCACTCGCTGCTCGCGACACAGGTGGCGGCCCGCGTCCGGGACATCTTCCGGGTGGAGCTTCCGCTCGCCGTGCTCTTCCGGGAAACCACCCTGGAGGCTCTCGCCCGGGCCTTGGACGCGCTCCTGGCGAGCGAGGGGGCCGGGGAGGCCGCGCCCGCGATCCGCCCCGTCCCG
>DATEIO010000682.1:0-45803 GCA_035278895.1 Thermoanaerobaculia bacterium | reverse complement strand
AAGGCCAAGGCCGCCGCGGCGGCGAAGGCGGCGGCTGCGGGCAAGGCTCCAGCGGCAGGCGCGGAGGGTGCCGCTCCGGCCAAGAAGCCGGCGCACGAGGAGGATCCCAACAAGCCGCTCTGGGAGAAGGATCCGGTCGTTCCCGAATGGAAGGACGCGGCGGACGATCCGCTCGCCTCGGCCTTGAAAGAGGAGTTCGGCGATGCGATCGAATCGGCCCGGAGCTTCGCGGGGGACCTGACGCTCCAGATCCGCCGCGACGCGATCGCGGAGGTCTCGGCCTCCCTGAAACACAAGCACAGGTACACCTATCTGGTGGACGTCTGCGGCGCGGACTACCCGAAGCGGGAGCCGCGCTTCGACGTCGTCTACCACGCCTACAGCTTCGACGCGAACCGCCGGGTGCGCTTGAAAGTCACGACCGACGAGGCCACGCCGGTGCCCACGGTCTGCCAGGTCTGGCGCACGGCCAACTGGGCCGAGCGCGAGGTCTACGACATGTACGGCGTGCGCTTCGCGGACCACCCGGACATGACCCGCATCCTTCTCTGGGAAGGCTTCAACGGGTATCCGCTCCGCAAGGACTTCCCCGTCGAGGGGATCGACACGGGCTCGGCGATCTACCCCGAGTACTACGAGGAGAGCGCCGGTCCGGTCACGGGCACGGGCACCGGGTGGAAGCCGGCGAAGCCGCCCGAGCCGGAGGCAGCGAAATGAGTCAGCCGTTCGTCCAGCCGTTCGCCGATACGGTCTCCTCCGACTCCCTGCTCAATCGCGGGGAGGAGATGGAGCTCAACTTCGGGCCCCAGCACCCCTCGACCCACGGCGTGCTGCGCCTGAAGCTCAAGGTGGACGGCGAGCGGATCGTGGACTGCTACCCGATCATCGGCTATCTCCACCGCGGCACCGAAAAGCTTTTCGAGCTCCACCCGTTCTTCCAGAACGTCCCCCACACCGACCGCATGGACTACGTGGCGGCGGCGACCAACAACCTCGCCTACGTGGGAGCGGTCGAGAAGCTCGTGGGGCTCGTGGTGCCGCCGCGGGCGCGCTACATCCGCACGATCCTGTGCGAGCTGCAGCGGATCTCGTCGCACCTGCTCTGGCTCGCCACACACGCGATCGACATCGGCGCCATGACGCCGTTCTTCTACTGCTTCCGCGAGCGCGAGCTGATCCTCGACCTCTTCGAGCAGTACTGCGGCGCGCGCCTGACGCTCAACTGCATGCGTCCCGGCGGCCTGCCGCACGACCTGCCGATCGGGTGGGTGGAGAAGTGCCGCGAATTCGTGGAGCTCTTCCCCGCGGCGGTCGACGAGTACGAGGGCCTGCTCACCGAAAACCGCATCTGGAAGAAGCGGACTGTGGGCATCGGCGTGCTCGATCTCGAAACCGCGATCGACCTGGGTGCCACGGGACCGCTCCTGCGCGGCAGCGGCATCGCCTGGGATTTGAGGAAGGCCATGCCCTACGAGGCGTACGGCGAGGTCGAGTTCGACGTGCCGGTGGGCAAGAACGGCGACACCTACGACCGCTACCTCGTGCGCATGGAGGAGATGCGCCAGGCCAACCGGATCCTCCGCCAGTGCCTGGACAAGCTCCCCGAGGGCCCGGTGATGGCCAAGCGCCCGCGCGTGATGAAGGCCGGCAAGGATGCCGAGGTCTACTACGGCATCGAGAGCCCCAAGGGCGAGATCGGCTTCTACATCGTGGGCGATGGCACGCCGAACCCCTACCGCTGTCACGTGCGCCCGCCCTCCTTCGTCAATCTGCAGACGGTGCCGGAGCTGTCCAAGGGCGCGCTCATCGCGGATCTGGTCGCGATCATCGGCACCACCGACATCGTTCTCGGGGAGGTCGACCGCTGATGTTCGACTCGCTGCGTGAAGCCGTGGGCGGCACCCTGTTCGACTGGGCGGTCTCGCCGCTCTTGAAGATCCTCGTCCTCCTCTTCCTGGGGGTTCTCCCGCTCATCACCTATCTCACCTTCGCCGAGCGCAAGATCCTGGGCTACATGCAGGCCCGGGTCGGCCCGAACCGGGTGGGTCCGTGGGGGCTGCTCCAGCCCATCGCGGACGTGATGAAGCTCCTGGTCAAGGCGGACACGACGCCCAACCTGGCGGTCAAGTGGGCGTTCATCCTCGCCCCCTGCCTGGTGGTGGGGCCCGCGTTCATCATCTTCTCGGTGGTGCCGGTAGGGCCGCGCGCGGGCGAGCTCGGGAACCTCGACTGGTTCATCACGGACGTCAACACCGGGCTCCTCTTCATCGTCGCCATGGCGACGATCGGGGTCTACGGCCTGATCATCGGCGGCTGGGCGTCCAACAACAAGTTTTCCCTGATGGGCGGCCTGCGCTCGGCGGCGCAGATGATCTCCTACGAGGTGCCGCAGGGGCTGTCTCTCGTGGGGCCGCTCATGCTCGCCGGCACCATGTCGCTCGTCGGGGTGGTCGAGGCGCAGAAGAACGCGGGGTGGTGGTACATCTTCCCCCAGCTCGTGGCCTTTTTCATCTACGTGGTGGCCGGGGTCGCGGAGACGAATCGAAACCCGTTCGACCTGCCCGAGGCCGAGTCCGAGCTCGTGGCGGGATTCCACACCGAGTACAGCGGCATGCGCTTCGCCCTGTTCTTCCTGGGCGAGTACGCGAACATGATCGTGATCTCGGCGGTGGCGACGACGCTGTTTCTGGGCGGCTGGCTGCGGCCGTTCCCGAACGTCGAGGCGCTGGCGTTCCTCGACATCGTGCCCGGCCCGATCTGGTTTTTCCTGAAGATGGCGATCTTCCTCTTCGCCTACATCTGGTTCCGCGGCACGTTCCCGCGCTACCGGTTCGACCAGTTGATGGACCTGGGCTGGAAGTGGATGATCCCGCTCGCCCTGGCCAACATCTTCCTTACGGGCCTCATCAAGCTGCTGGTCTAGGAGCTCACTCCATGAAGCAACTTCTCGACCGAATCATGCTGCTCGACCTCTTCGCGGGGTTGGGGATCACCTTCAAGAACCTTTTCAAGAAGAAGGTGACCGTCAACTACCCCGAGGAGCGTTGGGAGCCGTCGGACCGCTTCCGCGGCATGTTCCGCCTGGACGAGGACCGGTGCATCAAGTGCACCATCTGCGCCCGCGACTGCCCGATCGACATCATCTACATCGACTGGCACCAGGAAGTGAACCCGGAAACGGGGAAGAAAGAAAAGGCCCTCGACCGCTTCGACATCGACGTGCAGCGCTGCATGTTCTGCGGCCTGTGCGAAGAGGGCTGCCCGACCGAGCCCAAGTCGATCTGGCTCACCACCAAGACCTACGAGCTCGCCTCCTACGACCGCTGGTCGAACCTCTACGTGGACATGGACGAGCTGCAGGAGTGGAAGGTCCGTCCCGCCTACACGGACGAGGAGATCGCCTAAAGATCATGGACTTCCTGACCACTCACGGCGCCGACCTTCTCTTCTACCTCTTCGCCCTCCTGGCGGTCGTGGGGGCCGTGGGGGTCGTGACGCTCCGGAACCCGATGTATGGAGCGATCTCGCTCCTCCTCACCTTCCTGTCCGTCGCCGCGCTCTTCCTGCTGCGCAACGCGGAGTTCGTGGGCATCGTCCAGATCTTCGTCTACGGCGGCGGCATCATGGTGCTGTTTTTGTTCGTCATCATGCTCGTGAACCTGCACCGGCTGCCGGAGATCAACCTCTTCGGCGGCCAGAGCCTCTGGGCCGCCCTCCTTGCGGTCGTGATCCTGGTGATCTTCGGGTACTTCCTCGCCGGCTACCGGTTCGGCCCCGCATTCACCAACCCGGAGATCTTCGTCACGGTCCAGGGGGAGCCTTTGGGCAACTCGCAGGCCGTAGCCTGGAACCTGTACACCCAACACCTCCTGCCCTTCGAGATCGCCTCGATCTTCCTGTTGATCGCGATGATCGGAGCGGTGGTCTTGGGCCGGCGGCAATAGGGGACTTTCATGTTCGAGGTGACGACGACGCACTATCTGGTGCTCTCCTTCCTGCTCTTCGCCATCGGCATCTTCGGGATCGCCGCGCGCAAGAACATGATCACCGTGCTGATGTCGATCGAGCTGGTGCTCAACTCGGTGAACCTGAACCTGGTCGCGTTCTCGTATCAGCTCTCCGATTTGACCGGACAGGTCTTCTCGATCTTCACCATCACCGTGGCTGCGGGCGAGGCGGCGGTGGGGCTGGGCATCCTGATCGCCCTCTACCGCCTGAGAGAGACGACCCAGCTTGACCAGGCGGTGGAGCTCAAGGGCTAGGAGGACCATGATGAAGGATCTTCTCTGGATCATCCCCGTCCTCCCCTTCCTCGGGGCGCTGCTCAACGGCTTCCTGCTCAAGGGCCGGGTGAGCAAGAGCGTCGTGGCTGCCATCGCCTGCGGCACCGTGGGCCTGGCCGCCATCCTGGGGATCGTCTCGATCGTCAGTTATCTGGGAAGCCCGGAGCACGCGGCGGGCCAGGGCTGGGACCAGGACGTCTATCTCTGGATGCCTGCGGGGCCGCTCCAGACCGCGGCCGACGGCGTCAGGAATTTCTCGGTCGGGATGGGCTTCCTTCTCGATCCGCTCTCGTGCGTGATGCTCTTCGTCGTCACCTTCGTGGGCTTCTGGATCCATCTCTACTCGGTGGGCTACATGTCCCACGAGGAAGGGTTCCAGCGCTACTTCACGTATCTCAACCTGTTCATGGGCGCCATGCTGTTGCTGATCCTCGGCAACAACTACGCCGTGATGTTCGTGGGCTGGGAGGGCGTGGGCCTCTGCTCCTACCTGCTGATCGGGTTCTATTACAAGGAGGAGTTCCCGCCGTTCGCCGGACGCAAGGCGTTCATCACCAACCGGGTGGGCGACTTCGGGTTCGTGCTCGGCCTCTTCGCCCTGGTCGCGACCTTCGGGAGCTTGAAGTACACGGAGATCTTCCCGCGCATCGCGGAGAACCCGTCGCTCCTGACCGGCCCGTACCACCTGGGGCTCACGCTCGCGGGGTTCATCGGGCTCACGATGTTCATCGGCGCCATGGGCAAGAGCGCGCAGATTCCGCTCTATGTCTGGCTGCCGGACGCGATGGCGGGCCCGACGCCGGTCTCGGCGCTCATCCACGCGGCCACCATGGTTACGGCGGGCGTCTACATGGTCGCCCGCTCGAACGTGATCTATCAGCTGGCGGGAGGCGTCTCCCTGTTCGTCGCCGCGATCGGAGCGGCGACCGCGATCTTCGCGGCCACGATCGGCCTGGCGCAGAACGACATCAAGAAGGTGCTCGCCTACTCGACGGTCTCGCAGCTCGGCTACATGTTCCTGGCCGCGGGGCTCGGCGCGTACACGGCGGCGATCTTCCACGTGATGACGCACGCGTTCTTCAAGGCCCTCCTCTTCCTGGGCTCCGGCTCGGTGATCCATGCCATGGGCGGCGAGCAGGACATGCGGAAGATGGGCGGCTTGAAGAAATACCTGCCGGCCACGCACCTGACGTTCTTCATCGGCTGCCTCGCGATCGCGGGCGTCCCCGGCCTCGCCGGCTTCTTCAGCAAGGACGAGATCCTTCACGCCGCGGCCGGGGGGCACCACTGGGTGCTCTACGCGGTGGGCTTCATCACCGCAGGGCTGACGGCCTTCTACATGTTCCGTGCCTTCTACATGACGTTCCACGGCAGCTTCCGCGGCACCCACGAGCAGGAGCACCACCTGCACGAGTCGCCGCCGGTGATGACGATTCCGCTCTGGGTGCTCGCCGTGGGCGCGGTGGCGGCCGGCTACGTGGGGATTCCCAAGCTGTTGACTGGGGGCAAGGACCTGAACTTCTTCCACCATCTCCTGGAGGGCTCGCTCTACGAGATCGCCGGGCGGCCGGTGGAAGAGCATCACATGTCGCTCGGGATGGAGATCGGGCTCGTCCTCGCCGCCGTGGCGGTGGGGCTCGTGGGCATCTTCCTCGCCCGGTGGCTGTACCGCGACCGCGGCCTCGCGACGGACACGGCGTTCGAAACCCGCCTGCCGGCTCCGCACCGGGTGCTCGCCAACAAGTACTACGTGGACGAGCTCTACGACAAGACGGTCATCGGCGGCACGTGGGGGCTCGGCCGGGCGCTCTTCAAGTTCGACGCGGGAGTCATCGACGGCCTTCTGGTCAACGGGATCGGCCGCAACTTCACGATCACGCTCTCGATGCTGTCGAGCTTCTTCGACAAGTACGTGGTCGACGGCTTGGTGAACTTCTCAGGGTTCCTGACGTCGCTCTTTTCGAAAGGTTTCCGCCGCGTCCAGACCGGATCCGTCTCCAACTACGCGATGGTGCTCGCGGTCGGTCTGTTCGCCATGGTCTGCGTCTATCTGGTCCTGTCGCTGCGTTGACGCGATGCGAGCCGGCTTCTAGGGGGGCCTCATGTTCGATTGGGTGCACAACGTTCCGATTCTTTCGATCGTCTGCTACATCCCGCTCGCCGGAGCGCTCATCGCGATGTTCGCGTTCCGGGGAGACCAGGGGCCGGCGATCCGCAAGTTCGCGACGTGGATCGCGGTCTTGGACTTCATCGTCTCGCTCCCGCTCTGGTTCGCGTTCGATCGCAACGGCGCCCTGTTCCAGTTCCGCGAGAGCGCGCCCTGGATCGACGCGATCGGCGTGCGCTACGAGTTCGGGATCGACGGCATCGCCCTCCTGCTCGTCCTCCTGACGACGCTCCTGGGCGTCCTCGCCTTCCTCTCCTCCTGGACCGCCATCCACCACCGCGAGAAGGAGTACTACATCTTCCTCCTCCTCCTCCAGACGGGGATGCTCGGCGTCTTCATGGCGATGGACTTCTTCCTGTTCTACGTCTTCTGGGAAGTGATGCTGGTGCCGATGTACTTCCTGATCGGCATCTGGGGCGGTGCGAGAAAGCTCTACGCGGCGATCAAGTTCTTCCTCTACACCCTGGTCGGCTCGGTGCTGATGCTCCTCGGCATCCTCGCCCTCTACTTCTTCAACGCGGGCGGCCTCCTCGGCTGGCAGGGGCTGGGCAATCCGGCGAGCTTCTCGATCCTCCAGTTCCACGACATCGGAGCCTCGATCCCCCCCGCGCTCCAGTTCTGGATCTTCCTCGCCTTCTTCGTGGGCTTTGCGATCAAGGTGCCGATGTTCCCGTTCCACACCTGGCTCCCGGACGCCCACGTCGAGGCGCCGACCGCGGGCTCGGTGATCCTGGCCGGCGTGCTCCTTAAAATGGGCACCTACGGCTTCGTCCGCTTCTCGCTCCCGATCCTGCCCGACGCCACGAAGGAGCTCCTCCCCTGGATGGCCGCGCTGTCGATCATCGGCATCGTCTACGGGGCGCTCGTCGCGATGGCGCAGAAGGACATGAAGAAGCTGGTCGCCTACTCGTCGGTGTCCCACCTGGGGTTCGTAATGCTCGGCCTCTTCGCCCTGAACGGCCCGGGGATCAACGGCAGCATCCTCCAGATGATCAATCACGGCCTGTCGACCGGGGCGCTGTTCCTTCTCGTCGGCATCATCTACGAGCGGAGGCACACGAGGATGATCGCCGAGTACGGCGGCCTCTCTTCGGTGATGCCGCTCTACGCCACGGTCTTTCTGATCATCACCATGTCCTCGATCGGCCTGCCGACTTTGAACGGCTTCGTGGGCGAGTTCACGATCCTCGTCGGCGCCTTCAACCGCGTCTGGTGGTGGGCGCTCTTCGCGGCGCTGGGCATCGTGCTGGGCGCGGCCTACATGCTGTGGATGTACCAGCGGGTCTTCTTCGGGCCGCTCACGAACCCGGAGAACAAGGGGCTCCAGGACCTGAACCGCCGCGAGATCCTGTATCTTGCGCCGCTCGTCGTCCTCTGCTTCTGGATCGGCCTCTATCCGAAACCATTTTTCGCGGTTTTGGAGCGGCCGGTGAACGATCTGGTCGCGAAGATCGACCGGGCCTACGCTACGGAGGCGATCGCCGAAGCGCCAGCCCCCACGGGGGAGACAGCGACCGGGACCGTGGCCCAGGCGGCGGGGGAGTAGGCCCGTGCAGATCATGGACCAGTTCCTCTTCCTGGCTCCCGAGATCCTGCTCGCCGCGGCGGGGCTCATGCTATTGCTCGCCGGCGCCATCGGGCGCGGCATGGGCACCCGGGATTCGGCGCTCGTGGCGATCGTGAGCCTGGTCCTGACCGGTGGCGTGCTCTTGAAGGTGCACTCGGTGCTCCCGGACCATCCGGTGCCGATCCTGGGTGGGAGCTTCGTGCTGGACGGCTACTCCTTCTTCTGGAAGCTCCTGGTGCTCGTGGGCACGGCCTTGACCGTGCTCCTCTCCGTCCGCTTCCTCGAAGAGGGAAACTACCGCGCCTCGGAGTTCTATTCGCTCCTTCTCCTCGCGACGTCGGGCACGCTCTTCATGGCGAGCGGCTACAGCCTGCTCACGATCTGGATCTCACTGGAGACCATGGCGCTTTCGAGTTACGTTCTCGCCGGCTACTTCAAGCGCGAGGTCCGCTCGAACGAGGCGGCCCTGAAGTACTTCATCCTCGGGGCCCTCTCCTCGGGCATCCTCCTCTACGGCATCTCGCTCCTCTACGGGGCGGCGGGCACGGTGCAGCTCTCGGGGCTCTACCGCGCCTTGGAAGGGGGCGAGAACAATCCGCTCATCCCGCTGGGATGGCTGCTCCTCGCGGCCGGCCTCTTCTTCAAGGTGGCCGCCGTGCCGTTCCACGTCTGGACCCCGGACGTGTACGTGGGTGCACCCACGCCGGTGACCGGCTGGCTCGCGGTGGTCTCCAAGGGGGCCTCGTTCGCGATCCTCCTGCGCATCTTCTACGAGGGGCTGGGAAGCCTGAAGCTCGAGTGGCAGACGATCATCGCGGTCGTGGCTGCGGCCACCATGATCTGGGGAAACCTGGCGGCCTTGACCCAGGACAACGTCAAGCGAATGCTCGCCTACAGCTCGATCGCCCACGCGGGCTACGTGCTGATCGGCGTGCTCGCCGTCTCCGAGATCGGCCTCTGGTCCGTGCTTTTCTACCTGCTGGCCTACACCTTCGTCACCCTGGGCGTCTTCGGGACCGTGATCCTGCTCGAGCGCCGCGAGTACGCGGGGGAGACCTGCGCGGACTACGCGGGCCTCTCCCGGCGCTCGCCGTTCCTCGCCGGGATGATGCTGCTCTTCCTGATCGCCTTGACCGGCATCCCGCCGACCGGCGGGTTCGTGGGCAAGTTCTATCTCTTCGCCGCGGGCATCCAGGCGGGTTGGACGTGGGTCGCGGTCGTGGGCGTCATCACCAGCGCCATCTCGCTCTACTACTACTTCCGGATCGTCGTCTTCATGTACCTCAAGGATTCGGACGCTTCGACGCCGGTGCCCCTGCGCGCCCCTGCCCTGGTCGGCGCCGTGGCCTTCTGCGCTCTTGCGACCCTGGTCATGGGGATCATCCCCGGCCCGTTCATCGAGCTCGCCAAGAGCAGCCTCCTGCCACTGCCGTAGTATCCTGTAGACGGGTGTGCGGGGAACCGCACGCCCGGTCCGGGGGGACTCTGCCGTCCATCTTGGCACCCCCGATGTGCCGAATCGGCGGTCCCGCTGAAACCGTTTTCAGTCGCTCCGTCCTACCGGAGCCTGTGGAGGACACTGCGCCGCGGAATTCCCGAGGGGACGTCCCCCCGAGGGGACGGCGACCTCCCTTTTGCGCTCCGGTTTTGACCCACCCCGGGCCTCGGTTCCACCTCCCATCCGTTGGCATCGTCTGTGCGTATGCTGCTCAGGGGGAGAGGAATATTGTTGAAGGGGGTCAGCATGCCCAGAGAAAGCGCCAACCACCAGAAGGGATGGAACTTCGAAGCGGCAGCCATGCCGTTCGTGGACGCGCTCTACAATACGGCGTACCGCATGACGAGGAACGCCGAGGACGCCGAGGACCTGGTCCAGGAGACCTACCTCAAGGCCTACCGCTACTATGACAAGTTCGAGGAAGGGACCAACTTCAAGGCGTGGTTGTTCAAGATCATGAAGAACACCTTCATCAACAACTACCGCAAGAAGCAGCAGGCCCCGACCCTTTCCGATTTCGCCGAGATCGAAGAGTCCTTCGAGAACCAGGTGAGCGAGGACGCGGCGCGGCAGACGAAGAACCCGGAGGACGAGCTCCTGGAGAACGTCCTCGACGAGGACGTCCAGCAGGCGCTCGACAAGCTGCCGCCCGACTACCGGATGGTGGTGCTCCTGGCGGACCTCGAAGGGTTCTCCTACAAGGAGATCGCCGACATCCTGGAGGTACCGGTGGGGACCGTGATGAGCCGTCTCTACCGGGGCCGCCGGCTGCTCGAGACCGCGATGCTCGACTTTGCCCGCGACCACGGCTACTTGCGGGATGGGGCCGAACCCGCCAAAATGCGCAGCAAGGCCGGCACGAGCGCCAAATAGAGGGCCTGTCCGAGAAGTCCCATCGGAAATATCCCACCGGGCTCGCGAGTTGATACGAGGGGGTTGCAGTGGAGCGAGACCCGCGAAGCTTGGGATGATCCTGCTGGAGGATGGACGATGGACTGTAAACAGGTCAGGGAAGCGGTTTTCCTGTTCTTCGACAACGAGCTGGAGGAAGACCTGCTGGCCCCCTTCAAGGATCACGTCGGCGGCTGCGGCGACTGCGCCAAGAACGTCGACTACACCAGGAAGCTCCTCCTGATCGTTCGGGAACGGACCTTCCGCTGCACGGCCCCCGAAAGGCTCCGGAATCGCATCCTGACCAGCCTGCCTCATCGCCGCACCGTCCCCGGTCCCCACTGAATTTCCCAGGAAATCCGCTGCGATGAAACCGCTTCTGGCTGCGTTCGCGCTCGCTCTGTTTCTGGCCGGCTCCGCCGCCGCCCAGGACGTGCGCCTCTCCTGCCTGCGGGGAGAGACCCTGAGCGAGGCCGACCTGGCCAAGGGGGTGACGATCATCGTCGTCTGGGCGTCCTGGTCGCCGCGCTCGCGCGACGTCGTCGAGAGGGTGAACCCGCTCGCGGCTCAATGGAGCGGCCGGGCCCGCGTTCTCACGGTCAATTTCCAGGAGGAGCGCTCCGCGATCGACGGCTTCCTCGCCGGTAAGAGCCTGTCGGTTCCCGTCTGTCTCGACGCGGATGGCTCCTTCTCGAAGAAGTACAACGTCGCGAACCTCCCCGGCCTGCTCGTCGTCAGGGACGGCCAGGTCGCCTATCGTGGCAAGCTGCCCGAAAATCCCGATGCGGTGATCGCGGATTTGCTCCGCTGATCTCCGTTGATCTCTAAAATACGTCCTTTTTTTGGCTGGGAGGGCGTCCAGGGGTTGCGCCGCGCCGCATCCCCTGTGCTACTATCCGGCGTCGTCACTCCTTTGAGGGACCAAGATTCAACGCAGGGAGGTCTGCACGGGATGCAGTCAAAAAGGGTACATCTAGGCCCGTATTTTCTCCGCCTGGCCCTTCCCCTCGGGCTCGGTCTTCTGGCCGCGGGGCTCTTCACCACCACCCGGAGCCTCGAAGCGTACAACCAATCCCCCTACCCGCTCCCTCCCACTCCAAGGTTCAACGAACGCGCCGCCCTCCCCACGGAGACGAGCCGTCTGATCGGCCAGGCGAGAGTCCCGGTCGAGTTCAAGCTCCTCCGCGGTGAGACGGTGACGCAGGTGTTCCAGAAGCTGGGGCTCGAAGGGACCGAGGTCCGTCAGGCGGCCAACGCCCTCGCCGAGCGGATCGACCTCCGGAACCTGAAGGCCGGCAACCAGTACTCCGCCTTCTTCAATCCCGACTCGACCCTCGCCTCCTTCGAGCTGACGCTCGCCGGCAGCGGCCGCGTCGAGATGACCCGCCGGGGCGAGGACTGGGAGAGCGACTGGCAGCCCTTCGAGCGCAAGGTTGAGCTCCGCGGCTTGAAAGGCACTCTCGACGGGTCGCTCGAGGGCTCGATCCGTGCCGCGGGCGGCCCCTCGACGCTCGCCTACCGCATGGCCGACATCTTCCAGTGGGACCTGGACTTCGCGCGCGACCTGCAGCGCGGCGACCAGTTCGAGGTCCTCTTCGAAGAGATCCTTTTAGACGGCGAGTTCCACGCGATCGGCAACGTCCTGGCGCTCGTCTACCAGAACAAGGACCGCCTCCACGAGGCGTACCGCTACGGCGAGACCGGCGTCTACTACGACGGCGAGGGCCGGCCGCTCGAGAAGATGTTCCTCCGCTCCCCCCTGCGCTACTCCCGCGTCACCTCCATGTTCAGCAAGCGGCGGTTCCACCCGGTTCTTAAGGAGTACCGTCCGCACTACGGCGTGGACTATGGCGCGCCCGTGGGGACCCCGGTGCAGGTCACGGCGAGCGGCACGGTGGTCTCCGCCGGCTGGGACCGCGGCGGCGGCAACGTGGTCAAGGTCAAGCACAACGGCGGCTACGTGACCGCCTATCTCCATCTCTCCCGCTTCGCGTCCGGCATCCGCGCCGGCGCCCGGGTCCGCCAGGGCGACATCATCGCCTACACGGGAGCCACGGGCCTGGCGAGCGGGCCGCACCTCGACTATCGCGTGAAGTACCGCGAGCAGTGGATCGACCCCCTGTCGCTCAAGAGCGTGCGGGACGAGCCGATCCCCAGCCACAAGCTGGCCTCCTTCCGGGCGTACCGGGACGAGCTCAGGGCCGCCATCGCCAACGGGGCGCCCGAGACGCTCGGCCTGCCGCGCCGGCTGGACACCCAGCTCGCGACGAACGAGGCTCCGGGCAAGCCGGCGGCCGGGACGGCGACCGCGCGCTAGACCTGCGTTTCGATGGTCACCGCGAGGACGTGGTGCCGGGTCGATCTGGCCGGCGGCACCCTGGACATCTGGCCGCTCGGCCTTTTTCATCCCCAGGCCCGGACCGTCAACTTGGCGATCGACCTCGCCGCGACGGTCCGGCTGTCCCGGAGCGCGGACGGACGCTACCGGGTCCGGCAGGGTGAGGCCGTCGTCGAGGCCGGCTCGACGGCCGAGCTGGCGTCCCATCCCGACGGGGCCCTCGTCGGAGTCATCGCCGCGGCCCTGGACCTCCCTCCCGTCGAAGTAACGCTTGCGAGCGAGTCCCCCCGGGGTGGCGGCCTGGGCGCCAGCTCCGCCATGGCCGTAGGCCTGATCGCCGCCGCGGAGGTGGAGCTCGGGCGGCGTCCCTCCGAGCCGCGGGAGAAGGTGGCGCTCGCCCGGGACCTGGAGGCGCGCCTGATGGGCCTGCCGACCGGCATCCAGGATCACTATCCGGGGCTTCTGGGGGGCGCCCTGGAGATCCGCCCGACGCCCGGCGGCGAGACCGTGCGGCGGCTGGCGGTCGCTCTCCCCGCTCTCGGGGAGAGCCTCCTCGTGGTCTACTCGGGGCACAGCCATTTCTCGGCCGGCAACAATTGGCAGGTGGTCCGCCGCCGCCTCGAAGGGGAGGCCGAGGTCACCGGCCTCTTCGAAGGGATCGCCGGAGCCGCCGCCGCCATGGTGCCGGCCCTCGAAGCGGGAGACCTGCGGCAGGTGGGCGAGCTGATGAGCCGCGAGTGGAGCTTCAGGCGGCGCCTGGCCGAAGGCGTTTCGACCCCCACCCTCGAGCGGCTTTTTTCGACCGCCCTCGAAGCGGGAGCCTGGGGCGGCAAGGCGTGCGGCGCCGGTGGGGGAGGGTGCCTCGCCTTCCTCTGCCCCCCGGACCGCAGGTCAGCGGTCGCGGCGGAGCTCGAAAAGGCCGGTGGCCAGGTCCTCGCGGCGCGGCCTACCGGCCGGACCCTGGAAATCACCCCCTCCTGAACGCAAAAAGGGCGGCCACGCGGGGCCGCCCCTATAGTCTGCCTTTGAGCGGAGATCAGCGGTTGCGGACCTGCCGCTCGAGGATCTCGTACGCGCGGGAGAGATCGACGCTGTCCGACAGCTTGATCTCGCGGACGGCGTTCCATTCGTCGCCCTTGGTGTCGCGATAGAGGACGCGGTTCTTGTCGGGCCAGGCGATCAGGACGTTGTCCCCGCTCTCCGAGACGAACACCCGGAGGGTTTCCGCGGAGGCCGCTCCCACGTCGGGAACCTCCCGGCTCGCGGCGAGGCGGAACTGGAGGAAGTTGGAGCTCTGCGGAGCCTCGGGCTCCGGGAAACCGGGAGCGGTCGGGGTGATCTCCTCGGTCTTCGCAACGACCGCGGCCTTCATCGGGTTGCGCAGGCCCCGCCCCGACAGCTTGGCCCCGAGGTCGATGATGTGGGACCGGGCGGCGCCGCCCAGGAACTCGAGGTCCTGCGTGCCGCTCTTCATGATCTTTTCGTACACCTGGTTGGCCAGGGATTCCGCGATCTCCGCGTGGAAGGCGCGTCCCAGGTCGATCACTCCGGCGTAGGCTTCCTCCGCGATCGCCTTCAGGCCATGCGGGGGATTCGGCCGCCGGCCGAGGTCGATGATGTGGGAGCGGGCCTTGTCCGCGAGCCGGCTGAACTCCTGGGGCAGCGCGTCGATCTCGATCGTCACCAGCCGCCCCTTGGCCGGGGAGACGAACGCCACGACCACAGTGCGGCCGTCGCGGCCCCCCTGGATCGTGGGGGAGCGGACGAGGGCGGGAGAGGGCGCCGGCCCGGCCACCGCCTCGCTCGGGTCGAAGCTCGAAAGCCGGTAGACGGGATTCCAGCCGAGATAGACGCCGTCGATGAAGAGGATCGGCGAGTAGAACGTCTCCAGGACGCCGCCGGTCACCAGCTCCTCCTCCCAGATCAGGTGCAGGGCCGTGCGGTGCTTCACCACCACCGCGCCCAAGGCATCGACCTCCCCGAAGGTGTCCCGGGTGATCGCCATCTGGGGAGAGGTCTTGGGCGCGAAGGGGTTGCCCGTCACCTCGATCGGCTCCGACCACGCGGCGCCGTCGAACCCGGAGAGCCGGAGGATGGGGTGAACGGTGTTCAAGCTCTGCCAGACGAGATAGACCGTGCCGGACTGGTCCTCGTAGAGCAGCGCCGGAGACTTCTCGACCTCTGAGTTGGCCGTGCTGGGGACCAGGATGCGCTGCGCCGGGGAGCCCGGCTTCGTCACTTCGAGCGCGAGGACGGGATCCGCGGCGTTCCCTCCCTTGGCGCCCGGGAAGAGCTCGCCGTAGGTGCCGGTCTTGGCCACATAGACGGCGCCGTCCGCGCCGAGGACCGCCTGCCGCTCGGCAGCGAAGGCGGCCGAGGCGGTCAACAGCGAGAAACCGATCGCCCAAGCGAAAATTCGCCTGTCCTTGCTCATGAACAGCCCCCTCAAGCGTGCAAATTGACCAGCTTGCGGACGTCGACCGCAAGCAAGAATTCGGGAAGATAGCCCGCCTCGGGATAGAAGTCCCGGTGCAGGCGGGTAAAGTGCCGCCGTGCGGTGTGCATGTCCTCGCTCAGGTTGGCGACCTCTCCCAGGAGGTACAGGGCGTTCTTCACGGCATCCCGCTCCTGCAGGGATTCGGCCAGGTCCAGGGCGAGCGTCCCCTGGCGGCGGGCGTGCCCGTAGCGGCCCGTCTCCAGGTGCGCGAAGCAGAGGTCCAGGCGGGCGGAGATCTCGTGGCGCCGGGCGCCCAGCCGGCGCAGCCAGCGCAGGCTTTCGTAGAGGAGCGTGTAGCCCTCCGCGGTGCGCCCCTGGAGGACGCGGCAGTAGCCCAGGTTGTCGAGGATCTGGGCGCGCGCAACCGAGGGCTCGTCCGGGATCAGGTCCAGGGCCTTCTCGTATTCGGCCACGGCCTGCTCGACGAAGCTCTCGGCGAGCAGCGTGTTGCCGATCAGGTTGTAGCTCGACGCGAGCCAGTCCCGCCGGCCGAGCGACTCCGAGCGGTCACGGGTGATCCGGGCGTAGAACAGGGCCTTCTTGTAGTTCTTGGTGAGCTCGTAGTGCCGCGCGATGTTGTAGGCCGCGATCCGGCAGCCGGCCGGGTCGCTGTTGCGCAGCAGGATCTCGCGCAGGCGGGGGAGCTCGCTGTCGCCCCGTCCCAGCTCGATGACCACGGCCGAGCGGTTGCAGACCGCCAGATCCATCAGCCGCTGGTCGCCCTGCTCCCGGGCCCAGGCGAGAGCCTGCTCCAGGATCTCCGCGGCCTCCTCCAGGCGGCCCGCCTGGATCTCCCGCTCCCCACGGCTCCTCAACTCCTCGAAAGCTGCCTCGATGCCTTGCGCGTGGTTGCTCATGCTTTTCGTTCCGTCCTCTCGCCCTACTCGTCTTGGGGTGGAATCAGTCTTCGGGGTCTTCGCGCCGGCCCTGGGAAGCTTTGAACGCGATGAAGTCCTCGACCTCGCGCTGCGCGTCCTGCGGCAGGGAACGGACGTCCTGGACGAGCCTCATGTCGCGCGGGGTGATCGAATCCTGCGCGACGCCTTCGAAGAACTCGCCGATGCTCATCTGGAACTCGGCGAGGATGCGGAACAGGGTGTCCAGGCTGACCCGGTACTCTCCCTGCTCCATCCGGGACAGATCCGACTGCTGGATCCCCAGACGGGCCGACAGCTCGACCTGGGTCAGCTTGTGCTCTTTGCGCAGCTCGCGGATCTTGCGCCCGACCAACTGGACCTGGCGAATCTTTTCAGGGGCGGCCATGATGGCAGATCTCGTAGTGCTTCTTATGTCAGAATGGCATAGATGAGACGATACGAAGCGATAGTACGCCTGCGCCCCGGGACTGTCAACGGCCTTATTCTTCTCTCGGAGGCCCTGGATCGGCGATAATGCGCTTCCGGGGAGCGGGCATGCCTATACGACATCATTTTTTTCTCCTCAAGGAGCTCGTGAAGCGCGACTTCCAGGGCCGCTACGCCGGCTCGCTGCTGGGCTTCGTCTGGTCCTTCGTGCAGCCTCTCTGGATGCTGCTGCTCTTCACCTTCGTCTTCTCGACCGTGATGAAGATCACGCCGGTGGGGACGCGCACCGGCCACTTCGCGATCTTTCTCTTCAGCGGCCTGCTCCCCTGGATGGCGCTCCAGGAGGGGGTGCTCCGGGCGTCGACCGCGATCACCGACAACGCCAGCCTGGTCAAGAAGCTGCGGTTCCCGGCGGAGGTCCTGGTGCTCGCGGTGGTGGTGGCCGCCCTCTTGCATGAGGCGATTGCCGCCGTGATTTTTCTCGGGGCGTTGGCCGCCCTGGGCGAGCTGTCGTGGGGCGGCCTGCCGCTCCTGCTGCTCGCCTTGCCGCTCCAACTGGCGCTCACCCTGGGTCTGGGGCTGCTCCTGGGCTCGGCGCACGTGTTCTTCAGGGACACGGCGCAGGTCCTGGGAATGGTGCTGACCGGCTGGTTCTACCTGACGCCGATCGTCTATCCGGTGGCGCTCGTGCCCGAGCGCTTCCGGGCCTGGATCGAGTGGAACCCGCTGACGGCGCTCGTAGGGCTCTACCGGCAGGCCCTCCTCGAGGGGACGGTGGCCTGGGTGCCGGGGACGGCGAGCCTGGTCCTGATCGCGGCTGTGTTACTATTCGCCGGCTTTTTTCTGTTCCGCAGTCTGAAGCCAGCCTTCGTCGACGAGATCTGAGAAACAAGGAGTACCTCGCATGTCCCGTAGTCTGCCCTCCCTGCCCGTCCTCCTCATCCTGGCTCTGGTGGCGACCTCCGCCGCGGCCCAGAAGCCCTCGGAGGCCAAGCCCGCGGCCGCCTCCGACGCGCAGAAGGCCGAGGAGAAGAAGCCCGAAGCGCCGGTCGATCCCCAGAAGCAGAGGCTGATCGAGATGGCCGCCGGCTCCGGCAAGGCGCCGGAGCACGCTCCGCTCGAGCCTCCGGACGGAAAGTGGTTGAAGGACGACCAGGGGCGCGAGTACTTCGTCATCCCGGTGCCGCGGCTCGAAGGCGGCTACCGCTGGCTCAACGACGAGCACACCCAGGTGCGGCTGCCCTACGGCCTGAGCCTGGACGTGGCCTCCTACGACGAGACCAACTTCTACATCAAGATCTACAAGCCCACGGGCGAGCAGCGCCGTCCCAAGGGCAACACGCCGGAGGAGAAGGCCAAGATCGCCGAGAGCTACCGGAGCGACATCGCCGAGAGCCACCGGCTCCGCTTCTCCCCCTTCGATACGGGCCTGCCGAGAGAAGGCCAGTGGCGCAACGGCTTCAAGATCGCGGACATCAACGGCGACGGCCACCTGGACATCGTGCACGGGCCGGCGCGCAAGACCGGGAGCCGCCCGCAGATCCTCCTGGGCGACGGCCAGGGAAACTGGAAGCCCTGGTCCTCCGCCACCTATCCGCAGATCGCCATGGACTACGGGGACGTCGCCGTGGCCGACTGGAACGGCGACGGCCTCCAGGACCTCGCGGTGGCGAGCCATCTGCGCGGTATCGTCGTGATGATCCGCGACGCCCAGGGCCACTTCAAGCCGTGGACGCAAGGCATCGACTTCGTCGCGTCGGGCGAGTCGACCGCGACCCCGCTCTTCACCTCGCGGGCGGTCCACGTCGTCGACTGGAACAAGGACGGGCGCCCCGACCTCGTGGCCATGGGGGAGGGACCGCGCCTCGCGATCTCCCGCGGCCCGGGCGGAGGGGAAGCCAAGAACATCAACGAGGGCGCCCGCGGCCTGCGGGTCTTCCTGAACCAGGGCAACGGCACCTGGGTGCCCAAGAGCTTCGAAGGCAGCCGGCTTTTCGGTGACGACCTGGCCGTGGGCGACTTCAACCAGGACGGGCTCACCGACGTCGCCACCGGCTCGGACGTCCTGGGGTACCAGGCGATCCTGAACCTGGGGAAGCCCGACGGCTCCTGGGAGCCGGTGGAGATCGACGGGCTGCGCCCGGGCGCTCTGTTCCGCACCGTGGCCGCCGCCGATTTCGACAAGGACGGCCACGACGACCTGGCCGTCGGCTACACGTCGTTCGAAGGCCGGGTCTGGAGGACGGGCATCGACCTTCTCTATTCGCGCCCCGGCGGCCGTTGGGAGCGCCGGGCCCTGGGCCACGAGGAGAGCAGCATCGGGCTCTACTCGATGAGCGCCGGCGACCTGGACGGCGACGGCGGGCTCGACCTGGCCGCCGTGGACGGCAAGGGCCGGATCTGGCTCGTGCTGGCCGACGGCAAGGGCGGGTTCACCCGGGAGGAGCCGCTGGGAGCGCAGAACGCGGGTCTCGACGAGACCTGCCGCGGTTACCACGTCGAGCTGGCGGATCTGAACAAGGACGGCAAGGCCGAGCTGGTGGCGAGCTTCGCCGGCGAAGGGATGACCCCGTTCGGAGAGCGCCTGTGCAACTCCGGCGGCAGCCTGCGGGCGTGGGTGGCGAGCCGGGCCGAGATGGCGGGAAAGACCGGAGGTTGACAAACCTCTTGACAGGCCTTGCGAAGCGGTCTATCGTGCCATAGCATATCAGCGGGAAACGATGCGGCAGGAGATTTCCCGGAAGCTGTGGGAGACCTGGAGAGATCCGCCGAGCAGCGATACGAAAAACTTCTGAACTGCGTCCCCAGGGACGCTGCAGACTTCAAACTTTGACTAGGAGGTGATGTTCTTCAGCCGATCTTTTTGAAGAGGGAATGGCTTCAAGTTTGTAGAACCGTGTAGTAACGGACTGACTTCAAGAGGAGATTGTGTAATGAAAAAGATCGCCTTCGGTCTTGCCTTGATGGGCCTCCTGGCCCTGGGCGGATCGGCGATCGCCGAGATCGGCACGATCGATGACGTGCCTGCGGCGACTCTGCTGGTTCCCTACTTCGAGGTGGACCTCGACAACCCGAACGGCATCACCACGCTGTTCTCGGTCAACAACGCTTCGGCCTCGGCCGTCGTGGCTCACGTCACGTTCTGGACCGACAAGTCGATCCCGACCCTGGACTTCGACATCTACCTGACCGGTTTCGACGTCCAGACGATCAACGTGCGTGACATCTTCAACGGCATCCTGCCGCGCACCGCCGAGCGCAGCCTCGACGGTGGCGACGCCTCGAGCCCGAGCCCGCCGTCCGGCTCGACCCAGGCCGCTCCGCCGATCGACCGGGACTTCCCCGGCACGACCGGTCCGTGCGCCAACCCGTACAACGCGTTCCCGACCCCGACCCTGACCTCGTCGTTCCTCGACAACCACCTGCGGCCCGCCCACACCGGCGGTCCGTCGACGGCGGTCTTCGCGGGCCGTTGCTCGGGCGCTGACTACGGCGACAACGTCGCCCGTGGCTACATCACGGTTGACATCGTGAACTCCTGCAACCTGTCGTTCCCGTCGGACGCCGGCTACGCGACCACGCTGCTCGAGTTCGACAACGTCCTCTGGGGCGACTACTTCTACGTCAACCCGACGGAGAACTTCGCTCAGGGTGAGACCCTCGTCCACGTCGAGGCCTGCGAGCCGGGCAACGGCTACCTCGGCTTCGTCGGCAACGGCGCGGGCCTCTGCCCGTTCGTCACGGGTGACTACACCTTCTACGGCCGCTACGCCGTGATCGCTGGCAACGACCAGCGCGAGCCTCTCGCCACCACCTTCGCGACCCGCTATGCCAATGGCGGCTCGTTCGACGGCGGCACGGACTTCGTCGTCTGGCGTGACTCGAAGACCATTCCCACGGGCGCCAATGGCCCCTACAACTGCGCCACCGGCGAGGTGAGCTGGTTCCCGCTCGGCCAGACCGATGTGGTGGCCTTCGACGAGCAGGAGAACGCGACCGACCTGTGCTTCCGGGGTGACAACATCTCTCCGGCCACCGGCGGCGCCGACGCCTGCTTCCCGCTTGAGACCCAGCGCGTCTTCGCTGAGGGTGGCAACGAGATCGCCGACGACCTCGGTATCCCGTACACCTTCGGCTGGATCTACGCCAACCTGAACCACACGATCACGGGCGATCCGTTCCCGGGTGTGGCCCAGGCCTGGTGGACGACCAACATGGACGCCCAGGGCCGCTTCAGCGTGGGCTTCGATGCCATCAAGCTCGACACCGTCACCGAGACGGTTCCGGGCGGCGTGACCATCGGCGGGACCTTCTAAGGTTCCAAGCCCTTCCATCGGGTGGGTCCGTTCTCACGGGCCCACCCGGTTCTTCCCCGACTCGGCCCTTCGGCAATACCCCCGGGTTTTCGGGAGCAATGCCGAGTGGCTCAGCTGAAAAGGTTTCCTCATTCTGACGGTGTCCCCTTGCAGAAGGCTGCGGGGTGAGGTACCTTTTATTGTATCGAAGCTGTTCTATATGGGTTCCGGCCGATTCGTAGGGATCGAGGCCCGGAAGCCTTGCCGCCGGGGGTGAGCCCCCGAGCGCGAGGCCATGGTGCCGCCGGCTCTGGAAGCACGTAGCGTAGGAGGACAAACCGAAAATGCGTCACACCCCCCGCCCTGCCAACCTCTACACCCTGCTTGCCACCCTGGTAGTCATCGTCTGTGTCCTGTGCTCTCCTCCCATGGCTCTGGCGAAGGGGTGCAACGAGGGGAGCCCGGCCTCCAAGCCTCCTCAGACGCTCTGGGGCGAGCTGCAACCCGGCAACATCATCATCGACACGACGCGGTACAACGGCAGCCCCCGGGCCGACTCGGGCCACCCGCTGTACACCTCGGTGGATCTCGAGAACGGGTTCCTGTTCGCCACGTACTTCGGCGGGCTGCAGATCTGGGACGCGCGGGGGAGCAACGCCACCCAGCCGACCCGGCTGAGCCAGGCTGACGGCTATTCCGGCGCATTCCCGGCGTGGATCCCCGGCAACTCGGAGATCGACCAGTACGTCTACGCCGTGGACGCTCCGGAGGGGAACGACAACCTGGCCGTGGTGGGAGCCCTGACCCCGGTCGGCGTCTCGATCTGGGATACGACCGACAAGTCCTCCCCGAAGGCCCTCTACCAGGACACGACGAAGAGCGTCAAGCAGGTCTACTCGGCCGTGATCGGCGGCCGGTCCTACGCCTTCGCGGCTTCGTACCTGGGCAGCGTGGGGGTCCACGTCTATGACATGACGGCCGCCAAGGCCTACAGCCGCTGCGTCGACAACTGCTCGGGCGTCTATCTCGGCACCGCGGGCTCTTCCGTCGCGATGTACGTCCACGGGATGCAGTTCGGCAACAAGCACTTCATCGCGCGGAGCTCCGGCCCCACCAAGCCCTGGGCCGTGGAGATCTGGAACGTCTCCACCCCGTCGAGCCCCTCTCTGGTGGTCAGCGGGTTGAACAACGTGTTCGCCGGCGGTGTCGCGATGTGGGAGCAGAACGGCAATGCGTTCCTGGGGGTGAGGACGACGGTTCGGACGGACAGCCGGCTCCGGATCTACAACGTCACCTCCTGCCTGACGAGCGGCTGCTCGTCCCTGCCGTCCCCCGTCGGAGAGGTGTCGATCGCTCCGAATGCCACCTCGGAATACTATCTGCCGATCATCTTCTCCCGGAGCGGAACGACCCCGTTCCTGTTCCTCGGCCATCAGAATTTCTGCCACCAGGCGTCGGTGCTCGAGTCGCACACCGAGTACCTCTTCGACGTCAGCAATGCGGCGTCTCCGCGGGACATCACGCCCGCGAAAACCATCGTCGACCAGGGCGAGACCGTCGACTACTGGAGCTGGTACTACTCGGACTACACCCGCGGCTATTCGTTCACGGCGCCCATGGGCGGCAAGTTCAGCGGATCGTACTTCTACCGCGCGGCGACCTCGCTCCTTGACATCCACGAATGGACGGGAGGGAGCGCCAATCCGCCGGTGGCGAGCTTCACCTGGTCGCCGAGCGAGATCTACCCGGGCGACACGGTGACCTTCAACGACACGTCGAGCGGCGTCGTCAACTCCCGCGCCTGGTCGTTCCAGGACGGCTCTCCCGCGACCGGCAATTCCAGCCCGCAGACGGTGACCTTCTCGTCCCCGGGCACCAAGTCGGTCGAGCTTCAGGCGACGCGGACCGGCGTGGGCTCCGACTCCGAGACGAAGAGCGTGACGGTGCTCGATCCGTCGCCGGCGATCGGCAGCGTGTCGCCCGGCGCGGCGACCACCCTCTATGCCTGCCAGCCGGTGACGTTCACGGCGACGGCCACGGGCCGGCCGGCCCTCACCTATGGCTGGCGCCTGCTCAACCCGGACAACGCGACCGGCGTCATCGCCAGCGGCTCGACGTTCCAGTGGGACGGTAAGATCAACGGCGCGGCGGCGGTCCCCGGACAGTATCGTGGCGAGGTCACGGTCACGGGCACCGGCAATCCCGCGGTGGGCTTGAGCGCGGTGATCACCATCAAGCCGTTCGAGAGCCTGCCGGGCGCGGGCTTCGCGATCACGAACGATGCCTTCCAGAGCGGCACGGTGAAGTTCCACGCACCCACGACCGGAGTCACGGTCTGGGAGTGGGACTTCGACGATGACGCCAACGCCAACACCCAGAGCTGGGTGACCTTGACGGATCCGGTGAACGGCCCGAACCCGACCCACACCTACACGTCGGTCGGCCAGCGGACGGTCCGGGTCCGGGTGAGCAACTGCTCCATTCCGGCCGCGGTCGAGAGCGCGTCCCTGTCCGTCAACATCACGCAGATCGCGCCGCTCAAGATCAACACCTTCCAGGCGCAGTGCAACGTGGCTCCCTGCATCTTCGGTGTGAACGAGTCGATCACGTTCACCCAGGAGGTGGAGGGGGATCCCAACCAGTACAAGTACGACTGGGACGGCAACGGCTCGTACGATCAGACGAGCGCGACGCCGGTTCTGACCCACACCTACACGGCGGCCGGGTCCTACACTCCGAAGATGGCGATCGTGCGCGGCACGGAGCCGGAGGT
Source organism: Thermoanaerobaculia bacterium (assembly GCA_035278895.1). Taxonomy (GTDB): domain Bacteria; phylum Acidobacteriota; class Thermoanaerobaculia; order Multivoradales; family UBA5704; genus DATARR01. The sequence continues at coordinate 22,190 of DATEIO010000682.1, read as the reverse complement.
GACGCGTACCCACTCCCAGTTCACGGTGTCGGGGAACAACCCGCCGCCGCCTCCGCCGCCGGGCGCGAGCATCTCGATCGGCGGCTCGAGCTCCGGCCAGGTCGACACCGCGGTCACGCTCACGGCTTCGGCCAGCAACTGCACGGCCGCGGCCAACGGCTGGACCTGGACGACCGGTGGCGGCACCGGCTCCAGCACCACCAGCTCGATCTCGATCACCTGGTCGTCCTCCGGGTCGAAGACGGTGACGGCGAGGAACAGCGGCTGCTCGTCGGCGACCGGCACCAAGACGGTCGTGATCAGCGGCCCCTCGACCGAGCCCGGCCCGGGTGGCCTGACCGCGTCCTTCACCGTCTCGCCGGCCTCTCCGTCCGCGGGCGCGGCGGTGACCTTCGACGCGAGCGCGTCGGCGGGCACCCCGTCCATCTACACGTGGGACTTCGGCGACGGCCAGAAGGTCTCGGGCAGCACGGCCACGGCCAGCCACACGTACGCGTCGGCCGGCAACTACACCGTGAAGCTGGAGGTCGGCAAGGCGGCTACAGGGTGCGCGTTCGGCTTCTGCAGCGCCACCACGTCGAAGCAGGTCGTGGTGACGGGGCAGACCGGCCCGGTGCTCCTCGCGGCCTTCACGACCAACGCCTCCTGCACCACCGAGTTCGGCTTCACCCAGTGCGCGGCGGACGCGGGCCAGGCCGTGACCTTCACCTCCTCCAGCACCGGTGCCTCGAGCCACTCGTGGAAGTTCGGTGACGGGGGAACGGCGACCGGCACCCAGGCGACGCACACCTGGACCCAGCCGGGCAGCTATGAAGTCGAGCTGACGGTGGGCAACGGCCAGTCCACGGCCAAGGCGACCCGCTTCTTCCTGGTGACGGGCACGCCGACGGCTTCCACGAAGTCGGTCGTGCTCCCCTGGATCGCGCAGACCCGGGGCGCTCTGATCCAGTCGAGCGACCTCTACGTCTACAACCCGGGCTCGACCGAGATGGAGGTCAAGCTCCAGTTCAGGAAGCGCGGCGTGCCGGAGTCGACGCCGCCCGAGATCTCCAAGAAGATCGCGGCCGGCGCGACCCTGTTCGTGGCCGATGCCCTGGACGACCTGTTCAGCCGCGAGAACGTGGCGGGCTTCATCACGATCACCGTGGTCAAGGGTGACGTCGAGCCGGTCATCACCTCGTTCAACACCACCTTCCAGACGGACGGCTCGCAGTTCGGCCAGACGGTCCCCGGCTTCTCCATGAGCCGCACCGGCGGCGCAGCGGGCTCGGGCGCGGTGAGCCCGGTGCAGCACCTGGTGGGCCTGAACGACAACAACGAGCGTCTGGCCTACTTCGGCCTGAGCAACCCGTCCGACCAGCCGGTGAGCTACCGCCTGCGGTTCTTCGACAAGGACGGCAAGCCCATCGGTACGTCGGCGGATACCCGTCTCCTCTCCCGGTTCGGCCAGCGCCAGTACCAGGTGAACGAGATCCGCGACCTCTTCAAGGTCACGGACGTCGACGACTACCGGATCGAGATCGAGACGGTCTCCGGCGGCGGGATCGTTCCGTACGCCTCGAACCTGCGGCTCGCTTCGGACGACCCGTCGTTTGTGGTCGGCGGCGCGGTCCAGGCGTCGAAGGTCTACCTGATCGGCGCCCTCTCGCAGCCGGGCCCGAACAACAGCCTCTGGCAGAGCGACGTCGTGATCTCGAACACGGCCAACGAGGTCGTGCTGACCGACGTCACGTTCACTCCGAACGGCTTGAACAGCGTGACCACCTCGGCGGTCAAGCTGACGCTGCCGGCCGGCGCGACCGAGCGGCTCGTCAACGTCGTCGCCGACAAGTGGGGCATCAAGGACGCCGCGGGTGTCCTGGTGCTCGACAGCGATGCGCTGAAGGGCGTCTTCCCGGTCGTCCAGGGCGAGAGCTACGACAACACGAAGCCGGAGAAGCGGTTCGGGCAGACGCTCCCCGCCTTCACCGACGAGGATGCCGCCGTGCCGGGCAAGGGCCACTACCTGGTCGGCCTGCGGCAGGATGCCAAGAACCGGACCACCTACTGGATCTACAACCCGGGCACCTCGACGGGTGAGTACGACATCATCTACCGCGGTCTGGACGGCACCATTCTCGGCCGCATCGACGGCGTCCGCCTGGGCGCCGGCAAGGCGCGGCAGGTGAGCCCGGCCCAGCACCCGCTCCCGGCGACGGGCGTCACCGGCGGCTTCACCGTGCAGTTCGTGGTGAAGGCCGGCAAGCTCCTCTCCGCGGCGCAGGTGGTCAACAACGCCACCAACGACCCGGCGTACGTGAAGGGTGAGCTCCGCTAACCGAGCCCGCTCTTCCCAGGGTTCGGGAAAAAGGCCGCCGGGATTTCCGGCGGCCTTTTTCTTCCTGGGTCTCGCGTTCGCGGCGCTCCTCTCGGCCTGCCAGCCCGCGGAGCGGGAGCCCGCGCCCGCGGCGGCCGAGCCCGCTCCCGTCGCCGACCCGTCGCAGGGGAAGTGGCGGGAGGGGCGCCCGGTGGACATCCAGGCCCTTCCCTATCTCCAGGGGTACAAGCCGGCGGAGGACCGGCCCGCGATCGTGGCGCACGATCCGGCCGCGGCCTTCTCCGGGCTCAACTTCTACGTCTCCGGGCACGCGGCCGAGGCGGTCCTGATCGACATGCAGGGCCGGGTGCTCCACCGCTGGCGCTACCCGCTACGCCGCCTCTGGCCCGACCTGGCCAGAGACCCGGGCATGAAGAAGCTCGAGTACTGGCGCCGCGCTTATCTCTATCCGAACGGCGATCTCCTGGGCATCTACGAGGGGCAGGGGATCGTGAAGCTCAACGCCCGCTCCGAAGTGCTCTGGTCGCACCGGGGCGGCATCCACCACGATCTTGAGGTCCTTCCGAACGGCGACGTCTGGGTGCTCGACCGCGAGGGGAAGATCCTGCCGCGGATCAATCCCGAGAAGGGCATTCTGGAGGACATGGTGACGGTGCTCGACCCCCGCGGGCGCGTCAAGAAGAAAATTTCTCTTCTCGAAGCCTTCGAACGTTCCCCCTATGCTTCGCTCTTGAAGACCATGGAACGCGAGGGCGACGTCTTCCACACCAACACGCTCGAGGTGCTGGACGGCCGCTTCGCGGACCGCGATCCCGCGTTCCGGAAGGGGAACGTCCTCGTATCGGTGCTCCGGTTGAACGCCCTGGCGATCCTCGACCCGGACAAAGAAGAGATCGTGTGGGCGAAGACGGGCTCCTGGCGGCGCCAGCACCAGCCGACGTTCCTCGAAAACGGCCACCTGCTCCTGTTCGACAACCTGGGCGCGGGCCGCACCCGCTCGCGGGTGCTGGAGATCGAGCCGTCGACGGGAGAGACGGTCTGGCAGTACGGCGGCACCCCCGAGGTGGACTTCCTCTCGAAGACTCTGGGCTCCTGCCAGCGGCTGCCGAACGGCAACACCCTGATCACCGAGTCGGAGAACGGCCGCGCGATCGAGGTGACGCCGGAGGGGCGGATCGTCTGGGAGCTTTACAATCCTCACCGGGCGGGGGAGAGAAACGAGCTGGTGGCCGTGCTCTTCGAAGCAGTCCGCCTCCCTCCGGATTTTCCGTTCCAGGGCTCCGGGAACCGGTAGAATCAAACGAGATGCGTGATCTGGCCGTCTCCGTCGAGAATCTCTCCAAGACCTACAAGGTGTATGGAAACCCGTGGGACCGGGTGCGCGAGCTCGTCACCCGGCGGCCCCACCACCGGGAGTTCCGCGCCTTGCGGGACGTGAGCTTTTCGCTTCCCCACGGGGAGGGGCTCGCGATCGTCGGGGAGAACGGCGCGGGGAAGAGCACGCTCCTGAAGATCCTCGCCGGGATCACGCCTCCCACCTCGGGCACGCTGTCCGTACAAGGCAAGATCGCCTCGATCCTGGAGCTGGGCTCGGGCTTCCACCCCGAGTTCACCGGCCGGCAGAACGTCGTGCTGAACGCGGCCATGCTCGGGCTGTCGGAAGAGGAGGTCCAGCGCAAGATGCCGGACATCCTCGCCTTCAGCGAGCTCGGCGACTTCATCGACCAGCCGGTCAAGTGCTATTCGACGGGCATGGCCATGCGCTTGGGCTTTTCAATCGCCACACAGGTCGAGCCCGAGGTCCTGATCATCGACGAGGCGCTCTCGGTGGGGGACGGCTACTTCCAGAAGAAGTGCATGGACCGCCTGCGCGTCTTCGTCGAGTCCGGGGGGACGCTCCTCTTCTGCTCGCACGCCATGTACTACGTCTCGGCCTTCTGCCAGCGCGCCCTGTGGCTCAAGGGCGGCCGGCCCGAGGCGCTGGGGCCGGTCTCGCAGGTGGTGCGGGAGTACGAGAACTTCCTGGTGGCGAAGAGCGCGTCGGCCTCCGAAGCCGCCCCCGCGGCGGAGGAGCGGGCCGGGCGCCCGGCGCGGATCACGGGGGCCCGGCTGCTCGGGGACGGCACCCTCTACTCGCACGGGGAACCTTTGGAGCTCGAGATCTCCTGGGAGACCACGGACCCGTCGCTCGCCTTCCACGTAGGCGTCGGTGTCAACCGCACGGACGAGGTGGAGGTCTGTGCCTTCGCCTCCCACCTGGACGGCCTGCCTCCCCGCACGGGCGAGCGGAGCTATACGGCCCGCCTGCGCATCCCCGCGCTCCCGCTCTTGAAGGGCGAGTTCAAGATCTATGTATTTCTGCTGGACGAAGAGGGGCTCCACATCTACGATCAGCGCATCCTGGCGCGGGCCTTTTCGGTCCAGAGCCCGTCCTACGTCTTCGGTCTCGTTCACGTGGACCACGCGTGGGACTGGGACGCGGCGGACCGCTCATCCGTACAACTGTTCGTAGCGCGGGGAAAATAATCGAATGACCGAGACCGCCAGCCTCCCGATTCTGCTCCGGGCGAGCCCCTTCCTCCACGTCGGGGAAGACCGGGTCTACAACCCGCTGACCGACCGGATGATCCTCGAAGGGGAGCCCGGCTACGCGGGGCTGCGGGCGCTCCTCGCGGGAGCGGGCCTGGACCTGCTGGCGGAGGGGGAGCGCGAGCGGCTCGCCGCGGACGGCTGGCTCCTCCCCGCGGACGTCGAAGCCGACCGCCTGTTCCGCCTGAAGTACGTGTCGCTCGAAGCCCACACGGTCTGCAACCAGAGCTGCTACTTCTGCCCGGTCTCGGTCGCCCCGCGCGAGGACTACTTCATGCCCACTCCCCTCTACGAGCGGATCGTGGGCGAGCTCGCCGCCTTCCGCGACACGATCGAGGCGGTGTTCATGATCAATTACAACGAGCCCACGGCGGACAAGCGCTTCCTGGACCAGGTGCGGGCGCTCAAGGCCGCAGGCCTACCGCCGGCCGTGCTCACCAACGGCACGGGGCTGACCCCCGCGCGCATCGACGCGTTGGTCGAGATGGGGGGCCTGCGCTTCCTCTCGATCAACCTTTCGACGCTCGACCGCGAGCGCTACACCAAGGAGCGCGGCGGCGACCACCTGGGCGTCGTCCTGCGCCACCTGGACTATGCGGCGGACAAGGGCGTCGCCCAGCAGATGGACATGGTGGTGCTGGGCACGGGGGACGACAACCACAAGCGGGACTTCGAGGAGATCGCGCAGCGCTTCGCCGGCACCCGCTTCGAGGTCAAGGCCTTCGAGGTGATGGACCGCGCGGGCTACCTGCAGATCGGCGCCCGGCCCGCGGCCCCCCACAAGAAGCTCTGCGGCTGCGAGAACGTGGGCTCGCGCCCTCTCCAGCACCTCCACATCACGCCGCGGGGCCTGTGTGTGCTCTGCTGCGAGGACTACGATGAATTTCACGTGGTGGGCGACCTCACGAAGGAGAGCGTCGTGGACGTGCTCCGCGGCCCCGAGATGGCGCGCATGCGCCGCATGATCTACGGCCTCGAAGAGGCCCCGGCGAATTTCATCTGCCGGAACTGCGTGTTCGCCCTCACTCGCTAGTGGCTCCGCCGACCATCGTCTACGTCCTGCCGACGTCCCAGCTCCACGGCGGCATCCGCGTCGTCTTCGAGCACGCGGAGGGGCTGGCCGGCCGCGGCTACGACGTCCGCGTCGTAGGGCCGGAGCCGGCGCCCGACTGGCATCCGGTGCGGGTCCCGTACACGCAGATCCCGCTCTACGAGCCCGGCGCCATTCCGGCGGCGGACGTCTGCATCGGCACGTTCTGGTCCACGGTCGGGCCGGCCTGCCTGTCGGGATCGCGGCGCGTGTTCCACCTCTGCCAGGGGTTCGAGGGGGTGCACCGGGAGTACGCGCCGATCCTCCCCCAGATCGACGAGGTCTACCGGCTCCCCGTGCCCAAGCTCCTCATCTCCCGGCACCTGGAGCCGGTGCTCTCCGAGCGCTACGGCTGCCGCTGCCATTTCATCGGGCAGGCGCTCGACTCGCAGCGGTTCTCGCCCGGCCCGCCGCGATCCCCGGATTCGACCCTGCGGATCGGGGTCGTGGGGCCGTTCGGCATCCGCTCCAAAGGGATTCCCGAGGCGCTCCGCGGGCTCCGGCTGGCGCGGGAGCGGGGGATGCCGGTCACGGTCTGGCGCGCCTCGGCCGATCCGCTGTCTTCGCCCGAGGAGGAGATCGGGGTGACGGACCGCTTCTTCCACCGGCTGGACACCCCCGGGATGGCCGATTTCTACCGGAGCCTCGACGCCTACGTGTACTCGTCCTACGACGAGGAGGGCTTCCCCCTGCCGCCGCTCGAAGCCATGGCCTGCGGGGTGCCGGTGGCGATCACGGAGATCCGCCCCTTCGCGGTGTACCCGCAAGACGCCGCGCTCCGCTATCCGCCGGGAGAGCCCGAGGCGCTGGTGCCGGTCGTCGAGCAGCTCTTCGATCTGCAAAAGCGCCGGGCTCTGGCGGAGGCGGGGCTCGCCTATGCCCAGAGCCTCACGCTCGACAAGGTCCTCGACCGGCTGGAGGCCGCCTTCGCCGCGGAGGGGGCCGCGGTTCTTTGATCTCCCTCGTCCTCGTCGCCCACCGCTCGTCCCGCTGGCTCCCGGGAGCCGTCGACTCCTTCCGCGCCGAGGCCTCGTCGCTCGGCCTTCCCGCCGAGGTCGTGGTGGTGGAGCAGTCGGAGGACGCGGACGAAGCCGCGCGGGCGGAGGCGGTCCAACCGGAGCGCTTCCTGGTCCGCGAGAACCGGGGGTACGCCGCGGGCCTGAACGCGGGGATCGCGGCCGCCTCCGGCGAGATCCTCCTCCTGGGAAATCCGGACGTCCGCTTCCATCCAGGCTCGCTCGGGCCGCTCCTCGCGGCTTTGGAGGAGGGTTGGGACGTGGTGGGGCCGCAGTTCGTCCTCGCCGGCTGGCTCTTTCCGCCCGCCGACGCGCAGACCCCGGGCGAGGAGCTGCGGCGCTACCTCGCGAGCCGGAACGCCCGCTTCTGGGAGCGCCACCACCAGCGAGAGGCGCGGCGCTGGGCGGCGGTGTGGGAGAGCGGGGCTCCGGTCGAGGCGAAAACCCTGTCGGGCGCGCTCGTCGCGGTCCGCGCGGAAACTGCGGCCCGGATCGGCCCATGGGACGAGGAGTACTTCCTCTACTTCGAGGAGACCGCCTGGCTGCGCCGGGCGCGGGCGATGGGGAGACAGCTCGCCCTCGTGCCCGGGGCGCGCGTGGAGCACGCGTGGGGGCACGCCGCGGGAACGGGGCTCTCCCCTCACTTCGGGACCTCCCGGCGGCGCTATTACGAGCATTCCTTCGGCCTCTTCGGCATGGCGATTGCTAACCTGACGCTCGACGTTTCCCCGCTCGTTCCGCCGGCTTTTGCGGCGGCGGAGGCGGCGCGGTTCCGGCAACGGGCTCTCTGGCTTCTCTCGCCGTCTCCTCTCGGATTTCCGGCGGCAGGGCTGTGGTCGGAGGGCCCCCCCCTGGAGGAGATCCGTGGATTCTCGAAAGCCTGCCCGGAGTGTGCGTCCCTCGTCCTCATCGCCTATGATGCGCGCGCCGGCCGCCGGCTTGGAGCCTGGCGCATCGAGGCCGCAGACGTCCAGGGAGGGGACGATCGCCCGTATGCCGTGTGACCTGACCGTCGTGATCCCTGCCTACAACGAGGCGGGCCGCATCGAGCCGGGCCTTTCCCGCGCCGTGGAGTACCTGCGCGGCCGGGGCCTGTCCTACGAGGTGCTCGTGGTGGACGACGGGAGCCGCGACAACACGGTCGAGGTCGCCTCCGCCTTCGCGGACGACGGCGTGCGGGTGATCCGCCACGAGAAGAACCGGGGCAAGGGCGCGGCCATCCGCACCGGCATCCTCGCGAGCCGTGGGGACGAGGTGCTGCTGTCCGACGCCGATTTCTCGACCCCGATCGAGGAGCTCGAAAAGCTCCAGGCGCGGCTCGAGAAGGTCCCGGTCGTGATCGGCAGCCGCGGGCTCGCCGACTCGGTCATCCAGAAGCACCAGCCCTTCTACCGCGAGCTGATGGGCAAGACCTTCAACCGCATCATCCGCCTGCTGGGCGTGCGCGGCCTGCGCGACACCCAGTGCGGCTTCAAGCTCCTGAAAGGCGACGTTGCCCGCAGCCTCGGCCCCGACCTTACGATCGACGGCTTCGCCTACGACGTCGAGCTCCTGTGGCTCGCGCGGCGGCGGGGCCACGGAATCGGCGAGGTCGGCGTCGTCTGGGTGGACTCGCCCGATTCGCGGGTCGATCCCATCCGCTCCTCCCTCTCCATGCTCCGGGACGTGATCCTCATCCGGTTGCGGCACCGGGGCCAGAGGTGACCTCCGGCCTCTCTTTGCGCTCCACCCGTCCGGAGGACCTCCCGTCCCTCGGAGCCCTGTTTTCCGACCGCTTCGGCCACGGCCTCTCGCCCGAGGAATGGACCTGGAAGTACCGCGCGATCCCCGGAGAGGGGAGGAGCCTGGTCGCAGAGATATCCGGCGAGGTCGTGGCCCACGCCGGGGCGCTCTGCCTGCCGGCGCGCTGGCGTGGTGGCGAGGCCGGGATCTGGACGCTCGTGGACTTCGCCGGCACCACCCGCCGCCGCGGCCTGCGACCCGCGCTCGTGGAGCTCGGCCGCCAGCTCCTCGCGGATCTTCCGCGGAAAGGAGACGCTCCCTGGATCTTCGGCTTCCCAAGCGAGCGGCATTTCCGGCTAGGGGAGCGCACCTTCGGATACCGCCCGCTCACGACCGCCGAGATCTTCGGGGGAGAGATCCCTGAGGCCGCCGTGCCCCAGGGGGTGCGGATCGAGACCGGAGACTCCGCCGGAGACTGGGCCGAGGCCCTCTGGGAGTCCTGCGGCGTCCTGGGCGTCCGCCGCTCGGCCGCGTTCCTCAACTGGCGCTACTGGGCGCGCCCGAACCGCTATTACCGCTTCTACCGCCTCTTCTCCGGAGAGATGGAAGGGTTTGCGGTTTTCTCTTTTCTCGGGGAGGAGACCTGGGCCGCCGAGCTCTGGCTCCCCTCGGGTGCCGAGTGGTACCCTTCGCTCCTCGCCGTGGCAGCGGATCTCCGGGCGACCGGGCTCAAGAGGTGGCGCTTCTGGGCGCTGCCGGACTCCCGGCTGGGTCTCAGCTTCACGGGGGAGCGGCAGTTCATCGGGTGCCGCGGCCGGGAGGGCGGCGAAGATCCGGTGGCGGCGGCGGCCGGCTTCACCTATTCGATGGGCGATTGGGATTTCACCTAGGCTTGCGCCCCGCCGCCGCGATCGTGGTTGCCGGGAGCCAGAGCTGGCGGTCCTTCAAACCCGCGGGCATGCGCACGTGGAGCTTCTCGCCGATCAGGTCGAAGGAGAAGGCGCTCCGGTAGGGGAGCTCCTGAACGTCCGTCAAGCCGCTCGCTGCGAGGAGCTTCTTCAACGTTTTCCGGTCGAAGAAGGTCACGTGCTCGGGGATCTTGAAGAACGGCCAGCGGTAGCGCATCAGGGGGCGCCAGAAGCTCCCCATGTCCGGCGTCGCGAGCACGATCGAGCCGCCCGGCGCCAGATGCGTGGCACACTCGCGAAGGAACGCGACCGGATCGTAGATGTGCTCGATCACGTGGATGACGGCGATCGTGTCGAAGAGCTCGCCCGGGGCGATCTGCTCCAACCCGCCGAGATCCACCCGGTCGGCGCGGCTCCTGGCCTTTTCGTAGGCGGCGGGCGAGTAGTCGGTGCCGCGGCGGTGGTCGAAAAAGCCCTTGGCCTCGTCCAGGAAGAAGCCGTAGGCGCAGCCCACCTCGAGCAGCCGGCCGCCGGTCATGCCGCGCTTCGAGAGCTCCCGGAGGAACGCCCGGAACGTGGGCCTGAGCGTCGCCTCCTGGGACTGGTAGCTCGAATATCCGGCCTCGCCGCCCTCGAAGTAGGCGTCGTCCACATAGCAGGCGCGCATGCTCTCTTCGGCGAGCCGCGGGTGGAGGTACCAGAGGCCGCAATGCCGGCAGCGCGCGACGGCGTAGGGGGGAAACACGTAGACGTTTTCGCGCCGCTCCCCGCTCCCGCAGAGCGGGCAGGCCGGGCGCTCGATCTCGGAGGAGGCATGGGTCAGAGGAGCCGTCATCAAGGGGCGCTAGTGTACCCCGGCGCGGAGGAGACAGGGCGTTGAATCTCGCCCTTCCTCTCCTCGTGCTCCTCTCGCTCGCCGGTCTCCTGACCAAGCGGGAGCTGGGAATCCCCTGGGCCGTCTGCGGGCTCGCGGGGGTGGCGCTCCTCCATCCCGCTCTCCGCCTCGAAGACGGGCTCCCGAGCCCCGCGGCCACGATGGCGCTCCACGCGCCCTGGCAGGGCGTGGCCGATCCGGCGGCCGGCAATCCCAACCTGCGGGACATCACCCACCAGGTCCAGCCGTGGCTCCTGTTCCTCCGCAACGAGATGCGGGACGGCCGGCTCCCGTTCTGGGACCCGTACCAGTTCTCCGGCAGCCCCTACTGGAGCAACGGCTCGGGAGCGCCCCTCTTCCCGCTCCACCTCCTGTTCGCGGCCCTGCCCGTCCAGCTCGGCTTCCTCCTTCTGCCGTGGCTGCGGGTGGTGATCGGCGGCTGCGGCGCCTTCGCGCTCGCCCGGGAGCTGGGCGCGAGCCGCCCGGCCGCGCTTCTCGCCGCCCTGATCTTTCCGATGTCGGGGATGATCACGAGCTTTCTCCTCTTCCCCATGGGGAACTGCCACGCGCTCGTCCCCTGGGTGCTCCTCGCGGTCGAGCGCCTGGCTGCGGGGAAGGGGAGCTGGGGAGCGCTCGCGATCGCCGGAGGGCTCCAGCTCCTCGGGGGCCATCCCGAGACGCCGGTCTTCACGGCGATGCTCGCGGGCCTCTATCTCCTCGTCCGCGGGAGCGTCCGGCCCGTCGCAACCTGGGCGGGGTTTCTGGGGGGATGGATCGCGGCACTCGCCATCTCGGCGGTCCAGATCCTCCCGCTCTATAAGACGCTTCTGGACAGCGGCAAGTGGCTCCACTGGGACCCGAGCACGCCGCCGCCGCTCGGGGTCGTGGGAGCGCTGTGGCTCCGCTTCCTCCTGCCGGACCTGTTCGGCAATCCGGCGCACGGCACGTGGTGGGGGCCGTACAACTTCGCAGCCACCGCGGTCTACGCCGGAGCGTTGACGATCCCGCTCGCCGTCGCGGGAGTGGCCGCCGCGCGGGGGGACCGGCGCTGGCTCGCCGTGGCGGTGATGACGGCCGTCGCCCTCCTCTGCGCCTACCACCTTCCCGGTTTCCGGGAGGTTCTCCTAACGTTGCCCGTCATCAAGCGCGGCATCCACCACTACCTGAAGTTCGGCGTGGAGCTGGGCCTCGCGCTTCTGGCCGCCGCGGGCTGCGACCGGTGGCTCGAAGGCAAGGGCCGGGGGATCGCCGTGGGGTCCGCGCTCGGCCTCCTTCTCCTCGGCGTCGCCTGGTGGCGCTTCTCGGAGGAGTGGGCGGCGCGGGGCCTGATGCATGGGCAGTCCGGCTGGCTGAGCTGGGCGTCGGTGCTCCTCCTGGGGATCGCGCTTTCGCTCCGCTTCTCCGCGAAAGGCCGCTGGGCGGTCTGGCCCCTGATCCCGGCGCTCCTGGTGATCGATCTCGTTGCCGCCCACGGGCCCACGAACCCGGGGCTCTCGAAGGCGTTGCTCTATCCGGTGACTGGCGCGGTCCGCTTCCTCCAGGGAAGGCCCGAGCGGATGGCGGGCCTGGGCACGGCGTTCCATCCGGACGCGGCCATGGTCCACGGCGTCTACGACGTGCGGGGGGACAGCCCCGTCAAGCTCCACCGCTACGAAAAGGTTTACGACGAGCTGGGCACGGGCGATCCCGTCTACTTCCATCCCATCGACGACTGGACCGATCCCTGGCTCGACCGCCTGGGCGTGCGCTGGGTGATGGGCGGCCCCGCCGGGGAGCCGCCGGCCGGCCTGGGCTGGCGGCTCGCCTACCAGGGGCCGGACGCCCGGATCTGGGAGCGCCCGCGCGCCCTCCCGCTCGCGCGCCTCTCCGGACCCGCGCGCGGCAGCCGGGTCACCGTCGAGCGGCGCGTCCCCGGCGCCTGGACGATCGCGTTCGACGCGCCGAAGCCCGGACGCCTCGTGGTGGCCGAAACCTGGGACCCGGGCTGGACCGCGACGCTCGACGGCGAGCCCGTGCCCGTCGACCTCCTGCGCGGGCTGCTCCTCTCGGTCCGCGTGGGGCCGGGACCGGGGCGTATCGAGTTGCGATACCATCCCGACGGAATCGTGCCGGGGACGGTGCTTTCGCTGCTGGGCCTCGCCGCCGTGGGGGCGGACGGCCTGCGCCGTCGCCGCGCCCGGGAAGCGTCTCGGCCGTGATCCACCTCCAGCGCACCCTCGCAGCCCTCGCTCTCGTGGCCCTCGCCGGCTGCTCCGGCCGCGACCTGCCGCGCGAGCTCTCCCTGCGCGACGCCGTGGCGAAGCAGCTTTTCACCGTGGGCAACGGCGCGGGGCCGGGGCTGCGCTTCCGGAAGGCGCCCGAGCCGCTCGACCTCACCTTCGACGGCGAGCGCCGGCCGGCCGTGCTCGCCGCGGTCGCGCCGTGGACGTGGACGGGCCGGGTGCCCGAGCGGGCCGAGCTGCACGCGGGGGTGCAGATCCACCCCGAGGCGTGGAAGGTCATCCAGGGGCTCCGCGCCTGGGTGGTGGCGAAGAGCGGAGACGATCGCGAGGTGCTCGACGTGGTGCGCTCGACCGAGCGGGAGCGCCCCCGCTGGCTCGATTTCACGGTGGACCTCTCCCGCTGGGCCGGCCGCGACGTCACCCTGGAGTTCTCGGCGGAGATGGACGGCCTCCCGCCCGGCGCGCGGAGCGCCAACCTCGTGGCCTGGAGCCCGGTGCGCCTCTCCTCCCGCCCGGAGGAGCGCCCGCGGCCGAACGTCCTCTTCATCCTCGTCGACACCCTGCGCTCCGACCACCTGACGCCCTACGGCTACCAGCGCCCCACCTCGCCCGAGATCGACCGGTGGCTCGCGAAGCCCGGCGTGGTGGTCGAGGAGGCGTACTCGCAGGCGCCGTGGACCCTCCCCTCGGTCGCGTCGTTCCTGACCGGCCGCGCACCGGGCGAGGTCCTGGGGGACGATCCCAAGGCCTACGGCATTCCGAAGGAGATCCCGACGCTCGCCCAGGCGCTCGGCAAGCTCGGCTACGAGACCGGCGGCTTTTTCGCCAACCAGATCCTCCACGAGGGAAACGGCTTCGGGAAGGGCTTCACGACCTTCTACAGCCCGCCCGAGGGGACGAATTCGCTCGACCAGCCCGACTCCAGGGAGCTGAACGCCCGGGTGCTCCCGTGGCTCGAAGCGCACCGGAACGACCCGTTCTTCCTCTACGTCCACTACATCGATCCGCACGATCCCTACGAGAACCCGGAGATCGTGGACGGCCGCTCGCCCTTCTTCCCCAAGTACCGGGGGAATCTGACCGGCCGGCACGTCCACGGCGTCTACGCAGGCCGGGTCCCGCTCCAGCGCCCGGGCCAGGACGTCGCGCACCTGACCGCGCTCTACGACAGCGAGATCCACTATGTGGACGGCCGCATCGGCGAGCTCCTCTCCGCGATCCCGCCGGAGGTGCTCGCGAACACGCTCGTGGTCCTGACCGCCGACCACGGCGAGGAGCTCTACGACCACGGCGGCTGGAAGCACGGATTCACGCTCTACGAGGACCAGATCCACGTGCCGCTCCTCCTGCGCTGGGACGGCCGCCTGCCCGCGGGCCGGCGCCTCCCGGGAACGGTGCGGCTCCTGGATTTGATGCCCACGATCGTCCAGGCCGCCGGGGGCGAGCCCGATCCCGCGTGGGAGGGGGTGGACCTCCTGCCCGCGCTCGCGGGCGAAGCCCCGCTCCCACGGCGCCCGGCCTTTGCGCAGCACATGATGATCGGCCCCCTGCGCGCCGCGGCCGTGCTCGAAAAGAAGAAGCTCATCCTATTCAACCCGCGTACGCCGTTCGCGCCCACCGATCCGCTCCAGGAGCACCTGTGGACGCAGGATCTCGCGCGCCTGAAACGGATCGAGCTCTACGATCTTGCAAAGGACCGCGCGGAGAAGGCGAACCTCGCGGACCGGTCGCCGGAGGAGATCGCGGCGCTCCAGCCGGTGATCCACCGCCAGCTCGACCGCCAGATGCCGGGCCTGCGCGTGTTCGCCTCGGGCCTGCCCGCGGGCTCCCGCCTCACGGGCACGATCGTGCTCGACCGGCCGCCCACCCGCTGGGAGTCCTACTTCCTCGCCGAGGACGACGTGGTCGAGCTCCACGGCGACCGCGTGCGCTTCGATCTCGCTGGCGAGACGCTGGTCAAGGGATTCCTCCTCGAAGGGGATCTCCCCGGCATCCGCTCGGTCGAAGCGTTCCTGGACGGCCGGCCGGCGCCGGTGCTTCTCGGCTCCGGCGCGCCGTCTACGGGCGGCCCGGCGGGCAAGGCCGCGCTCACCGCGAATGGCTGGCCGGTGACTGAAAGCCCGGCTCTGCGCCTCTGGCTGCCCGCGGGCCGGCGGGCGTCCACCGTGGTCCAGGCTCCCGATCCCGAAACCGAGCGCCGGCTGCGCGCCCTGGGGTACATCCAATGAACGGAACGACCCTCGCCCCTCCCGGCTGGACCGAGCGCGTGCGCGCCGAGAGCGCCCTCGTGCTCGCTCCCCACTACGACGACGAGGTCCTGGGCTGCGGCGGGCTTCTGGCCCAGCTCGCCAAGGCCGGAGCCGCCGTGCGCGTGCTGTTCCTGACGGACGGGAGCGGCGGCGCCGAGGAGGTGGCGGAGGGCGCCGCCTACAGCCTGCGGCGGCGGGAGGAGTCCGGCAAGGTGTGCGAGCTCCTGGGCTTCGCCGGCTGCGACCACCTGGGCCTGCCGGACGGCGCGCTCGACCGCCACCTGGACGAGGCCGAGGCGGGCATCCGCCGCGCGATCCTCACCCAGCGGCCGGACCTCGTGCTCGTCCCCTCGCCCCTGGAGATCACGCGCGACCACCGCGCCGCCTTCACCGCCTTCCACCGCCTGCTCGCCCCGCTGCGCGACGGCGATCCGGCCGGCGAGCCGCTCCGCGGCCTGCGCGTGCTCCTCTACGAGGTGAACCATCCTGGCCATCCGGACCTCCTGGTCGACGTCTCCGAGGAGGCCGACCTCCTGGACCGCGCCATGGAGGCCTACGCGAGCCAGGAGGAGCGCCACCCCTACTTCAACGCAGCCCTGGGCCTGCGCCGCTTCCGCACGCTCTCGCTCCGGCCCGAGGTGAATCTGGCCGAGGGCTACCGGCGCCTGCGCCTCTCGGACTTCACCACGCGGAGCCCCGCCCAGCTCGTCCGCCACCTGGGCGGCCTGCCGGAGGTCCACGAGGTGCGCGAAGGGCCGCGGATCT
This sequence comes from Thermoanaerobaculia bacterium, assembly GCA_035278895.1. Taxonomy (GTDB): domain Bacteria; phylum Acidobacteriota; class Thermoanaerobaculia; order Multivoradales; family UBA5704; genus DATARR01. The sequence continues at coordinate 6,438 of DATEIO010000682.1, read as the reverse complement.
CGGTCGTCGTCCGCACCAAGGACCGTCCGGCGCTTCTGGCCGAAGCCCTGGCGAGCCTCGCCGAGGGGGAGTACCGCCGCGCCGAGGTCGTCCTCGTCAACGACGGCGGCGAGCCGCCCCCGGTGCCGTTCGGCTTCCCGCTGCCGGTCACGCGCGTGGATCTCGAAGAGACGCGCGGCCGCGCCGGAGCGGCCCAGGCTGGCGTCGCCGCCGCGACCGGCGATTTCGTGGCCTTCCTGGACGACGACGATCTCGCCGCTCCGGAGCACCTTGCGACGCTCGCCGGCCTCGTCTCCACCGCCGGAGTGCGCGTCGCCTACACGGACGCCGCCGTGGCCATCTACGAGCTCGACGCCGCGGGCGGCTGGATCTGCCGCGAGCGCCGGCTCCCGTACAGCCGCGACTTCGATCCGGACGTCCTCCTGGTCGACAACTACATCCCCTTCAACACCCTGGCGATCGAGCGGCGGCTTTTCGCCGAGGCCGGGCCGTTCGATCCCTCGCTCCCGTTCTTCGAGGACTGGGATTTCCTGATCCGCCTGGCCGCGATCACGCCGTTCCACCACCTCGCCCGGGTCACCTGCGAGTACCGCCACTTCCGGGGCGGCAGCCATCACGTCTTCGGAGAGCGTCCGCGCGAGCGCGGCGACTTCCTCGCGGTCAAGTCGAGGGTGCTCGCCAAGCACGCGGGCCACCTCCGCCCGGACGTCCTCGCCCGTGCCGTGGATATCCTGAGGGCCGAGCTGGTCACCGAGCGCGAGGGCCGCGCCGGAGCCCTCCGGGAGCTGGGTCACCGCCGCGACGAGCTTTCATCCCTCCGCCAGGCCCACGACGCCCTCGCCCGCGAGCGCTTCCTCTGGGAAGAGCGCTTCCACGGCGCCAACGGCGAGCTCGCCGCCCTGAAGGACGAGCAGAGCCGCCTGATCGCCGAGCACCAGCGCCTGGGAGCCGACCTCCAGCGCCTCTACGACGACGAGAAAAAGCTCCGCGGCACTGTGGACGACCAGAACGACCACCTCGGCCGCACCTACGCCGAGATCGAGCGCCTGAACAGGGTGATTCGCGAGATGGAGGCCACGCGGGCCTGGCGGGCCCACCAGTGGTGGCAGCGGCGGCGGGGGTAGGGGGCCGCCCGCCCGCCCGACGAACACGGACTTTCACGGACTGACACGGACAAAAAGGACCGCGCTCCCCCCGGGTCCGTGTTCGTCCGTGAAAGTCCGTGTTCGTCGGGCGGGCGGGAGGGTCCTGGGCCCTACCCCAGGACCGGGAGCGCCACGACGAACGTGCTTCCCTGGCCCTCGCCCGGGCTTTTCACCTGCACGGTGCCGCCGTGGAGCTCCGCCAGGTGGCGGACGATCGAGAGGCCGAGCCCCAGGCCGCCGTGCTGGCGCTTCATGGAGCCGTCGAGCTGGCGGAAGCGGTCGAAGACGTGGGGGAGGAACTCCGGGCTGATCCCCATCCCCGTATCGGCCACGACGATCTCCACGTGGGAGTCGACCCGCTCGAGCCGCACTTCGACCTTGCCCCCCTTGGGTGTGAACTTGACCGCGTTCGCGAGCAGGTTCCACACCACCTGCTGGAGCCGGGAGGGATCGCCCGCGACCGGGCCGGCCAGAGGGTCCAGCCTGCGCAGCAGGCTGATCTGCTTGGCTTCCGCCGCCGGCCGGATCGACTCGATGGCCGCTTCGATCACCGACACCAGCTCGACCAGCCGGACTTCGAGCCGCATCTTGCCGGTGATGATCCGCGATACGTCCAGGAGGTCGTCGATGAGCTGCGCCTGGAGCCGGCCGTTGCGGACGATCGTCTCCAGCCCCTTGTGCCTCTTCTCGGGATCGGCGTCGCTCGTGAGGAGGATCTGGCCCCAGCCCATCATGGCGTTCAAAGGGGTGCGCAGCTCGTGGGAGACGGTCGCCAGGAAATCGTCCTTGGCCCGGTTGGCCTGCTCGGCCTGCTGCTTGGCCTCACGCACCTCCCGAAAGAGGTTCGCGTTGTCGATCGCGACCGCCGCGAACCCGGCGATTCCGGCCAGGATCCGTTCGTCGCGCTCGGTGAAGATCCCCACCTCCGAATGGCCGAAGAAGAGCCCGCCCAGCACCTCGCCCGAGTGGGACACCACGGGCGCGGCGAGATAGCTGCGCACGGGCAGGTGGCCTTCGGGCTTGCCGTGATAGGGAGGATTCCTGCCGTAGCGCGGGTCCTGGGTGATGTCGTCGCTCCGCACGATCGCTTCGCCCCGGAAGGTCGGTCCGAACACGTGCGTGTTGCGCGGCATCGGAAAGCCGGAAAACGCCTCCCGGGGCGCGCCCGACAGGGTGTAGAGCGTGTAGGACTCCTGTCCCGGCCGGACCACGTTGTAGAAAAAGGCTCCGAACTGGGCGTGAGTGACTGCCGTCGCCTCGTCGGTGAGCGCCTGGACGAGACGCTCCAGGTCCAGCTCCGCCGCGAGGACCCGGCCGATGCGGTTCATGGCCTCCAGCTCCTCGCGGCTCCGCCGTTCCTCCCGGCCGCTCTCCTGAGCCTCCGCCCGCGCCCGGAGGATCTCCTCCTTCTGCCGGACGCTCTCGGCCGCTACGGCTTCGGCCCGGCGCCGCGCCTGGTGGAGCGCCTCGCTCAACAGGCTGATGAACGCGCCAATCCCGGAGAACAGAAAGAGTTGGACCGTGCCTGAAAGACCGCTCACGGTAATGGACAGCTCGGGAGCCAGAAAGAAGACCGCCGAGGCCACCGTCGAAAGCGCCGTGGCGAGCAGGCCGGCCCCCAATCCTCCGAACCCGGCCGCCGCCGCGACGGCCGGAAAGAAGAAGAGGAAGGGAACGCTGTCCCCCAGAATCGACTGCAAGGGCCAGCGGACCAGAATCGCCACCAGCACTGTCAGCACCGCGAAACCGTAGCGCAGGGCGGCGGGACGAGCGTTGGGCGTCAGATGCGAGGACTGGGAGATCTCGGGAAGCATTGGGATCATCGAGCCAAGCAAGGATGATACCCGATTCCGGAATCCTAAAATCGAGCTACGTCCGGGCGGGAAGGGCCTCCTCCGGCCTCCCCTAGAAGATCACCTGGAAGCGGGCGATCACCTTGTCCTCCGGGTCGAGGCTCCCGGCTTCCACGCGCAGGTAGTCGAGCATCAGCTTCAGGTCGTGCCCCTTGAGGTACCAGTTGGCCCCGAGCGTCGTGGTGTCGGTCTCGTCCTCCGAGGCGTCGTCGCGCGGATCGAAGGTCTCCTGTTTGAGGACGAGCTGCAGCTTCTGGGGGACGACGAACCAGGAAACCTGGAGGTAGCCGCCGTCCGCCACGAAATCCGCGCTGGGGATGCGGTTCGCCGGCTCGAAACCGGTCCGCAGGTACTCGGCCCAGAGCTCGAAGCGGCCGGCCACGAGCTGGCTGTCGAAGCCGGTCCCCCGCCGCTCGCCCGCGAAGATGCCGTCCCGGTCCGGCGTCGTGGGGGTCGAGTCGAGCCCCAGGTCCGCCGAGAGCGTCGCGGAGCTGTCGTCGGACGTGAAGGCGTTGCCGCCCACGGACCAGGTGGCGTTTTCCCCGAAGAGCTTGCCCTGCCAGGGCACGGCCACCAGACGGCCAACGACCGTGAGCTTGTCGTTGTCGTTGAAGTTGTTGTTGACGCTGTTGCCGTTGAACAGCCCCGCCGCGTAGGAGAGCCGCTTTGCGAAGAGGTCGCCGCCCACCTGGGCGCCGATCTGGCGGGAGAGCGCCAGGCGGTCGTTGACCAGGCTGCGCTCGATCGTGATGAGCCGCGGATCGCCATAGAGCTGCTCGAAGCCGAACGGCGTCTTGAACTGGCCGGCCCGCACGTTGGCGCCGGGATGGCGGTTCCAGTTGATGAAGCCGTCGGTCATCTGCGCCCGCAGGCTCGACGTGTTCGAGAGGCTTCCCGCGAAATCCATCTCCAGGCGGAAATCGAATTCCTCCAGGAACCGGCCGGTGGCATTGAGGCGCGCACGCCGCAGGTAGAAGCGGTCGTTGTCGTTGGTGAACCGGCTGTCTCCCCGGTCCCCGAAGTCCGCCTGCACCTGGAGCAGCCCTCCGAGTGTCAGGACCGGCTCCTTGCCCGCGGGTTGGACCGTGGTCCCAGGGCCGCTCTGCGCGGAGAGAGGCGCCACCATCCCCCAAAGGCCCAGCAGCCCTGCGGAAAGCCGCCTTGCGTTCATCGCCTACACCGGCGGCATCCGGCACGTATCGCCGCCGGCGGCCGGAAGATAGGACTGGTTCACGTAGTCCATCACCATGCGGTCGGCGTTGTAGCGCCAGGCGAGCGTGCGCATGGCTCGCTTCACCCGGGCGACCCAACGCCAGGGCACGCCCTGGGAGTTGCGCTCGTAGTAGAGGGGGACGACCTCGTTTTCCAGGGTCTCGAAGAGGGCCTTGGCGTCGTATTCGTCCTGCACGTCGGGATTGGCGTGGATCTCGCCGGCTCCGATGGCGAAGCCGTTGCTCCCGTCGTAGGCCTCGGCCCACCAGCCGTCCAGGATCGAGCAGTTGAGCGCGCCGTTCAGAATGCACTTCTGGCCGCTCGTGCCGCAGGCTTCCAAGGGCCGGCGCGGGGTGTTCAGCCACGCGTCCACGCCCTGGACGAGCTGCCGGCCCACGTGCATCGAGTAATTTTCGATGAACACGATCCGGCCGGCGAAGCGGGGGTCCTTCTCCAGGTTCGCCACCCGCTGGGCGAGCGCCTTGCCGCCGGTGTCACGCGGGTGGGCCTTGCCGGCGTAGATGATCTGGAGCGGCCGCTGGGGATCGTTCACCAGCCGGTCCAGCCGGTCCAGATCGGTGAACAGGAGGTCGGCCCGCTTGTAGGTTGCGAAGCGGCGGGCGAAGCCCAGGAGCAGGGCTTCGGGATCGAGCGCCTCGCGCTCCGGCTCTGGGAGCCCCAGGCGCTGCCGGCGCTCGGCGAGCCGCCGCCTCGCGAAGGTGAGAAGCCGGGCTTTCAACACCTGGTGGACCTCCCACAGCTCGGCGTCCGAGATCCCCTCGATCTTGGCCCACAGGTTTGGCCGCGAGATCGACTCGAGCCACTTGGGGCCCAGGTGGGTCACGAACAGGTTGTGCATGTCCGCCGAGAGCCAGGTGCGCACGTGGACGCCGTTCGTGATGTGGCCGATCGGCACCTCGTCCTCGGTCTTGCCGGGGTAGAGGTAGTGCCACATCTTGCGCGACACCCGGCCGTGGAGGTCGGCCACGCCGTTGGTGCGGCGGCAGAGGTTCAACGCGAGCACGGTGGGGCAGAAGGGGGCTCCGGGATCGTTCGGCCTTTCGGCGCCCAGGGCGAGCACCTCGTCGAGCGGCATGCCGAGGCTCCGGGCGATCGCCTCCAGGTGCCGGCCGGCGAGCTCCGGGCGGAAGCGGTCGTGCCCCGCCTCGACCGGCGTGTGGGTGGTGAACACGCTCTTGGCCTTGACCTCGCGCAGCGCCTCGGCCGGCTCCAGACCCTCGTGCTCGATGTAGTACCGCGCCCGCTCCAGCAGCGCGAAGGCCGAGTGCCCCTCGTTCAGGTGGATGACCGCCGGCTTGATCCCCACGATGCCCAGCGCCCGGTAGCCGCCCACGCCCAGGAGGATCTCCTGCTGGATGCGGGTCTCCTGGTCGCCGCCGTAGAGGCGGGCCGTCAACGCCTGGTCGTCGGTCGAGTTGGCGTCGTCCCGGGCATCCAGGAGGAGCAGGCCGCTCCGGCCCACGCGCACACGCCAGACCTTCAGGAAGACGTCCCGTCCGGGAAGCTCCACGCTGAAGCGGACCTGCTCGCCGTCCGCCCCGAAAACGGGCTCGACGGGGAGCTCGGCCGCGGCGATCGGCTCGTAGAGGTCCTGCTGCCAGCCGTTTTCGTCGATCAGCTGGTGGACGTAGCCCTGGTGATAGAGAAGGCCGATTCCCACGACCGGAACGCCCAGGTCGCTCATGCTCTTCAAATGATCGCCCGCGAGCACCCCCAGGCCGCCCGAGTAGATCGGGAGCGACTGGTGGAGGCCGAACTCGGCGGAGAAGTAGGCGACCGGATGGGCGCGCAGCGGCCCCGCGTGCGTCATGCCCCAGCTCTCGCCGGCCGCGACGCCCGCGAGATAGCTCTTCAAACGCCGGTGGGCCTGGTTGATGCGGGTCTGCATTTCGAGGTCGGCCACCCGGCGGGAGACCTCCTCGGCGTCGATGCGCTGCAGGAGCGCCACAGGGTTGTGGTAGACGACCCGCCAGATCGCGGGGTCGAGCTCGCGGAAGATCGCGCGGATGTCCGGCTGCCAGGACCACCAGAGGTTCTGGGCCAGCTCGCGCAGCTTGTCGAAGGTGCCGTCGGACGTTTCGCTCATGGCCGGTCCCGACTATATCCCGGGAGGGAAACGGGGACCAAAAACCTGGACAAGGCGCAGACCTTTCTTGGCCTCTTTGCTAAGTTCTTTTTTCTGTTGTCTAATATCCCCCCCCCCCCCC
>DATEIO010000681.1:0-6585 GCA_035278895.1 Thermoanaerobaculia bacterium | reverse complement strand
ATGAACAACCTCCTCTTCGGCAGCGACCGTTTCGGCTTCTACGAGACCGTCTGCGGCGGCGCGGGTGCCGGTCCGGGCTTTGCCGGCGCGAGCGCGGTCCACACGCACATGACGAACACCCGGATCACCGACCCCGAGGTCTTGGAGCACCGCTACCCCGTGCGCCTGGAGCGATTCGCGATCCGCGCCGGCTCCGGCGGGGAGGGCCGCTTCCGTGGAGGGGACGGCGCCATCCGCGAGCTGACCTTCCTGGAACCCATGTCCCTCTCCCTCCTCTCCCAGCACCGGGTCGAGGCACCCTATGGAATGGAAGGGGGAGCGCCGGGAGCGCCCGGGCGTCAGCGCCTCGTGCGCGCCTCGGGGAAGGTGGAGGAGATGGGTCCGGTGGACGGCCGCGAGGTGGAAGCGGGAGACCGGCTCATCCTGGAGACTCCGGGCGGCGGGGGATGGGGCCCCTCTGGCGCATGACCTCGTAGAGCGCCAGCGCCACCGAGGTCGAGAGATTCAGGGACCGGATCTCCCGGTCCACCATGGGAATCCGCACCAGCCGGTCCCGGAAGCGCTCGCGGATCTCCGGAGACAGCCCCACGCTCTCCTTCCCGAAGACCAGGACCGTGCGCTCCGGGTACGAGACGCTCCAGTAGTCCCGAGTCGCCTCCGCACTGAAGAAGAACGGCTCGCCCAGATCGGGGAGCTTTTCCTCCAGACGATCCCAGGAAGGCCAGATCACGGGATCGACCCGGGGCCAGTAGTCGAGCCCCGCGCGGCGCACCTCCCGCTCGTCCAGCGAGAACCCCAGCGGCTCGACGAGATGGAGCCGCGCCCCGGCGGCCAGACAGGTCCGGCCGGCGTTGCCGGTGTTCCAGTGGATCTCCGGGTGGACGAGGACGACGTGGAGGGAGGGGGGCATGCCGGGGAGGCAGTCTAGCTAAAATATCCCCACCATGATCGACCTCCTCGTCTCCCTGATCAGCCTGACGAGCCTGATCATCTTCCTGCTCGAGGCGCGGACCGGCGGCGGATTCCGCAGCCGGTGGCCCGCGGCGCTCTGGGCCGTCTTTCTCTTTCTGTTGTCCATGCTGACCCTGCTGCGGGTCCTCCACAACGCGGACAACTGGAGCGAGGGGCAGATCCTGATGGGGATGATCGCGGTGGCGAACCTCTCCATCGCGGCGGCTCTGCTCCTCGCGTGGCTCTACTGGACGGGCCACTCTCCCGAGAGGCTCGATCGCTTCTAGCGCTACCGGAGCGCCACGTTGATCTCGCCCACCCCGCAGTCCACCTCGACGTGGGACTGTCCCTTGCCCTTCTTCCAGTTGATCTGGCGCACGAACAGGCCCTCGCTCTCGTAGTGCCGGCCGCCGGCGCTCAAGTCCGCCTCGCCGATACCGGTATCCAGCCTCACCGAGCTCACGGCGGACTCGGGCATCGTCACGTTCACCTCGCCGACGCCCAGATCGGCCTGGAGGTCGCCTTCGATTCCTTGAACCGTGAGCTCGCCCACACCGAGCTCGGTCCGGAGCGCCAGGTCCCGGGGCACGGTGAAGCGGGCGTGGACCTCGAGCCCCTTGGCGTTGACCTTGGGCCAGTTCTTGAGCTCGAAGTGGAGCCGGCCGTCTTCGGCCGAGTAGACGAACCGCACGTTCTTGGCAGCCTCCAGGCAGCGTGGTTTCCCGCGCTCGCAGGTGATCTCGACCTTGGTCTCCACCTGCCGGCCGTCTCCGGCCTCGATTTCCACCTCGCCGACCGGGATCTCGATGTGGATGTTCTCGATGCCCCCTACGGGGAGCTGCTTCTGGAACGTGCGGACGACCTCGTCGGCGCGGGCGGGGAGGGCGCAGAGCAGGGCGGCGGCAACGGGAAGGATCAGCTTCTTCATGGCATCTCTCCTCGGATTTCGGGAGGCCGTGCGGCGCTCCTTGAAGGCCACTACGAGAGGGGCGCACGGAAGGTTACAAGCCGGAGGCACCGATCTTGCCTCTCGTTTCCGGCATGGAACGGCCGGCCGTCGCCTTCGAGGAAGCGCACCTGGGAGACCGCCCCATCCGGGACCTGCAGCTCCGGATCGAGGGCACGCCCCTGGAGCCGGTCGTAGCCGAATTCGAGCGCGAGCTCGACGCGGCCGGAATCCGCCGGGTGCGCCCCCACTTCTATCTTTCGAGTGAGTGGGGGGTCCCCTTCGGCACGGTGGCGATCGCCATCCCGTTCTATCTGGCGCGGCCGGACCTGACGGAGCTCCACGCTGAGCGGACCGGGCACGTCGAAGGGATGGGGCGCTGGGAGCTTCTGCGCTACCTCCGCCACGAGATGGGGCACGTGGTCAATTACGCGTACCGTCTCTACGAGCGGGAAGAGTGGGTGCATTGCTTTGGCTCGATCACCCAGCCCTACCGGGAGGAGTACCGGCCGGAGCCGTTCAGCCGGCGCTACGTCCGCCACCTGCCGGGCTGGTACGCCCAGAAGCACCCGGACGAGGACTGGGCCGAGACCTTCGCCGTCTGGATGACCCCCGGCCTCGACTGGCGCGCCGAGTACGCGGACTGGCCCCAGGCTCTGACCAAGCTCCAGTATTGCGACGAGCTGATGCGCGAGCTTCGCGAGACCGATCCTCTCGTCACCGAGGTGGAGCTGGACGAGGACGTGGGGGACATCCCCTATACGCTCGACCAGTACTACCGCGGCTGGGAGGCCGACTCCGCGGATCTCCTCCCCGGCCTGGACGGCGCCTTGAAGGCGATTTTCGAGGACTGGGGACGGCCCGAGGACCTGACGACTGACGCCCCGCGCCGCCCCGCCGCCGGGTTGATCCTGCGCCTGATGCGCGACCTCCCCGCGGACATCTACCGCTGGACCGGCCACTTTCCCGAGCGCACCCGCGTCCTCCTGCGCCACATGGCGGACCGCGCCGAGGCGCTCGCCCAGGTCTACCCGGAAGACCGCGAGCGGCCAGCCACGATCGCCCTGACGACGCTGGTCACCGCGCTCGCCATGAACCACGTGCACCGGGGGAGCTACATGCCGTAGCCTTGCGGCATCCAGGGCCTGCGCGGCAGAAAAGGACTGCAAGGACACCAAGGACTGCAAGGACGAGTTTTCCTCGTCTTCAGTGTCCTTGGTGTCTTTGGTGTCCTTACCGTCCTTTCTTCTAGGATTTCTTCCCGTTCTTCGCCCTCTCCAGGGCCAACTCGGCGATCCGGCTCACCAGCTCCGGGTATTCGATCCCGGCGGCGGCAGCGGCCACGGCGAACTCGCTGCCGCTCTCCAGATAGCAGTTGGCGTTGACCTCGATGACGTAGATCTCTCCGGTCTCGGTCAGCCGGAGGTCGACGCGGCCGTAGTCCTTCACGCGGAGGGCCCGGTAGGCATCGAGGGCGGCCTTCTGGAGCTTGGCTCGCAACTCGTCGGGGATTTCCGCGAGCACGGATTTCGTCCCCTTGTACTCGACGCTGTTCTTCGACCACTTGGCCTTGGACCCCAGGATGCGCGGCATGCCTTCCGGAAGCCCCGAGAAGTCCATCTCGATAGGCGGGAAAGCGATCGGCTCCCGGTTGCCGAGGATGCCGACGTAGAACTCCCGCCCCTCGATGTACTCCTCGACGAGCGCGCTGTCGCCCACCTTTTCGTGGATCGCGACGACCCGTTTCATCAAGGAGATCGCGTCCCGCACCAGGGAGTCGCCGTCGATACCGATCGAGGCGTCCGCAGTCAAGGGTTTGACGAAGAGCGGCATGCGGAGTTGGCCCGCGGTTTCGAGGTCGGCGTCCTTGCCGAAGACGGCGAAGTGGGGGTAGAGGATGTTTTCGAAGGCAAAGACCTTCTTGGCAAGCCCCTTGTCCTGCCGCAGGTAGAGCTCTCCGGGGCCGCTTCCGGTGTAGCGCAGCCCCAGGAGGTCGAGCATCCCGGCCACGGCTACGTCGCCGCCCAGGTTGTCCCCGAAGCTTTCGAGGAGGTTGAAGACGAGGTCCGGCTTGCGCCGGGAAAGGCCGGTGACGAGCTTCTTCAAATCGTCGTGGACGCCGAAGATCGAGGCCCGGTGCCCGCTTTTGCGCAGCGCCGCGGCCACCTGGCCCACCACCACGTCGTACGACTTGGGATCGTCGCTTTCCAGGTTTGCGAGAACGGTGACATTCATGACCGCCCGCTGCATGCAAAGGTCGCGCCCTGAGGGCATCGATCTTGCACCTACCCGGTTTCGTCGGCCCGGCCGGCGTCGCCGGAGCGGCCGTTACCAAACCAGGAGGCCATCATGTTTCGCCCAAACACGATGTGGAAGAAAGGTACGGTTCCGGCGCTTCTCGCCGGATTGCTGATGCTGGCGGGCTGTTCGACCAACCCGGCGACGGGCAAGCGCCAGATCGCACTGATCAGTGAGCAGCAGGAGGTGGCCATGGGCCGCGAAGCCGACCAGCAGGTCGGCCAGGAGCTCGGGCTCTACCCGGACGACGAGCTCCAGCGCTACGTGAACCAGCTCGGCCAGAAGCTGGCCGCGGCCTCGGAGCGCCCGGATCTCCCCTGGACCTTCCGGGTGGTGGACGACCCGGTGGTCAACGCCTTCGCGTTCCCCGGAGGCTACATCTACGTGACGCGGGGGCTCCTGACCCATCTCACCTCCGAGGCGGAGCTGGTCTCGGTCCTCGGCCATGAGATCGGCCACGTCACCGGGCGCCATAGCGTCGAGCAGATGAGCAAGGCGCAGCTCGCCCAGGTCGGCCTGATCGCCGGAATGATCGTCAAGCCCGAGCTCGCCCAGCAGTACGGCCAGCTCGCCCAGGCGGGTCTCCAGCTCATGTTCCTCAAGTATGGCCGGGACGACGAGCGCGAGGCCGACGACCTGGGCCTGCGCTACATGTACGGGCAGGGTTATGACCCGCGCGAGATGCCCCAGGTCTTCGAAGTGCTGCGCCGGGTGAGCGAGCAGCAGGGCGCCGGCCGGGTTCCGGGGTGGATGTCGACCCACCCGACCCCCGAGAACCGCATCCAGCGCATCGACGAGCAGATCGCCCAGCTCGGCGGAACCAGCCAGAACCGCACGGTCGGCCGCGACCGCTACCTGGCGCAGGTCGACAACGTGGTCTTTGGCCAGAACCCCCGCGAGGGCTACTTCCAGGGCAACCTCTTCGTCCAGCCGGAGCTCGGGGTCCAGATCCGCTTCCCGCAGGGCTGGAACATGAGCAACCAGAAGCAGGCCGTGGGGGCGATCAGCCCGAACCAGGATGCCATCGTGGTGGTGACGCTCTCCCAGCAGCGCTCGCCGGAGGCGGCGTTGCAGCAGTTCTTCTCGCAGCAGGGGATCCAGCAGGGGCAGTCCCTGCGGGCCGATCTGGGCGGGCTCCCGGCGGTCGCCCGGGTCTTCGGCGCGCAGACGCAGCAGGGTGACCTCCAGGGGGTCGTCGCCTTCGCGGAGCACGACAACCGGGTCTATCAGATCCTGGGCTACACCACGGCGAACCGGTGGAGAAATTACAGCGACGTCCTGTCCGGCGCGATCGGCACCTTCGAGCGGGTTACGGACCGCCGGCTGCTCAACGTGGAGCCGAAGCGGGTGGACGTGGTCTCCCTGCCCTCTGCCATGACGCTCGAGGAGTTCGCCCGGCGCTATCCCTCGACGGTCGACCTCCAGACCCTGGCCATCATCAACCAGGCCAACGCCGACACCCGCTTCCAGGCCGGAGCCGAGGTCAAGCGGGTCGTGGGCGGGGAGCTGCCGAGGAGCGCGAGCCTGGGGAGATAGCCGGAGAGGCTTCCCAAAATCCTCAAGATCAGGTATGGTTCTCGACCCAGAGAACCATACCTTGGTTTTTCAAGAGTTCACCCCAGACCTGCAGAGGGTTGCTGCATTTCGCGCAATCCCGATTTTATGTGTGTAGGAGGAGGCTTGGAATGAAGAAACTGTTGGTTGGAGCCGTTCTGCTCTGTGCCCTGCTGGCCCCGGTCCACAGAGCCGCCGCTGAGATCGGAACGATCGACGACGTTCCGGGGGCGACCCTGCTGTTGCCCTACTTCGAGGTGGATCTGAACAACCCGAACGGCGTCACCACGCTGTTCTCGATCAACAACGCCTCGGCCTCGGCGGCCGTCGCCCACGTCACGTTCTGGACGGACGAGTCGATCCCGACCCTCGACTTCGACATCTACCTGACCGGCTACGACGTGCAGACGATCAACATCCGCGACATCTTCAACGGCATCCTGCCGCGGACCGCGGACGCCGGCGCAGACACGGGGGACACCGCGAACCCGGCGGACGGCATCAGCAACAAGGGCGTCCTCTCGCAGGACATCAACTTCCCCGGCTCGACGGGCCCCTGCACGATCGGCGGTCTGTACGCCGCCTATCCGACCGCGACGCTGACCTCGACGTTCCTCAACAACCACCTGCGGCCTGCCCACACCGGTGGTCCGTCGACGGCGGTCTTCGCCGGCCGCTGCTCAGGTGCCGACTACGGGGACAACATCGCCCGGGGCTACGTGACGGTCGACTCGGTGACCTCGTGCAACCTGTCGTTCCCCTCGGACGCGGGCTATTCCACGGGCCTGATCGACTTCCGCAACATCCTCTGGGGTGACTACTTCTACGTGAACCCC
>DATEIO010000680.1:0-4087 GCA_035278895.1 Thermoanaerobaculia bacterium | reverse complement strand
CGTCAAGTGCGTGGTGTAGAAGGTGATTGTGGCCCCTTCGATGCGGATCGTCGCCTCGAGGAGCGTCCGCGGCTCTCCGACGCAGGGCAGCGAATGCACCTCGGCCTTCACGATCTGGCCGCGGGTGAGGATGGCATTGCCATAGGCGCCGCCCCAGCGGACGTAGCTCGGGGCGAAGGAGCCGCGGAGCCCGGTGCGCTTCTCGAGCTCCGCGAGCTGATCGCGGAAGCGCGCCTGCCACGTGTTGCGATGCACCTCCTGCAAGGCTACGACGTCCGGGTGGAGGCGCCGGATCGCCTCGCCGATGTGCCGCACGTGGTCGCCGTCGAGCAGCTCGTCGTGGCCCGCGATGTTGTAGGTCATCACGACGAGGGGCCGGCGCGGCGGCGGAAAGCGGGCGAGCTTGCCGTGATCTGGCCGCGGACGGCACTCGCCAGAACGGACGGTGTAGACGAAGAAGACGCGATAGAGGAAGACCAGGAGGAGGACGGCCAGCACGCCGAGGATGAGCTTGCGCTTTCGGGTCGCCATCGGCGCCAGGGCTTTGCACGACGCGTTCCAGTCTCAGCGGATATGCCTCTCGGCTCAGGGCTGGACCGGCTCTGTAAAGCCGTGTTCCTCAAGAACGGAACGGATTCGGTCCGCCACCGGGAGCCGAAGGCGCCGAGCCGCTTCGAGCGCCTGGGAGAGAAGCTCGGCCGCCTGCTTCCGGTCGCCTGCTTGCTGGCGCTCGAGAAGGAGCAGGGCCAGGCCTTCTTGCGCAAAGAGGAGGTCATAGGCCGAGCCGAGTTGATTGAGCCTTGGGATCTGCTCGGACTTGCGAATCTGGATGGCTTCATCGATCCGCCCCAGGCTACGGAGGATCTCGGCCATCCTCCCCAGGCAGACGGCGAGCTCGCGCGTCTCCCCCAGCTTCTCGAAGATGGCCTTCTCCTGGTTCTGGCTGATTTCCAAAGCTCTTTCAGGCTCCCCACGAGAGTGCAGGATGCTTGCAATTTTCCCGATCACAACCCCTTTGGAGCGAGACTCCCCCAGCATCTCGTAGATGGGAAGCTCTTCGGTCTGCCGGATCCGCAAGGCCGAGTCGAGATCTCCCTGGGACTGCAGGATGTCGGCGATCAATCCGAGAGCGATAGCCCGTGAGCGGATGTCCCGGCACTTTTCGAAGGCGGGAACGACCTCCGCTTGGAGGACTTGCAAAGCCTCGTCAAAGCTTTCTCGAAGCCGAAGAATTTCAGCAATTTTATAGAGGGCAATGGCGCGTCCCCTCTCGTTTCCAAGTCTTTCCTGAATCGGAATCTCCTGTTGGTGCCACACGGCGACAGCCTCATCCAATCGTCCCAGAGCTCGTAAAACATCCCCGATGACACCCCAGGAGATGGCCACCTCGTACTCATCCTCCATTTTGGAATCGATGTCCAGCTTTTCGTAGGCCACCTCCAGGGCTGTTTCGAGGAGACCGTGCCGACGGGCTATATACGAAAGCATCCAAAGAAAGTCCGAGCGGTCCTTGGGCTCGGTCAACTCTTCGAGTGCCGCCATGCAGAACTCCATCCAGAGATGGAAAGGCCCGTTCCTCGCCGCAAAGAAATTGGCCGCGCTGCCCACCCGCGACCGGTCGGAGGCTGGGACCCGCGGCAGCCAATAGCTCAACGCGGCGCCTTCCATCCCGATCTCCCGCCAGCGGAGCCCCTGGAGAGCCTCCTCCCCTGGCACCCCCTCCGGAAAACGGGCCAGGAACCACTCCGTCATGCGGTCGATCACTTCCGAGGCCTGGGAATCGACGCCGAGAAACTCGGCGAGAAGGGGATGGAGCCTCCAGGCGCCGTCGGGCCTCTCCTCGCGAGGGATGGGAAGCAGGAGACCGAGCTTCTGAGCATGGAAGACGAGCTCTTCGAAATCGTCGTCCAAGAGCCCGGCGATGGCCGCTCCCAGGCTCCGGCCGAATCCGCTCAACGGGGCCTGTCCCAAGGCCAGAAAGCCCGCGAGCAGCCGGTCCGCCTCCGGACCGACCTCCTTCTGGAGGATCTCGAACGAGATGGAAAAGCTCGTCGCCAGAACCTTGCGTGCCTCCTCGGAGACTCCGACCGCGAGCTCCGCCCGGTCGGCCGGGGTGAGGGCGAGCCGGCGCTGCCGCAGCATTCGCAGAAAGCCGGTAACGGAGCGCCCCGACCGCAGGTGCCCGGCCGCCAGGTGTACGGCGAGAGGCAGATATCCAAGGCTCCGGACGAGCTCGCGATAACCGGCATTCTCGGATTCCGCCGGAGCCCACCCCAACTCGCCCCGGAGTTGGGCGAGGGCGGTCTCCTCGTCCCAGACTCCAATCCGGATCGGGTGCCAGCCGAAGGCCAGTCCCAGGTCGTGCAGCCGGCCGGTGACGATCACGGCAGCTCCCGGGAGCTCCTGCAGGAGGCGGCCGACCGTGACTTCGGCGTTCGGCGAGTCGACGTTCTCGAGATGGAGCAGGGTGCGGGGCCAGCACAGCCTCTGCCGAACGCGCTCCATCAGATCGGAGCCGCCCGGGATCTTGAGCCGGTCCGCCAGCTCGTTGAGCACGGTTTCCGGTGTCTCCGGTTTTTTCGGATCGATCACGAACCGGAGATATCCGCCCGGGAACCGATCGGCATACTCGTGAGCGAAACGGTCCGTGAGAAAAGATTTACCGACCCCGGGCATCCCCTGGACCGCGCAGACCGCCGCAGAAAGCCCCTCGGCAGCTTCGGGGAGGAGGCGCTCCCCGATCCTCCTCAACTCGTCTCCGCGTCCCACGAAGAGATCGGCCACCCGGGGATGGATGCTCAGGTCCGGCTTCTTCGAGGAAAGCGGCCAGGAGGAGGGCCCCAGGGGGAGGGTCGAAGAGGCCGTGCTGACGGCCCCCGGCTCGGCGGCGCTCCCCGCTCGCAAAGCCTGGAGGTCCCGGATCACCTCCTCCGCCTGCTGGTACCGGTGGTCCGGGCTCTTGGCCAGCAGGCGGACCAGAAGGGGATCGATCGAGGCGGGCAGCCCGGCACGTTGGGACGTCACAGGCTTCGGACGCGCAAAAAGGACGGAAGCGGCATAGGCCTGGTCGTTGGCGGAGTCGAAGGGAAGACGGCCCGTCAACAGCTCATAGAGGACGACCCCGAGCGCCCAGAGATCGGTGCGGTGATCCACGGATCTCCCGCGGAGCTGCTCGGGAGACATGTAGGCCACGGTACCCACGGCGATCCCCTCCCGGGTCAGCCGGGAGCGGTCAGCTTGCAGGGCGACACCGAAGTCGACGATCTTCAACTGCCCCGAAGGGCTGAGAATGAGATTCGCGGGCTTGATATCCCGGTGGACGACGCCCCGGTCATGGGCGTGAGCCAGCCCGGCCGCGATCTGGCAGGTCAGGCCCAGGGCCTCGTCAATGTCGAGAGGACCTGGGGAGATCCTTTCGCGAAGAGTCTCACCTTCACAGAGAGCCATGGCGATGAACAGCTCACCCTCATCGATCTCTTCCACCTCGAAAATGGTGCAAACATTGGGATGATCGAGGCGGGAGGCGGTGCGAGCCTCTTGAAGAAGACGCTGACGGGAGTGAGGGTTGCCGCGGCCGGCCGGAAGGAACTTGAGGGCGACGAAGCGCTCGAGCACCAGATCCTGGGCTTTGTAGACGACTCCCATTCCCCCACTGCCGAGCCTCTCGAGCAGCCGGTAGTGGGAGACAATGCGCCCCGAATCCTGACTGTGCTGGATCACCATGCGGATCGCCCTGAGCTGGCCCGGGTCTAAGACATTTTAGCAAACAGGGACTCGGAAGGAAGCTGGGGAACGGCGCTCCCCTCTGCAGCAATGGAGGGAGAAGGTGCCGCAAGATCCGCGAATCTTGCGGCACGGGCGGGCTTCTCTTGCGCTAGCGGCTCACTCGTGCTCGTGGATCGAGCGGTCCTTCGTCTCTCTCAGGAACAGCGTGCCGACCACGACGGTCAGGAGCGCCACGACGATCGGGTACCAGAGGCCGGCGTAGATGTTCCCCGCCCTCGCCACCAGGGCGGTCGCCAGCAGGGGGAGCATGCCTCCGAACCAGCCGTTTCCGATGTGGTAGGGCAACGACATCGAGGTGTAG
>DATEIO010000679.1:0-26447 GCA_035278895.1 Thermoanaerobaculia bacterium | reverse complement strand
CGTGGTCTACCTCTCGACCGCCCGGCCGCTCGCCGAGAACCTGCGGTTCGCCCGGAGGAGCGGCCACACCCGCTTCCCGCTCTGCGAAGGGGATCTGGACCACGTCATCGGCGTGATCCACATCAAGGACATCTTCCGCCGCGAGCGCCCCCTGACCTCGCTCCAGGAAGTGGCCCGGGAGATCGCCTTCGTCCCCGAGACCCTGGAGCTCGACCGGCTCCTCAAACGCATGCGCACCGAACGCTTCCACCTGGCCGCGGTGATCGACGAGTACGGCGGTGTCTCCGGGATCGTGACCCTGGAGGACGTGATCGAGGAGATCGTGGGCCAGATCAACGACGAGTTCGACGTCGAGAAGCCCGAGATCGAGGAGAAGGGCGACGGCGTCTTCGAGGTCGCGGGCGGCGTGCTGGTCGAAGACCTGGAAGAGGCCGTGGGCGCTGAGTTCAGCAATCGGGACGAAGACACGATCGGCGGCGTCGTCCTCTCCGAGCTGGGCAGAAATCCCGCCGTGGGCGACAAGGTCGAGCTGGGGCCCGTCACCATCGAGGTCCTCGAAGTCCAGCTCAACCGGGTGAGCACCGTCCGCGTCACCGTCGAGCAGCCCGCCACCGTTCCGCCTGAAGAAACCGCCTGACCCCCCACACAGGACGAACACGGACGAGCACGGACCGGCACGGACGAAATTCCGTCCCTGCGCGTCCGTGTCAGTCCGTGTTCGTCCGTAAAGCGCTTGCCCTACCGCGCGCTGGGCTGCTCGATCGCTTCGCGGGCGGCTTCGACCAGGCGGGCGAGCTGGATGGGCTTGGCCAGGTGGGCGGCAAAACCGGCGGCGCGGGTGCGCTCGACGTCTTCGGTCTGCCCGAAGCCGGTGACGGCGAGGACGGGGACGCCCGCGGTCTTCGGCCGGCTCTTGAGCTCGTGGAGAAGCTCGAAGCCGTCCATGCCCGGCATGGAGAGGTCGGAAAGGATGACGTCGAAGTCTTCGCTCTCGGTCCGGTGCAGGGCTTCGGACCCGGAGAAGGCGGTGTGGACCTCGGCTCCCGCGCTTTTCAAGAGGTGGGAGAGCATGGCGACCGTGTCCTCGGAGTCGTCCACCACGAGGACGCGCACGCCGGTCAACGCTCCCGCGAGCGGCCGGGCGCCGGTGATCCGGTCCTCCCCCGGGGAGAGGACGGGCAGCCAGACCGTGAAGCGCGAGCCTTTGCCCGCCCCTTCGGACTCGGCGCGGACGCGCCCGCCGTGGAGCTCCACGAGCTGGCGCACGAGGGCGAGCCCGATCCCCAGGCCCCCGTGCTTTCTGGAGAGGCCCGCCTCGGCCTGGCGGAACATCTCGAAGACGTCGGGCAGGAAGGCGGCCTCCATGCCCTGGCCCGTGTCCTCGACCGTGAGCCGGGCGTCGCCGCCGTCTTTGTCCAGGCGGACCGTCACCCTTCCCCCTTCGGGCGTGAACTTGACGGCATTGTGAAGGAGGTTCCAGAGGATCTGGCGCACGCGCACGGCGTCGGCCTCGATGGGCAGGGGCTCTTCGGGCGTCTCCACCTCGAGGCGGATCCCCTTGGCGTCCGCGTCCCCGCGCACTCCTTCGGCCGCGTCGGCCAGGAGCGGCACCAGGGCCACGCGCTGGCGGTGGAGGGTGAGCTTGCCGGTCTGCAGGCGCGAGAGGTCCAGGAGGTCCGAGACGAGCTGGGCCTGGGCCATCGCGTTCCGGCGCACGACCTCGGCCGCCTGCCGGACGAGCGGGAGCTGCTGGGCTTCGGGGTTGCGTGACAGGATCTCGGAGTAGCCCACGATGACGTTCAAGGGGTTCCGGAGCTCGTGCGAGAGGGTCGCCAGGAACTCGTCTTTCAAGCGGTTGGCCCGCGACAGATCGTCGACCAGGGAGGCGGTGTCCAGCACGGCGGCGAGCTGATTCGCGATCACCTCGGCGGTGTGGATCGTGGCCTCGTCGCAGCAGCGGCCGGCTTCGTGCCAGCAGAGCGCCACGATCCCCAGAACCTTCCCGCGGGCGCGCAGGGGCACGGCGAGCACGGAGCGGATGCCGGTGCGGTCCCAGAGGGCCGTGACCTCGGACAGGGGATCTTCGATCCGCGTATCCGGCAGGGCGACCAGGCTCATCGTCCGCGCCGCCCGCGCCACCGGGTGGGAGGAGGCCAGGGGGACGCGGCCCATGAGCTCCTGCATGCGGCGGTCGACGTCGTTTCTCGGCGTCCGCCGGAAGGAGTACGTGCCGTGGGAGACCAGGACGGGGGCACCCGGGTCGGAGTCGTCGAGCAGCCAGGAGACCCCGCGCGGCGCGCCCGTGACGTGGCAGAGGATCTCGATCAGCCGGTCGTGGCTCGGCACCGCGCCCTCCAGGAGCAGGAGGTTGGCGCTCGCCTCCTGGAGCCGCATGAGGGCGGCCGCCCGGCGCTCGGCCTCGAGGCGCGCGGCGCGCATCTTCTCGTAGAGCTGGGTGTGGACGAGGGCGATGGCGGCGGAGTCCGCGAGGGCCTCCAGAAGCTCCGCCCGGCGCTCCGTCTCCCAGCTCCGCCCGGGAGCGCGGCGCGTCGCCACCAGCATGCCGTGGAGCGAGGGGTCGACGACCAGGGGGACCGCCGAGAGGACGTCTCCCGGCGCGAGGCGCAGGAGCCCGCGCAGCCGCTCGACGACCGCCTCCTCGCGAGGGAGGGCGAGATCGCGGGCGGCCTCTTCCGGGAGGCCCCGGGACGCGCGGACGCGCAGGCGTCCCTGGCCGTCGGTGAGCAGCAGGAGGACGGCGTCGGCATCGACCAGCTCGGCCGCGTGATCCACGATCAGCCGGAGCACTTCGTCGAACCCGAGCGCGGCCGCGACGGCCCGGTGAATCTCCGTCAGACGCTCGAACATCCTCTTGCCGGTTCCCTTCTCTTCCATGACTTCCTGGCTCTACGGCCCAGAGCTTCGCCCCGTACTCCCCAGCTCGGGATCCCACCCAGACCGCTGTCTCGGACTTTTCGTCGGCCCCTAGTTTACCTTGTTCTTAAGTCGATTTGCGCGGCACGTCGATTGCAAATTCTCCTTCCAGGGTGGGAGAGCGTGTCCCGCCGCTGCAAACCAGTCGAACTTCCAGGAGGAATCCATCATGCAGACGACCACCGACGTCAGTCAGCTCAACAGCCTGCTTCGCGGCGAGATGTCCGCCATCGAGACCTACCGGCAGGCCTTGGAGAAGATCACCGAGGACAACGCCTTCGGCGTGGAGGAGCTGCGGTCTCTCCAGCGCGACCACCGCGACGCCGCGGACGCCCTCTGGCACCATATCGAGCAGCACGGCGGCAAGCCCTCCGAGGGCTCCGGCCCCTGGGGCGCCTTCGCCAAGGCGATCACGGGCACGGCCAAGCTGTTCGGCGACACGGCCGCTTTGAAGGCCCTGAAGGAGGGGGAGGAGCACGGCCTCAAGGACTACGAGAGCGCCTTGAACGACAAGAACCTCCCGCCGGACTGCCAGGCCCTCGTCCGCGGCCTTCTCGCCAAGCAGCGCGAGCATCTCTTCGTGATCGACCGCCTGATGGAGCGGGTGTCCGCGGGCGTGCCGGGAACGGGGACGAAGGCAGGGACGGTAAACCGGTTCTAGACCGGCTGTAGCCCTCCTACGGTGCTTTGGAGAACCGGGAGAGATCGATCCCCCGGTTCTCCGGCCGCTTCGCTTCCGCCTTCCCCAGCGCCGCCCGAATCCCCTCCCGCTCCTCGGGGCTCAACCGGCCGCGGGTCACCAGCACCCTCAAAGGCGACAGGGTTTCGGCCGTCCAGTCTCCGGAGAGCCCTTTCACCGCGGCCTCGATCTCGCGGGCGTCGGCCTCGCGGTCCCACTCGGTGAGCCAGAGGAGGACCCTGCGGCCCTCTTTCTCGTAGACGGCGAAGCGGTCTCCTCCCCAGCCGGCCGCCGCGGCCGTGGCTTTGGCGTCGTCCGCCATCCCTTCGCGGAGCAGGATCGCCACGGTCGCCTCCCCGAGCTCGCCCTCGGCGGACTTGGCGTAGCCCGCGAGGGCCGGGGAGAGGTCGGGCCAGACGAGAACGACCGGGTCGTCCCGCCTGCCGTGCCACTTCTCGGGGTGGAGGATCTGCTCGGACGAGCGCGGCGGATCGGTCGCAAAGGCGTAGTCCAGGAGCTTCTGCCCGCCCTTCTTCTTGAGGTCCAGGGAGAAGAGGAACCCCCGGAGGTAGCCGAAGAGCAGGCTCTCGCGGAGGAAGGCAGGGGCCCGCGCGAGCTCCTCGCCTCCGGGCATGTCCGGCATCGCCGCAGCCATCTGGCCGGCATCGCCCAGGAAGCGCTCCATCATCTCGGCCACCCCGGGCATCTCCTCGACCTTCCCGCCGGTCGCGTAGCTCATCATGGCCAGGGTCGCGTCCCCCTCGACGAGCGCCGACCGCGCCGTGGCGCTGTCGGCCATCGGATCGGCGGAGGCGAATTTCTGGAGGTCGAAGTGCTGGTCCTGAAGCGCGTGGACCAGCTCGTGGACGAGAATCAGGTCCTCGGCGCCCTGCTGCTCTTCTGCACCCGCCTTGCCGCCCAGGAGCCCGCCCGGGCGCTGCACGATCGCGAGATACCGCCGCACGGGGTCGTAGTAGCCCGCCACCTGGCTGGTGAGGAGCCTGGGATAGTAGGAGGCGAGATCCATCGTCTCCGGGATGAGCCCGAACGCTTTGAGGCTTATCTCCAGGGCCTTCATCTCCTGCGGCGTCACATCCTCCCCCATCGCCTCGGCCATCTTGCCCTGGAGCGCCTGCTCGCCGACCACGCCCGAGGGCACCGGGCGGCGGGCCACGAGGCCGCGGTACTTCTCGGCCTGCTCGAGCAGATTCTCGAGACGCTTTTCGATCTCGGCGGGCGGCGGGGTGACGCCTTCGGGCAGGGAGGGCGCGGTCTCCGCGGCGGCGAGCCCGGGAGCGAGGAGGAGACAGAGGAGGGAAAAAGAACGTATAAATCGCATCGCGTCCATTATCCCAGATCCGCCATGCGAGCCCTGCGCCTTCCAAGCCTCTTCCTGATCCTCGCCACGGCCGGGTGCGCCGGACCGCCTTCCGGTCCGGTCCGGCCTCTCCTGGACGGCGAGCACGCTCCCGACGTGCTCGTGGAGCAGCGCGAGGTGGCCCGGCCGCCGGCCACGGGCGGCAACCGGTTCCTCTCCGGGTGGGTGCCCTGGCGTTCCGGAGGGCAAGCCGTGCTCTCGCCCGCCGCACCGGGCAAGAGCGCCCGCCTGGAGGTGGTCAACCTCCAGCCCCGGGCGCGCACCCTGGTGATCGACTTCCAGGAGGGGGCCCCGGCCGGGACCCGGGTCCGCGTGAAAGCCGGGGGACGCGACCTCGGCGCGTTCGCCTTGACCGATCCGCTCGAGGTGCCGCTGCCTCTCGACGCGGCTCCGCCCGGCCGGGTGGCCGTGGACCTCTCCTTCGAGTCCGGCGACGCCGCGGTGGCCGCGGCGGCGGTCCGCCCGTTTCTCCCCGCCGGAGAGGCGCGGGTCGAAGGCGCCGACCTGGTGCAGAGCGGAAGCTCGATCGTCGACCTGGTGCGGCCGGTCGCGGGGGCGCGGGCCCTGGCCGGAACCTTCGTGCCCCCTGCCGATCCCCGGCCGGAGCAGCGCTTCGAGCTGGTCGTGGAACGGGAGGACGGGACGGCGGCCGGCCGCTTCTCCTGGGCGCCCGGCTTCTGGAGCCGCGGAAAGCAGCGTTTCGAGCTGCCGGTTTCGGACGCCGGAAGCTTCGTGCGGGTGCGCCTCTCGGCCTCGGGAGCCGGCCCCGCGGGCCGCTGGGAGGGGCTCGGGTGGACCGGCGGAGAGGGCGGGGAACGCACCCGGCCCGCGGACTTGGCGGTCGAGCGGTCCGCGCCGCCGCCCCGGCTGGTCGTGGTCTACGTGATGGACGCCCTGCGGGCCGACGCCGTGGGGCACCTGGGCGGAAGGCCCGGGGTGTCGCCGGTCTGGGACCGCCTGGCCCGCGAAGGGGTGAGCTTCGCGGCCCACCGGAGCGTCGCCCCCAACACGCTGCCGTCCACCAAGGCTCTCTTCACCGGCCGGCCGTACGTGGCCCGGGGGGGCTGGAAGCTCACGCCCGAGGAGGGCCCCACTCTCGCCGAGCGGTTCCGGGCGGCGGGCTACCGAACCGGGCTCTTCTCCGGCAACGTGCACGTGGGGCCCGCCTTCGGCACCGACCGCGGCTTCGAGCACGTGGCCGAGGAGGAGGCCGAGCTCCCCGGCCGGCCGTGGAACGACAACGCGGCGCGGGTCCAGGCCGTGGCCCTCGCCTGGGTGCGCTCGCTCCCGCCCGGCACCCGGGCGTTCCTCTACCTCCACACGATCCACCCGCACAACCCGTATTCCCCTCCCGAGCCCTACCGCTCGCGCTTCACGGCCGGTGCTCCGTCCACGATCGACGGCTCGACCGAGACCCTGACGGCGCTCAAGAAGAAGCGGATCGAGGCCGGGCCGGCGGACCGCGAGAGGCTGCGCGGGCTCTACACCGGGGGGTTCTCCTACAACGACGGACAGCTCCAGGATTTCCTCGCCGCCCTGGCGGCCTGGGCGCCGCCGGCCGAGACGCTCGTGGCTCTCACCTCCGACCACGGCGAGGAGCTGTTCGATCACGGCGGCGTGCTCCACGGCTACACCCTCTACGAGGAGATGCTCCGCATCCCCCTCGTGCTCTGGGCCCCGGGCCGGCTCCGCCCGGGGAAGGTCCAGGCCGCGACCGACAACCTGGACCTCCACGCCACGCTGCTGGACCTGGCCGGCCTTCCGAAGCCAGAGGGAGAGCCGGGCCGCGCGCTCACCGGCCCGGTGCCCGAAACCCCACGCCTGGCAGCGGCCTCCAGCCTCAAGGGAGGCGCCTACGCCATCCGCTCCGGCCGTTTCAAAGTGGTCTGGGCGCCGCGTACCGGCATTCAATGGGGGATGGGCGAAGGGATCGGCCGCTCTCACGATCCGGAATACCTCTTCGACCTCGAGCGGGATCCCGAGGAGAGGGAGAACTTGGCGGGCGCAGGAAGCCTCGAAGCCGCCTGGCTGCGCTCCCGCCTCCTCGCCTGGGCCGAGCGAGGCCGGTCCGAGGGGGAGGCGGAGCAGGTGCCCGTGGACCCCGAGGCGTTGAAGCGCCTGAAAGCCCTGGGTTACGCCAACTAGGGCCTACCGCACCGCCTTCAACGCCTCGATCCGGGTCGACGACTCGAGCACGGCCTGCGGCGACCGGGCCGTTTTCGGCCGCAGGAAGAAGTAGCTCGCGGGCACCAGGATCTCCTGGCCGTCCGCCATGAGGATCGTGTTGATGGCCACCTGGTGCCCTTCGCTCAGGATGCGCCAGCGGCTCTCCGGGTAGTAGGTCTCCCGGTCCTTCGGATTGAAGCCGATCGGCCGGATGCCGTGCCGCACCACGTTGTGCACCAGCGACGGCAGGCCCGAGGGGGTGTCGCCCGGCACCTTGCGGAGGACCGAGAGAGCGCCGTGCTGGAGCTCGATCAGGTAGAGGGCCCCCGTCTCGCCCAGGAGGATCTCCAGGCTGCGCACGAAGGAGGGGCGATCCTTCTGCTGGACGCAGTGGAACACGCCGCGCATGTAGACGTTGAAGTCGCCGAGCTCCTCGTGGAGGGCCAGGGCCTGGCGCGGGTTCGTTCCATCGAGGATCCGGTACTCGACATTCTTTTCCTCGGTCGTCTCCCGGCGCGCCAGATCCACCGCGGCCTGGGAGACGTCCGCGCCGATCACCCGCTTGAAATGGCGGGCGAGGAAGCGGGTCTGCCGGCCGTTGCCGCACCCGATGTCCAGGAGAGGAAGGCTGTCGTCCACGTGCCGCTTGAAGCGGGCCAGGTCCTCGGCCGCGGCCTTCTCCGGGACGTTGTCCCAGAGAACCTGGCCTCCCTGGCCGGTCTCCTCGACCGTCTGCCAGTAGCTCTCCCACTGCTTCTCGTAATTGCGCGGGCTCCCGCTCTTGAGACGGAAACGCAGGAGATGGGCGAAAAGACGCAGCGATCCCAAGAGTTCCATGGGCGAACCTCCGAATTGTGACCTGCAACGACGGGTGCTTCCAACAATGATAGTACGAAAGCTATGAGAAAGGGGACAGAAAGTTGCTTTTCTGGGGCAAAATCCGGAGCCATGACTGGAAACTGGCACCCGCTCCTCGCAGGCCCCGGCGCAGAACGCGTCTCCGCTGCCGTCCATGAAATCGCCGCCGCCCTGGCCTCGGCTCCCCTTCCCCCGGAGGGCCGGGGCGCCTCGCTCGCGGCCGGCCAGGCCGGCCAGGCCGTGTTCCACGCCTATCTCGCCCTGGCCGAAAACGACGAGGCCCAGGCCGACCTGGCGGCGGCCCTCCTGGACGGCGCCGTCGAGGCGCTGGCCACGACGCCGCTCCCCCCCATGCTCTACGTCGGGTTCCCCGGCGTGGCCTGGGTGGCCGAGCATCTCCAGGGGCGCCTCTTCGAGCCCGGGGAGGAGGACCCGAACCTCGACGTGGACGAGGCCCTCCTGGGAGCGCTGGACCGCTCCCCCTGGCCGGGCGACTACGACCTGATCACGGGTCTCGTGGGGCTCGGGGTCTATGCCCTGGAGAGGCTCCCGCGGCCGACCGCCCGGGCCCTGCTCGAAAAAATCGTCGAGCGGCTGGCCGAGCGCTCCGAGCGGATGCCGGCCGGGATCTCGTGGTTCACGCCGCCCGAGCGGCTCCCCGAGTGGCAGCGGGAGCTCCACCCCAACGGCTACTACAACCTCGGCGTGGCCCACGGCGTGCCGGCCGTCGTCGCCGTCCTGGCCGGAGCCGCGGCCGCGGGCGTGGACCGGGCCCGGCCGCTTCTGGACGACGCTGTCCGCTGGCTCCTTGCGCAACGACAGGGGCCGGAGTCCTCCTCCTGCTTCAGCACCTCGTTCTACCCCGGAGAGGACCCGAGCCTCTCCCGCCTCGCCTGGTGCTACGGCGATCCCGGGGTCGCCGCCTCCCTCCTGGCCGCGGCCCGGGCCGTGGGCGAGACCGCCTGGGAAGAGGAGGCCCGCGCCATCGCCCGTCTCGCCGCCGGCCGCTCCGCCGAGACCGCCATGGTGCGCGACGCCGGCCTCTGCCACGGCGCCGCGGGGGTGGCCCACCTGTTCAACCGGATGTACCAGGCGACCGGCGAGGAGCCGCTGGCCGAGGCGGCCCGGTTCTGGTTCGACCACGCCCTCGCGATCCGGCAGCCCGGAGAGGGGATCGCGGGCTTCCGCGTCTGGACCGCGGGGCAGGACGGCGGCCCGCCCTGGCGCACGGATCCCGGCTTCCTCGAAGGGACCACCGGGATCGGCCTCGCCCTCCTGGCCGCCGTCTCTTCCGTGGAGCCGGCGTGGGACCGGGTGCTCCTGGTGTCGTTGCCTTAAGGGAGGAGCCGCACGAATTCCGCTTCGTCGATCGCGTCCGTCAACCGGTAGGCGGTCTCGAAGCCGCGGATGACGATCGTCTTCGGGCTCCCGGCCGCCTCCCGCATGGCCTGGGAGGCCTGGAAGGTGTTGCGGAAGCAGAACCAGGGGACGCGCTCGTCGCCCGGGAAGCGCGGCAAGGCACCGGCCGTGGCCGCGTCCACCGTGAAGCAGGGCACCTGGGGGCCGTCCTCCGGATGCGGGCGGAAGGTGCCGGCGACGGTGATCTCGCCCCGGAAGAGCACCCGGCCCACGTAGACCGGGCGGTCCGCCGCGGGAGCCGCCTCCGCCTCCACCACCACGAGCCCCAGGAACTCCTGGCCGGGCGCGATCGCCCTGGGATCGAACACGTTCGGGGCCGCGCCCGGCGCCCGGGGCGTCTCGGCGGGTCCGCAGGCCGCGGCGAGCAGGAGCAGGGCGAGAAGGGCTGCGGCTCTCATAAGATCGGGGCGGAGCCTATCACCGTGAAACATCGCACGATCACCGCCAACGGCCTCCGCCTCCACGCCGTCGAAGCCGGGCCGGAGGGTGGCCCCCTCCTCCTGCTGCTCCACGGCTTCCCCGAATTCTGGTACGGCTGGCGCCACCAGATCGCGCCGCTCGCCGCCGCGGGCTTCCGCGTGCTGGCGCCCGACCAGCGCGGCTACAACTTGAGCGACAAGCCGAAAGGCGCCGCCTCCTACTCCCTGGACCTCCTCGCGCGGGATGCCGTCGCCCTGATCGACGCCGCCGGCCGTGAAAAGGCCTATGTGGCCGGCCACGACTGGGGCGGCGCCGTGGGCTGGTGGCTGGGCGTCCACCACCCGGAGCGGATCGAGAAGCTCGCGATCCTGAACGTCCCCCACCCCGCGGTCATGCTCCACACGGTGAAGAGGAGCCCCGCGCAGCAGAAGAGAAGCGCCTACATTGCCTTCTTCCAGCTCCCGTGGCTCCCCGAGCGGGTGCTCCGGGCGAGGAACTGGGCCGCCACCGTGAAGGCGCTGCGCAGGACCAGCCGGCCGGGGACCTTCTCGGACGAGGATCTCGCCCTCTACCGCGAGGCGTGGTCCCAGCCGGGCGCGATCACGGCCATGCTCCATTGGTACCGCGCCGCCCTGCGCCGGGGCGTCCCCCGCCTCACCGGGAGCTCCCGCGTGACCGTGCCCACCCTCCTCCTCTGGGGAGCACAGGACACCGCCCTCCTGCGCGAGATGGCCCCGCCGAGCATCGCCCTCTGCGACGACGGCCGGCTGGCCTTTCTCGAAGAGGCCACCCACTGGGTGCAGCACGAGGAGGCCGGCGTGGTGAACGCCCTGCTGGCGGATTTCTTCCGCTAGCTCAGGTCAGCGTGTTGCGCAGGAAGAAGTTCTCCTGCCCCTCGCGGTCGAGGGCGGCCAGGGCGTCCTCCTTCTCCCCGAAGAAGCCCAGGTCGCGGAACATGCCGAGGGCGGTCTCCAGGGTCTCCTGCCAGGTTTCCGGCGCCAGGCCGTACTTGCCGCAGAAGTGGCGCTCCATCTCCTCAGGGCGCGCCCGCATGCAGAGGGCCTCCCAGATCTCGGCGAGCGCAGGGGAGAGCTCCACCGCCGCCAGGTCGTCCGGGTGGACGAGGTAGGCCTTGCCGGGGAAGCTCAGGAGGAAGGCCCGGGTGGCGAACGGGCTCTTTTCGAGGCTCGCGGCCCAGGCGGGCGGCTCCTCCCAGGGGGAGAGCGGCCCGGCGTCGAAGAGGAGCCCTTGGGGCCAGGCGAGGTCGATCTTGATCCGGCAGGAGCGGCCGGAGGCGCTCTCGTCGCTCACGATCCGGGTGCGGCTGCGCAGGAAGGCGTTTTTCACCCGGAGGATGCGCTCGAAGGCGGGGACCAGGGTGTGGGCACGGCGGAAGTCGCAGTAATCCAGGGCGGTCTCGAAGGGGAAGGGATAGGGGC
Source organism: Thermoanaerobaculia bacterium (assembly GCA_035278895.1). GTDB lineage: Bacteria > Acidobacteriota > Thermoanaerobaculia > Multivoradales > UBA5704 > DATARR01. The sequence goes on along the minus strand of DATEIO010000679.1, from coordinate 15,154 downwards.
AGCGGGCGCAGGTGTCCCCCGCGGCGCAGGCGTCGCAGCCGCGCTCCGCCTCGGCGGTGCGGCCGATGGCGACCAGCCTTTCCTGACAGGCGGCGGGGCCGTCGGCCGGGGCTCCCACGGGGCCGCCGTGGAAGCAGGGGCGGACCTCCTTTCCCTCGAGGAACCAGCGGCGGTCGGGGCCTGAGGAGGAGCAGGGGGTGGCGGACCAGCGGCAGGCGTCCCGCAGGACCAGGTTGCGGTTGAACCAGGCGAGGGGAATGCTGTAGATCCGCTCCTCTTCGAGCTGGCGCAGCTCGCGGCCGAAGGCGGCGAGGTCCTCAGCGTCGTCGATCCCCAGCACCCAGAGGGTCTGGTTGACCGAGTCGTCGTCCTGCGGGGGCTCGTCGAGGCGGAAGTCCTTGAAGGAGAGGGGGTGGATGCGGCTCGCGAAATGCGAGGTCTGGGGCGTGCCGCGGTTGACGTCGCGGGCGATGGGCAGGCCTTCGGCGGTCTCCAGCAGGGTGGCGCGGATCAAGGGGATTCCGCGACTGACGAAGTCGCGGAAGTCCCGGCCCGGCGCGGGGACAGCGGCGGCCGTGTAGTCCAGGAGGACCTCGCCGCGCGGCTCGATCCAGCTTCCGAGAGCGGCCCGGTCGAGGCCGTTCGAAAGGTCGAGGCGGGTCACGGCCGGCCGTGCCGAGGCGCCGGGCATCCCCGAGAAATAGCCGGAGAGGAGCTTGTTCCTCTCCAGCCACAGCGAGGGGATGGTGCCATTGCGCAGGAACGGGACCTCGGCCACGTTGTAGGCCGGGAACGTCACGTACGGCAGCCCCGTGGCCGAAGGCTCGACGCGGATGCCCCAGGCGTCGTGGGTTTGGAAAAGCTCGGTGCCGGGGAAGACCTGGAGGAAGTTGTGGCCGTAGGTGTCGCACTTCAGGCTGTCCACGTACTCGATCGTCTTCCTCCCCTCCTCGGGCCCTTCGCCCGGAAGGCCCAGGATCACGGTGACGCTCACGCTCAGGCCCTCTTCCCGCGCCCAGGTGACGGACTGGCGCACGGTGTCGAGGAATTCTTCCTCGGCTTGGAGCCCCTCGCGGTTGCCGAAGCTCAGCTTCTTGCTGTGGCGCAGCACCTGCGGGTCCGCGCTCTCCAGGCCGAAGTTGATGGCGAGGCAGCCGGCTTCGCGCAGCAGGGCGAAGAACTCGCGGTCCACGGCGTCCGCCCGGGTCTCGCAGAGGAAGCGCATCTTGCCCGGCAGGCCGAGATCGATCATGCCGCGGAGGATCTTTTTGACCCGCTTCAGGTTGAGCGAGAAGAAGTCGTCGAAGATCGGCACCGGCTGGTCCAGGCGCCCGCCCATGTGGTCGGCGATGAAGGAGAGCTCCTCCAGCACCCGCTCCACGGAGAAGTAGCGGACCCGGAACTGGGACATGATCGTGAAGTTGCAGAAGTTGCAGTGGTAGACGCAGCCGCGGGAGGTCTGGAGCCCGACCTCCCCCACCCGCGAGGCCGGGATGAAACCCGACAGGTAGGGCGACGGGATGCAGTCGAGCTCCGCCCCCTTGACGCCGCTCCCGAGGAGAGGAGCGTCCGGATTGCGCACGGCCTTGCCGCCGTCGGCCCAGGTGACGCCGGGGACCGACCGGAAGGCGTCGCCGTCCAGGAGGGCGGCCACCAGGTCGGGGATCGTAGCCTCGGCCTCGCCCCGCACCACGGCGTCCACCTCCGGGTTGTTCTCCGCAATGTAGACGTCCGAGAAGGTGGCGGTGGGGCCGCCGACGACGATCTTGAGGCCGGGCCGGCGCTCTTTCAAAGCGCGGGCGAGGAGCGAGACCAGGTAGTAGTTCTCGTCGTAGCAGGTGAGGCCGACGATGGGCGCCCGGGTCTCGAGGATCCGGTCGGCGATGCCGGAGACGCCGCAGTCCCTCCCCGTGAGCACGGATTCGGAGCGCAGGCCCCGGGCAGCGAGCACGGCGCGCACCGAGGCCGCGCCGTAGTGGTGCGAGCACCCCTGCCACACGGAGTTCTCGTAGTTCGGATAGGCGAAGACGATCTCGGACATGGCGGCGCTCCTCTCGATCCGTGGGCTCCGGCCGGTCAGACCAGGAACCCGTGCTCCTCGAAGATGTCCAGGGCCTCCCCGAGCTTTTCGAGGACCTCGGCGGGTGGCAGCTCGTACTGGGAGCTGAAGAAATCCACCATCTCGTCCACGGGCCGGCTCATCTCCAGGGCCTCCCAGATCTCGGCCAGGGGCTTGGTGATCTGGACGACCTCGTTGGTTTTGAGATCCACGACGTGGGCGACCCCCTTGATCAACGAGAGGCGCTTGTCGTCCCGGAAGCGGAGGGTGGCGGCGAGCCGCTCGGGCACGTCCTCGGCGAGCGGCCGGGGCTCGGGCGGCGGATTGTAGAGGAGCGGTTTTTCCCGGCCGCGGGTCTTGACAAGGAGCAGGGTGCCGGGCGGCTCTTTCTTGAAGTAGTCGGTCTGGCCGCCCTTCAGGCGGTTTTTGAACTCATAGAGGGAGATGAAGTCGCCGGCCCGCGGATTCTCCTCGCGGAAAGCGCAGTACTCCTCCCGCGAGAGCGGAGCGGTCGCCACGCAGTGCGAGCAGCGGTCGGTCTGGGGGCAGGCGTCGCAGCCGCGCTCTCTTTCGCTCGCGGTCACGATCGCGTCCATCCGTTGCGTCCAGACCGCGGCGTCGTCCGAGAGGTGCCCCACCACAGGTCCCTTTTCGCAGAGGCGCACGCCGCCGCGGGCGTCCACGTGGAGGCTCCGGATGCCGTGCAGGAAGGTTTCGCGGCAGTTGCGGCTCCCCCAGCGGCACGGGTCGGCGATGCCGTTCTTGTAGTAGACGAGATTGTAGGGGAGGGCGAAGAGGCCGGTGGCGCTCTCCTGCGCGCAGAGATTCGCGAGCTCCGCCACGTCCTCTTGGGTGTCGAAGGACAGCACCCCCAGCCAGTCCTGGCTGTTGCGCTCGCCGTAGGTGGCGAGAAGCTCGCTGTGGCGGGCGAACGGCACGGTCTCCCGCTGGTTGGAGAAGGCCCGCGAAAGGATCGTGCGCTCGCCGCGGTCCAGGAGGTAGAGGCGGGCGGTTTCGCCGTCGCTCTCCGGCGCGTAGAGGCCGGTCACGGGGACCTCCAGCTCCACCATCCGGATGTAAAGGTTTTTCAGGCCCTCCTCGTCCCACTCCAGCACGTAGACCCGGGTGCTGGGGGTGGCGTGCCTGCGCAGGCCTGCCAGCAGCTCGCCCGTGATCTCTTCGGGCCGGCAATGGAAGAAGATGAAGGTCACCGGGTCCCCGCCGGCGCCCAGGGGGCGGCCGGAGGCCATGGCGTTCAGGTGATCGTTCAACTGGCCGTTCTTGCGCACGCTCAGGTTGACCGTGGTCTTGTCCGGGATGAGGGGAAGCTCCAGGGCGTCGTAGGCCAGCTCGGTCACGTAGGGGAGGCCGGTCAGGGACTGGTGCACGGAGAGGCCGTGCTCGCCGGCCGTGGCGTAGGCCTCGGTCCCCTTATAGGCCTGGAGATAGTTGTGGGCGTAGGACTGGTTGGCGAGCCCGCGGACGAACTCCAGGGTCTGCCGGCCGTCCTCGGGCGTCTCGGTGGGCAGCCCGAGAATGACGCTCACGCAGGTGTGGATCCCCACCTCTTCGGCGTTCTTGACGCTCTCCCGAATGGATTCCAAATAGCGGCTCTCGACCGCGTAGCCGTCCTCGGCGCCGTCGGTATAGCGCTTCTTCTTGATCTTGTTGAGCACCCGGGGGGAGCCGCTTTCGAGGCCGAAGTTCATGGAATAGCAGCCGGCCTCCTTGAGCAGCTCCATCAGCTCCCGGTCCAGGGAGTCGCCGCGGGTGTCGCAGTTGAACATCGCCTCGCCCGCGATCCCCTCTTCGATCATCCGCGTGAGGATCGAGCGGGTGCGCCGCTTGTGCATGGTGAAGGTGTCGTCCAGGAAGGTGAGGATGAGCTTCCTGCCGGCGCGCTCCGCCCGGGTCTTTTCCACTACGTAGTGGAGCTCCTCCAAGACCCGGTCTTCCGAGTGGTAGTGGATCTGGAAGTTGGACATCGCCGAGAAGTTGCAGTAGGTGCAGTGGAACACGCAGCCGCGGGAGGTCGACGTTCCCACGCGGAAGACGAGGCCCGGGGAAAGGATGCCCTCAAGGAAGGGGGAGGGGACCTCGTCGAGGTCGGTGAAGAACGCGCCCATGGGGTTGGCCACGATCTCGTCTCCCCGGCGCCAGACGGCGGCAGGGACCTCGGAGGGGGCGGCGCCGTCCCCGAACAGGGCCTTCATGGGGATCTCGCCGTAGCCGCGGACGAGGAGGTCGAAGGGCGAATCCGGCTGGCCGTAGATCACGTTGTGGGAGAACGTGGCCGACGGGCCGCCGCCGATCACCATCACCTCCGGAGCCTTGCGCTTGAGCAGCCGCCCCATGAGGTTGCAAAGATAGAAGCTGGTGTCGAACATGGTGAAGCCCACGGCGCGGGGCTCCATTTCGAGGATCCGGTCCACGTGCCACTCAAGGGTGCGGTTCTTTTCCGAGAGGTAGTGCCCGGAGGGGATCCCGAATTTGCCCAGGTAGGACTGGATGCACGCGTTGCCGTAGTGCTCGACGAACCCGGCGAACAGGTAGTCCTGGTAGTGCGGATAGACGAAGAGGATCTCGGGTTTCATGGGCGCATTCCTCTCGGGTCAATGGATGCGGTTTTCTTCCAGGAGCCCGTATTCGCCGAGGATCTCGAGCGCCTGGCCGATCCTTTCGGCCGCCGCCTCGCGGGTGAGCTCGTATTTGTCGCCGAAGTAGAGGGCCATGGAGTCCGGGCTCGCCCCGGCGTGGAGGGCCTCGGCCACCTCGGCCAGCGGCAGGGAGACCTCGACGAGCTCGTCGCTCGCGGGCTCGTAGAAGATGGGGTTGCCGCGGTAGAGCATGAGGAAGACCCCGGGCTTGACCCGCCGCGCGGCTTCCACGTCCCCCGCCTCGCCGCCGTAGGTGAGGCAGGCCTTGCGGCCGTTGGGACCGAAGCCCTTGAACACCAGGTTTCTTCCCTCCTCGGCCGTGGCCACCCGGCCGGTGCCGGCGCGGGTGAAGACGAAGTCGAGGAGCCGGGCGTAGTCGGGGGCGTTGCCTTCGCGCAGGAGGCGGCAATACTCCTCGTCCGGCAGGAGGCCGGGGTTGAGGCAACGCGGGCAGTCGGCGCTCGCCGGGCAGTCGTCGCAGCCGCGCTCGGCGTCCCGCCGGGCGGCGAGGCGCACCAGGGTCTCCCCCGGATCTCCCTCTCCCAGGGGGATGCCGCAGAGGGTGTGGGGCTCGCCGCGGTCGTCCCGGTAGACCCCTTCGCCCGAGCGCGCGGGGCAGCCGAGCCCGAAGGCGCAGAGGCGCTCGACGCACGCGCGGCCCTCAAGGGCCGTCTCGGGGAGCACGTAGGCACCGTCGCGGGCGAAGCGGGCGGCCTGGGCCGCATAGAGCCGGCGGTCCTCCTCTTCCTTCAGGGAGTAGAAGACGTTCCTGGGCTCCTCGGGGCGCTCCGGGTCGAAAAAGGCGGAGAACGGCCGCCGCGCCGCCCGGTCGCAGAAGGTACGGGTGGGCGCTCCCCACTCCCCCCGGTTGGAGATGAAGAAGTCGTCGCCGTCCTCCCGGGGGATGACGACCTTCTGTTCGAGGATGGGGATCTCGCGCGCGACCAGGGCGCGGAAGTTCTCCTTGCACCAGGCGGGCTCGGCCCCGGGCTGGGAGAGGATCAGGTACGAGGCGGGGTGGGCCGCTCCCTTGAGGCCGTCCCAGAAGTCAGGCCGGACCGGCCCCGGCTCCTGCTTCTCGACGTAGAAGACGTCCCCGTAGGGGAGGCCCAGCCGGCCGCGGCTGCGCGCCGCCATCACCGCGTCGATGAGCTCTCCCACCCGCTCGTGGTGGCCGATGTCGGCGTGCTCCGCGAGGAATCCCGCCGCGACCACGTCGTAGGCCGGGGTGGTGGTGAACGGCAGGAGCGTGGTCGAGGGCTCGACCCCGATGCCGAACTCGCCGTGGGTCTTGAACAGCTCGGTGCCGGGGAAGACGTTCAGAAAATTGTGGCTGTAGGCGTCGAGCTCCAGGGAGCGGACGAACTCCAGGGTCTCCTGCGCATCCTCCAGGGTCTCCTCGGGCAGGCCCAGGATGATGCTCCCCGTGACCCGGAAGCCGAGCTCGCGGGCGAGCTTCACCCCCTGGCGCAGGGAGTCGAGGAACTCCCGCTCGGGCGCGTAGCCCTCCTCGTCCACCCGCTTGCCGAGACGCACCTTCTTGATCGCCTTGAGGACCTTGAGCGAGGCGCTCTCGATGCCGAAGGAGATGATGCGGAAGTTGGCCTCGCGCAGGATCTCCAGCATGTCGCGGTCCACCGCGTCCACGCGCGTCTGGCAGCTGAAGGCGACCCGCCGGTGGAGCTGGTTGTCGATGATCCCCTGGCAGACTTCCTTGGTGCGGGCCTTGTAGATGGTAAAGAAGTCGTCATAGAAGGGGACCAGGGCGAACTGCCCCTTGAGGCCGTGGCCGATCCGCGAGATCTCCTCGAGCAGCCGTTCCGTGGTGTAGTTGCGCACCCGGAAGTTCGACAGCGCCGAGAAGTTGCAGAAGGTGCAGTGGTAGTAGCACCCCCGGGAGGAGAAAAGCCCCACGTTGGGAGCGGCCTCGCCCGGGATCTCGCCGGTGACGTAGGGGGACGGATAATCGTTGATGTTGTGCATCAGGTTCTTGGGCCGGCCCGCGCGCTCCGCGCCGCGGGTGAAGAAGCCCTCGACCTGCGGGAGATCGTCCCGCCGCACCCCGCGCTCCAGAAGCTCCAGCACCACGTCCTCGCCGTCGCCCGCCACGCAGCCGTCGATCCCCGGGAGGTTCTCGAGCAGCAGGTCCCACGAGAAGGTCGGCGTCGGTCCGCCCAGGACGATCACGGCCTCCTGGTCGAGCCGGCGGAACTCCTGGACGAGCAGGCGGATCAGGTAGAAATTGACGTCGTAGCAGGAGAAGCCCAGGAAGCGGGGCTTGCGGGCCGCGAGCGCCTCGGCCGTCTGGCGCAGGCTCGCCGAGCGGCCGCCCAGGAAGGTTTCGGCCTCGATGCCGTGGCGCTTCAGGTAGCCGATGATCGAGGAGCACCCGTAATGGTGCGTGTACCCCCCGAAACGGTTGTTGATGTATTCCGGGTGGACGAAGAGGACCGGTTCCGGCGCCATGACGAAGCTCCTCGCCTGCTCAGAGGCTCGCGGCGGCCTGCTCCGCCCGCGGCTCGAAAAGGTTTTGCAGAATCCCCGCGGCCTCTCCGAGCGATTCGGAGACCTCCTGGCGCCCGAGGCCGTAGGTGGAGGTGAAGTAGCCGATCACGTCCTCGCCGGGCACCCGGCCGGACAGCGCCTCGTAGACCTCGACCATCACGCGGTTGAGCTCGTAGAAGCCGCCGCTCGCGAGGTCCATCAGGAAGTAGTCCTCGCCGTCCGCGAAAACGAGGGCGCTCTGCGGGAGGAAGGAAAGGCCGTCCGGAGGCGCGCTGCCGTGGCGGCGGAAGGCCAAGGGGCCCAGGAGCAGCGAGAGCTCCCCGCCGGCGCGGCTCTGCATCAGGCCGAGCACCCGGTGCCTCTGGCGCACGAGCTCCAGGAACGGGATCACGCCGGGGTTCACCTCTCCCGCGAGGACCGGCGCGCAGTCGAGCGTGGGGCAGCGGGAGCAGGCCCCTGCCTGCGGGCAGCGGTCGCAGTCCCGCTCGCGCTCGCGGTCGGCGAAGAGCCGGTCGAACGAGCTCCGCAGGTCCTTGGCGCACGTGCCGCAGCTCCCTACGGCGGGGCCCGCGAAGCAGGGGAGGACCGCGCCGTCGGCCCGGAGCACCGCGTTGGGGAACCCTTCGGTGGCGCGGACCGGACAGGGAGAGAGGCCGAGCTGGCAGGCGTTGGTCACCTCCAGCTGCTGCTCCAGGAAGCCCGGCGTCAGGGGGAGCCGCCCCCCGGGAGCGCGGCGGGCGAGGAGGCCGGCGACCTTCTCCAGGTCCTCCCGGCCGGAGAGGCCGGCGACGTGGAACGCGGGCTCCGGCGGGGCGCCGCCCAGCAGGCGGTCCCAGAGGCCGGCCATGCCTTCCGCATCGGTCTCCCGCATCTCGAGGCCGAGCACGGAGCTGCCGGTCCGCGTGCCGCGGCGCACGTCCTCGCAGCAGACCTTGCCCTCCTCGGGGATGGGATAGATCGACAGGTAGTTGACGATGGGGATCGACGCGTCGATCAGCCGGGGGTAGACGTCCTCGGGCCGGAACTCGGCCGTGCCCCGCTGGCGAAAGACCAGGCGGGTCAGCGGCGAGACGTTCTCCCCCAGCCACGGCCAGAGGCCCGGGGCGTTCGCCAGGTCGCCGGCCTCGCACCAGGCGTAGGCGAAGGTGCCCGTGTCCTTCTTCGGCTCGCGGGGGAAGAAGGCACGGGAGAGGTCTCCGGCCATCTGCCGCCGCGCGTCGGTGATGTTGCCGTGGAGGTCCAGGACCGGCACCTGGGTGACGTCGTAGGTGTAGTAGGTGAGGTACGGCAGCACCGTGGCCGACGGCTGGACGTGGATGCCGTACTGGGCCGCGTTGTCGAACAGCTCGGTGCCGGGGAAGACCTGGAGGAAGTTGTGGTTGTAGCCGTCGAGCCCCAGGCTCTCGACGAAGTCGATCGTGCCCCGCGCCTGCTCCGGGCTCTCCCCCGGCAGGCCCAGGATGATGCTCGAGTAGACCTCGAGGCCCGCCTCTTTGGCCTCGCGGACCGACTGCCGGAACTTCTCGAGGAAGGCCCGCTCGGGCTCGCAGTCTTCGGCGCCGCGCGGCCGGCTCGGCTGGAGCTTCTTGACCGCGCGCAGGATCTCGGGCGAGCCGCTCTCAAGGCCGAAGACGATCTTGGTGAACCCGGCCTCGCGCAGCATCTCGAGCACCTCCTGGTCCACCCAGTCGGCGCGGGTGCAGCACTTGAAGGTCAGGGTGCGGGAGATCCCGCCGTCGATGATGCCGCGGCAGATCTCGGCCAGCCGCGCCTTGCCCGCGGTGAAGAAGTCGTCGTAGAAGACCACGTGGGGCTTCGCGCCGCTCCTCCCCCGGAAGCGCTCGTGAATCCCCTGAAGCTCCGCGAGCACCCGCCCCGGCGAATGGAACTGGATGCGCCAGTTGGCCATCGCCGAGAAGTTGCAGAACGTGCACTGGTAGAAGCACCCGCGGGAGCTCAGGAGGCCCAGGTGCGGCGCTTCGTCGAACCCGAAGACCCCGGTCAGGTAGGGAGACGGAAATGCATCCGCCCCGTGCTTGCCGCCGCCGGCCGCCAAGGGCGGGTTCTGGACGATCCGGTCGCCGTCGCGAAACACCAGGCCCGGGGTTCCCAGCTTGTCCGCCTCGGAGGCCTCGATGTAGCGGGTGAGCGGCTCTTCCGCCATCCCCTTGAAGCAGGCGTCGACCTCGGGCACGTGATGGAGGATCAGCTCCGACGAGAACGTGGCCGAGGGCCCTCCCAGGAGCACCGTGAGATGGGGGGCGCGCTCCTTGATCAGCCGGGCGAGGAGCGAGATGTAATAGAAATTCGAGTCGAAACAGGTGAAGCCGACGTAGCGCCCGCTCCTCGCGGCGATCTCGTCCGCCACCCGCGACAGCGGCAGGTTCCCCGCCTGGCGGTAGAACGTGCCGGTGATCCCGCGCCCTTGCAGGTAGGCGAGCAGATAGCCGGCGCCCAGATGCTTGCGGAACGCCGTGAACCGGCCGGCGCTGATGTCCGGATAGACGAGGACCAGATCGTGCTTCATCGCCGTGACCTCCCTCCTAGCGGGCGGGCTTTTCGAACACCTGCGAGGGGACGTCCACGTTCGCCTCGTAGCCCGAGTGGACGATCGTGGACAGCGGCTGGCCGTCCTTCGACACCGCCACCACCCCGGGATAGAGCAGGCCGTCCCACTCGCGGAACTCCTCGTAGGAGATCCGGTTGTCCGCCATCTCGCCGTTCGCGGCCGCGCTCTGGAAGACCACCTCGCGGATGCGCAGATCGGCGTCGAACACCACGTCGCTCGTCTCGCCGCCGCGGTCGATCGAGACCACCTGGTGGCCGTTGTCCGCCTTCAACGAAAGCTTTTCCCGGTTCGCCGGATCGGTCAGGAACCGGTACAGGTTGTTCAGGTTGTGGAACAGGTTGTTCCGGAGCGTCTTGACGACGTTCGGGTTGGCGGCGATGACCGTGTTGTTCTGCACGATCCAGGAATTGCCGCCGTTCAGGATCTGGCGGATCTTGATCGGGCCCGTGTCGATGGTGACGCACATCCGGTCGGGATAGCCGATCACCGATTCGAGCTTGCCTTTCAGGGGCGTGCCGCCGCGGACGTCGATCTCGCCGCGGGCGCGCGACGTCTCGAGCTGCCGGGCGTTCCCGATCCAGGGGGTGTGGGACAGGTCTTCGAGGAACGAATCGAGGTCAGGCATGGAGGGCCTCCTTTTCTCTCTGGAGCTTCGCGAGACGCTCCCGCACGATGCTCGTGCGGGCCTCCAGGCTCCGGGCCTCGGCCATCAGCTCGCGCAGGTCGTCCAGCGAGAGGCTCCGGGTCGAGATCATCGGCTCCAGGAGGGTGTAGTCGGAAAATGAATCGGCGTGGATGTGGAGGCCGAAGGCCTCCGGGCTCTCATAGAGCTCGGTCCCCGGGAACGGGGTGAGGGCGCTGAACAGGGACGTGGCGTGATACTTCTCGTGGAGCTCCGCGGCGAAGGCGAACGTCCTCGCCACGGACTCCCGCGTGTCGGTCGGGTTGCCCACGATGAAGCTGCAGAGCACGTGGAGCCCCGCCCCGTGCGCCATGGACACCGCGCGCACGACCTTGTCGCGCGTGATCTTCTTGCGGATGTCCTTCAACGTATCGTCGTTGCCCGACTCGACGCCGAAATGGATCCCCCGGCAGCCCGCGCGGTAGAGGAGATGGCAGAGATCCTCGGAGAGGGTGTCCACGCGCGACTCGACCCCCCACTGGATCCCCAGGCCCGCTTCCAGGATGAGCTCGCAGATGCGGGTCAGGCGCTTCTTGTTGAGGGTCGTCAGATCGTCCAGGAAGGTGAAGAACTTCACCCCCTGGTCGTGCAGGTAGACGATCTCGTCGAACACGCTCTCGGCGCTGCGCATCCGGTAGCTCTTGCCCGACAGCGCCTGGGCGTTGCAGAAGACGCAGATGTAGGGGCAGCCCCGGGCGCTGATGATCCCGGAGCGCCCTTCGTACTGGTTCGAGGGGAAGAGGTGGCGGAACGGGAACGGGAGCTCGTCGAGGTCGTCGTGGAACGAGGGCGTGGGGGTCGCGACCACCCGGCCGTCGCGCCGGTAGACCAGGCCGTCGATCCCTTCCAAGTCCCCGTTCTTGAAGCGAATGGCGGCCAGGAGCTCGATCAGCGTCCCCTCGGCTTCGCTGCGCACCACCACGTCGAAGGCGCCCCGCGCGACCAGCTCCTCGCCCAGGAACGTGCCGTGGGGACCGCCCAGCACCGTCCAGGTCCCGGGGGAGATCCGCTTGACCAGGGCGGCCAGGGCGACCGCCGTGTCGCTCCCCTCGGTGAGCGCCGAAAAGCCCACGACCCGGGGCTGCGTGCGGGCGATCTCGTCCACCAGCGTGTTGGTGTTGATCCCTTCGAGGTCGAAGTCCAGCAGGTCGCAGGTGAAGCCGTTCTCCGCCATCAGGGCCGTCAGGTAGCCCACGCCGGCCGAGAACTGGCGCACGAGCTTGCCCCGCACCTTCTTCTTGGGGCCGTTGGTCACGACGAAGAGGATGTCCAGCATGGCGTCACCTCTCTTCCCGGAAGAGCCCGAGCGGAGCGCGGGCCCCGGCGAGCGAGCCGGGGATCGTCACCCGGAGCCGGCGGACGAGGCCGTCTGCGAGCCAGTAGAGCAGGCGGGGCCGCGCCTCGAAGCCCAGGAGGCTCCCGCCGCGCCCGCCCGAGAAGGGGTTGTCCACCCGGCCGAAGAAGAGGCCCGAGTAGGTCAGGTGGTTCTTGAGCTGGACGAGGACCCGGTCGCCCGCCGCGGGGCTCGCGAGGCCCGGCGCCCTCTCCCCGCCGGGCCGGGGGACGGCGGAGCCGGCGGTCAGGGTCTTCAGGCTCCTGACGTAGCCCGGGTCCACGAGGAGCCAGAGGCCTTCGGGCCCGGCTCCCTCGAACACGAGCCGGGGCGGCTCGTCCCAGCCTTCGAGGAGGCCCTGTCCGCGGAAGGTCCCGATCTTCACGCCTCCGCTCCCCAGGACCACCTGCGTCAGGGTCCCCGCCTCCGGGCCGCCCGCCGCGGGGGTTCCAGCACGAGAGCCGATCTGCACGAGCGTCGTCATTTCCAAGCTCCCTTCAGGCGCTGCCCCGGCGGAGGCAGTCCACGACCGTCAGCCGCCCCCCCTTGAGGGCGGGATAGAAACCGAAGAACAGGCCCACCAGGGCGAGGGCCGCCCAGTTGAGCGCGAAGACCTGCCAGTGGATGCGGACCTGGACGATGCCGAGGACGGTCACGGCGCGGGCCACCGCCCAGGCGAGCCCCACCCCGGAGAGGCCGCCCACGAGGACGATGAGCAGCGACTCCCAGAGGAAGATCCAGAGGATCTGGTAGCGCGTGGCTCCCACGGCCTTGTGGACGCCGATCTCGCGGATCCGCTCGTCCACCGACACGAGCTGGGTGTTCATCACGGAGAGGCCGCTCACCAGGAGGACGATCGAGCCGATCAGCACCGAGAACGCGAGGCTCCCCCGCAGCAGCCGGGCGAAGAGGTCCAGGAGGTTGCCCTGGTTCAACACCTCGAAGTCGGCGGCCTCCTCCTCCCCCAGGCCGTGGCGGAAGCGGAGCCCGTCCGTGGCCTCTTCCTGGGCGGCCGCGAGATCGGTTCCCGGCGCGAAGGCGAGGACGAGATCCTCGGTCCGGCCGTGAGGCAGCGGAGGCCCGGCTCCCAGCGGAAGGACGACCCATTTGTCCAGGTCCTGGCCGAAGAGCGCCCCCCGCTCCTCGAAGATCCCCACCACCCGGAAGAGCTTTCCGAAGACGGCGATCTCCCGGCCCAGGGCGCTCCGGCCGGGAAAGAGGGAGTCCGCCACGGCCGGGCCCACCACGGCCACGGCCTGCCCCTCGCGGGACTCGCGCTCGGAAAAGAAACGGCCCGACTCCACCCCGAGGTCCAGGACGTCGCCGAACGAGGCCTCCGCCTGGATGAGGAAGACCCGGTGGATCTCCCGGCCGCCGGCCCGTACCGCCCCCACCCGGAGGATGCGCGGCGACAGCGCCGCGACCCCTTCGACGTGCGAGGCGAGGAAGGCAAGGTCCGCGCGGGCGTCCGCCGGCCGCTCGTTGCGCAGGCGCCGCTCCTCTTCGGTCTGGAGCTCCGTCCCCTGGCGGGTCACCACCAGGGTGTTGCGCCCGAGCCCGCGGAGCATCCGGCCGATCGCCGCGTCCAGGTTGGCCACCACCCCCAGGATGAGGACGAACACCGCCGCGCCCACGGTGACGCACGAGGCCGCGAGGACCGCCTTGGCCACGTCCCGCCGGAACAGCCTCCAGGCTTCGCCCAGAACGATCGACGCGCGCATCGTCATGCCCCCAGGAGCCTCACCGGCGCCACCCGCGTGGCCAGGGAGGCCGGCACGCTGCCGAAAATCACGGCGGTGAGCGCCGGAAAGACGAGAGAGAGGGTCAGATCGGCCGCGGTGAGCGAAGCCGCCACGGGCGAGACGAGGCGCAGGAACAGGCAGAACGCGCCGCCCAGAAGGATGCCGGCGGCCCCGCTCCCGAGGCACATCAGGAGGACCTCGGACAGGGTCTCGAAGAAGATGTCCGGCGCCGTGGCCCCGACCGACTTCTTGACCCCGATCTCGTAGGAACGCTCGCGGACCGTGGCGAGCATGACGTTCGAGATGCCCATCCCGCTCACCAGGAGGATCAGGAGCCCCACGCCGTAGACCACCCAGGAGACGGCCCGGGCCACCCGGCGGTACTCGGCGAAGAGCCGCGCCGAGGTGTTCAAGGCGAAGTCGTCCGCGGTTCCCGCGGAGAGGCGGCGCGCCCGCCTGACCCTCGCCGAAAGCTCCGCCAGCGCCTCCTCCATGTCCGCCCGGGGCGACACCACGGCGGCGACCTCCAGGCCGTGGTTCGAGCCGAAGACCGTGTCGAACGTCTCGAGCGGGATGTAGATCCCGTCGTCCAGGCTGTCGCCCAGGAGCGAGCCCCGCGGCTTCAGGGTCCCGACCACGTGGAAGACCGCGCCGCCGGCCGCGAGGCTCCCGGGAGAGCCGGCCTCCTGGAGCTTCCGCTCCACCTCGGCGCCCACCACGGCCACGCGGTGGACGAGGTCGCCGTCGCGGGCGAGGAGAGAGCGCCCCCGGGCCAGCTCGTAGCCCTCCATCTCCAGGTAGCCGGGCGCCGCGCCCACCACCTCCACCCGCTCCAGGGCCGCGGAGCCGTACTCGACGCGGGCCTCGGCGCGGGAGAAAGGGACGGCCGTTTCGACCCAGGGGTCCGCCGCCACCGCGGCCGCCACCTCGGGACCGATCTTCGGCCGCTCGAGGTACCGCTCCAGGGGCAGGTCGCCCCCCCAGGGGACCCGGGCCACGTACACCTTGCGGGTGCCGAAGGACTCGAACTGCTCGTCGACGAACGTCTCCAGGCCGTGGATGAGCGTCCGCATGCCGAGGACCATGGAGACCGCCACCACGATCCCGAGGCTGGACAGGACGAAGCGGCTGCGGTGGAGCCAGGCGTTCTTGAGCACCTCTTCGAGCAGCACGCCGGAGCGCGCCAGGGTGGCGAGCGCAGACCTCACGGCTTCACCTCGACCGCGAGGCCGGCATGGAGCGTCTTCAGGATGCGGAACGGCCCCACGACCACCCGGTCTCCCTCGTGGAGGGCGGGGGACTCGACGGCCACGGCCTCGGAGCCGGCCACGGTGACCCGGACGGGGACGAAGCGCAGCCGCCCGGAAGGAGCGATGACGAAGACCCCCTCCTCAAGCTTCCCGGACGCGGACGCCACCGGGCCGTCCGCCTCGGCCTCCTCCTCTCCTCCCCGCCGCTCCTCGAAGCGGGCCGCCTCCTCGCGGGCATCCCGCTCGAGGACCGCCTCGATGGGCACGGAGAGGGAGTCCGGAGCGCTCGCCAGGACGAGGTCCACCCTCGCCGTGAGCCCGGGCTTCAAGTACGCCGGAGCCTCGTCCAGCGACACG
>DATEIO010000678.1:0-18056 GCA_035278895.1 Thermoanaerobaculia bacterium | reverse complement strand
AGGGGCTTTCGCGTCATGTGGGTGGCGAAGCCTTCGTTCAGCCAGACGTTGTCCCACCACGCGAGGGTCACAAGGTCGCCGAACCACTGGTGGGCGATCTCGTGGGAGACGATGGACGCGGTGCCGCGCCGGTTCCCGACGGAGGCGGTCTTCTCGTCCAGAAGCAGGGCGCGCTCGCGGTAGAAGATGGAGGCCGTGTTCTCCATCCCGCCCCATTCGTAGTCGGGGAGGGCGACCATGTCGAGCTTGCCGAAGGGGTAGGGAATCCCGTAGTAGCGGTTGAACTCGGGGAGGACGTGCTCGGCTACGCGCAGCGCGAACCGGCCCAGATCCTTCTTGCCCGGCACCGCGCACACGCGGATGGGGATGCCTTCGGAGCTGCCTTCCACGCATTCGAAGTCGCCCACGGCCAGGGCCACGAGGTAGGTGGACATCTTCGGCGAGGTGGAGAAGCGGAGGGTGTGCTTGCCCGGGGCGGGGCCCGGGACGTCTTCGACGATCCGGCCGTTCGAGATGACGGTATCGCCGACATCGGCGACGACGGAGAGGTCGAAGGTGGCCTTGAACGACGGCTCGTCGAAGCAGGGGAAGGCCATGCGCGCGTAGGTCGCCTGGAACTGGGTGGTGGCGTACGAGCGGGCCGCCGTCCGGGTCCGGTAGAGGCCGCGGATGTCGTCCCGGATCTTCCCCGCGAAGGCGATTTCGAGGCGCGCCTCGCCGGCCGGCAGGGGAGCGTCCACGGTGAGCGTGGCGGTCTCCATCGCCGGATCGAGCGAGACCCGGGCCGGAAGGCGCTTCTCCCCCAGGACCACGGCGGCCTCGCGGAGCTCCAGGTCCACGGCGTGGAGGACGATCGAGCTCGTGGGCTCGATGAGCCGCACGGCGATCGTCTCCCGGCCGGTGAGCGACCCGGTGGCGAGGTCGGGATCCAGGTGGATCTCGTAGTGCGAGGGCACCACGGTCTTGGGGAGGCGATGGGCGGAGGCGGTGGAAGAGGAGATCGCGAGCAAGGCGGCGGTCCAGAGGATTTTTCGCATGGCTTTCCGGAGAAAAAGGGTACCACGGGGCCCGGAGCCGCTTCTCCGGACTGAAAAAGTGGACCGTCATATTGATGATCGTCTATTAATGCGGTACAATCGGGACAGGCCGTACCGTTTTGTTGGCAGAAGGAGTCGCGATGCTGAAGAGCGCCAAGCCCCGCCGCTTCCCCCGTGTGAAAGCCGAGCACGCCGTGATGGTTCGCCTGCTGGGAACTCAGCGCTTCGAAGAGTTCGCCCGGACCCGGATCCTGGGACCGGGGGGCTGCATGTTCGTGAGCGAGGAGTCCCTGGGCTTCGGCTCGCTGATGGAGCTGTCGATCGCGCTCCAGGGGCGGGTCCTGAAAACCGACAGCCGGGTGGTCTACGAGATCCGGAAGAGCCCGACGGAGCACCAGGTAGGGGTGGAGTTCCTGCGAATCGCCCCCGCGGACCGGGCATTCCTGGAGTCTTTCATCTCGCAGCGCAAGGCGGCGGGAGCCGGAGACGGCCCGATCAGCCTGCGGCCGTCCTGAGGTCGAGCTCCAGGTATTCGGTCCCCGGGATCGGGTTGAACCGGTAGGCCGGGATCTCGCGGAACCCGAGCGACCGGTAGAGAGCCCGGGCGCGCTCCATGGACGGCACGGTGTCCAGTCGCATCCGGGCGTACCCGATTCCCCGGGCCTCGGCGATCGCGGCCTCCACGAGCGTGCGGCCGAGCCGGAGCTCCCGGAACCCCGGCCGCACGTAGAGCCGCTTCATCTCGCACACTCCCTCCTCCAATTCCCGAAGCGCCACGCACCCTGCGGGCCGGCCCTCCACGGACGCTAGAAGGAGCTGTCCCCGAGGCGGAGCGTAGTCGCCCGGAAGCCCCGCCAGCTCTTCCGCGAACCCCTGAAATCCCAGGTCGAAGCCGAGCGAGGCCGCGTACTCCTCGAAGAGGAGGCGGACGGTGTCGAGGTCTTCGGGGAAGGTGGCGGGGGTGAGGGTCGGTTTCAAGTCAGCCCTTTCGCAGCCGGGTCCGGTAGACGACGATGAATCCCATGCCCCCGACCACGGCGAAGGCGAGACGTCCCGCTCGACATGCGATGCCTTCCTGGAAAGAGGTACAGCGCTTCTATCCTATCGTGGGAGAGAAGCGTTCGACCGTAGCCCCGAAGGTTCAGTATCATTGGGACGGACAGGGTGCCTGAGGAGATCGAGCGTGGAGCGATCCAGGAAAATCGATGAGCTTCTCAAGAAGGGGGCCTCTCTGCTTCGGGCAGCGGGTGCGAGAGAGGTCTATCTGTTCGGGTCCATGGCGGAGGGCAGGGAACGCGAAGACTCGGATGTCGATCTCGCGGTCTCCGGGCTCCCTCCGGAGATCTTCTACGCCACCATGGCCCGTCTGAGCAACCTCTTCGAGAGGGATGTGGACTTGGTAGACCTTGACGACCCGAGCCCGTTCGTCGCCTACCTCAAGGAGAAGGGTGGCCTCCGGCGTGTGGCCTGAGCTCAGAGAGCAGGTCGCCGTCGAAGAGAGCCAGTTGCAGCAACTCCTGGACCTCCATCGCCCTCTCCTGGAAAAGTGCCTCACTGTGGAGCCGGATGCCATTGAGCTGTCCGCTCTCGCCGCAAGGCTGCACTCCTTCTACACCGGCATTGAGAACCTGTTTCGGCGGATCGCGCTGGAACTCGACGGTGGAGTCACACAGGGAAGCGCCTGGCATCAGCGTCTGCTCCGACAGATGATGGAGCCTGGAACTAGACGTCCCGCGGTGCTTTCGGCGGAGCTTCATGAGCAGCTCCAATCCTATCTGCAGTTCCGTCACGTCTTCCGCAGCGCTTACTCGTTCCAGCTCCACTGGGACAAGATGGCTCCTCTGGTCCTTCACTGCGAGGAGGTTTTCAGCGCATTGCGGAGCGAGCTGGCTTCCTTCAAGGCTTGTATGGACACGAGTGCGTGAGCCTTTCCTTAGGACTGCCCGCGATTCCACATTCTAGAAAGCCCCGTGCCTCCAAGGAGGATGAGAACCAAGGGGACCAGTAGAAGGGGCAGGTAGAACAGGGGATTGGGACGGTAGAGCATCACAGAAGAGGGATCTCTGCGGTCGTAGTATCAGGGCACCCGGGAGCCCACAGGGAAATGGGAGGCGAGATACTTGGCCGCGCTCTGCGACGAGCCTCTGTACTTTGTCGAATACCGGTTATGAAGACCGCGAAACCCCGGTAGAGGGTGTTGATCAGGACGGCGGAAAGGAAGAGGCCGCCAGCCAGGAGGAGGAGAAAAAACAGGGAGAAGCTAATCTTCTCTCCGCTTCCATCTCCCTGTGGAGACGTTCCGTCCGGCATGCGATCTCTCTGAATGGAGAAACGGCGCGCCTTCCATCCTACCGCGATTCTAGAATGGACCTGCCATTCGAGATCGGACCTCAGAACCTCCAATTCCCCGGTAGAACCTGCCGCTTCCATTCCGGAACCGATCCGTTCTGGCGATCGCACCTAGCCCTTCCAGCCGCCGGAGCGCTCCATCCGGGCGCCGGTTGGACCTGTTCCCGTCGTGAAAGGAGCCGTTCCGGCGTCGAAAAGAACTTTCGGCAAGCAGAAAGGAGCGTCGCGAAAGCACAGGGACTGCTCGTGACGCGAAACGGTCAGAAAAGGCCCAGCCGAGTTGACTGGGCCGGGCCTTCCAACTCAATAGAAGCCTCGATCTGCTGATCTGCGGAACTTAGGTGTAGTCGCAGCACTCGGCCGACCCGGTACACCCAGTCGTGCCGCATAAAGGAGAACGCGACGCGGCCACTACCTGCTGAAGCTCAGTGGGGGTGAGAGTGCACAACGTTTCCGATTGAAGGATCAGCTTCCGGACCTTGCGATCTCTACTAATCGCCTTCTTTTCCATCACTCGCTCCTTTGTCGAAGGTTCCTGATTGCCATCGAGTCAGCTGACTCCGCCAAACTACTTACTCGTACATAACCCTTGTGAATGCAATTCATAAGCCAGCACTAACGCAGGTCTCTTATCGCCCCCGCCAACCCCCGCCCCGTCACCAGGTACGTCGCGAAGCTCCCCAGCCAATGGCCCCCTTCGTAGTGCTCGCCGGTCACCGAGCGCAGGCCGCTCTCGCGATGAGCGTCGGCGGCGGCGCGCAGGGCTGCGAGGCGCGGGTCTCCGGCGGGGAGTCCGGAGGCGATGCCTTCGAGCATCCAGGCGCGGGAGAGGTTCAGGCCGTCCAGGTGGGCGAGCTTGCCGTCGGTGGGATCGGTGACCACGGCGGGAGTGATCCAGTTGGGCTGGCCGATCTGCGGCAGGAATCGGGACAGCCAGGCCGCGTACTCCTGGGGCGGAAGGAGGCGGCGGACGAGGTCGGCTTCGCCGAGGCAGGGGGAGAGGAAGTCCTCACCTGAGGGCTCGAAGCCGAGCGGACAGTTTTGATCCTTCAAGTAAAGCTCTTTGGCCCGCTTCTCGAAGAGGGCGACGGTCTCTGTGTGGCCCATGCCCCGGGCCGCGTCGAGGAGGAGCCCCAGGGAGAAGGCGGTCTGGTTGTGCTCGCCGGTGCGGATGGGGAAGGAGAGCTTGGGAAGCCAGGTGGTGAGGCGCTTTTCCGCGGCGCGAACGAGCGGGTCCAGGGCCGCAGCCCAGGTGCGCGCCTGCGGGTCGTCCCACTCCGAAAGCTCGGCGTCGAGCTGCGCGAGCCAGGCGAGGCCGTAGGGGCGCTCGAAGGTGGCGCGGCCCTCGCCTTCCAGGTACTTCACCTCGACCGCGACGTTGGCCGGCGTTAGGCTCTTTGCGAGGGCCTCCCGGGCCTTGGCCGCGAGCGGCGACTCCGGGTAGAGGCGGGCGAGACGCGCGAGGAGCCAGTGGCCGTGGACGGCCGAGTGCCAGTCGTAGCAGCCGTAGAAGGACGGGGTGAGCTCGCGGGGCGGCTTCACGTCCGCGTCGCCATTCAGTACGTGGGCGATCTTGTTCGGGTATTCCTTGTGGACGCAGGAGAGCGCCAGGTTGGCGAAGCGCTCGGCCGTGGCGGCGTCGATGCGCGAGGGCGCGGCCGGAGCGGCCGAAGCTCCCGCGGGCCAGGCGGCGGCGAGGAGGAAACCGGCGAGAAAACGGCGGCTGTTCATGGCCGGGGATGGTACCATTCCGCGGAACGGCCTCCCTGCCCCGGGGAGCCCCCCGTTCTGCGAGAGGTGGGTGTCATGACCGCGACCGCGCCCTGCAATGCCGTGCCGTACTCCCTGAAAGAGGAGATCGCCCACAGCGTGACGCACGGCGTGGGCATCCTGCTGAGCATCGCGGGGCTCGTGGCCCTGGTCCTGGTCGCCCAGCGCACGGGCGATCCCTGGCAGATCGCGGCGTGCTCGGTCTACGGGGTGACGCTGATCCTGCTCTACCTCGCTTCGACGCTCTACCACTGCATCCCCTCTCCGCGCGCCAAGCGCATCCTGCGCGTGCTCGACCACTCGGCGATCTACCTGCTGATCGCGGGCACGTACACGCCGTTCACCCTGATCAGCCTGCGCGGCCCCTGGGGGTGGACGCTCTTCGGGCTGGTGTGGGGGATGGCGCTTCTGGGGATCGCGCTCAAGGTGGCGGCCATGGGCCGGTTCCGGTGGCTCTCGATGGTGCTCTACCTGGGCATGGGCTGGCTCGTGCTGGTCGCGGTCGAGCCGCTGGTGCAGGCGGTGGCGCCGGGCGGGGTGCGGCTCCTCGTGATGGGCGGGGTGGCCTACACGTCGGGCTGCCTCTTCTACGGGTGGCGCCGCCTGCCGTATCACCACGCGGTGTGGCACCTCTTCGTGCTCGCGGGGAGTGTGCTCCACTTCTTCGCGATCCTGCTCTACGTAGTGCCCGGCAAGAGCTGAGGAGACCCCGGGAACAAATCGCGCGTCTCACGCGTATAGGGGGGTGTGAAAGGAGAACACCCTCTATGCGATTGAAGACTTCTCTCGCGGCTCTCCTGGTGGCAACCGCCGCCTGGGCCGCTCCGGTTTTCGCCGCGCCGGCCGATCTCGAAGCCCGGCGCGACGCCTTGAACAAGCTGCTGGCCGAGCAGTGGGAATACGGCCTCTCGCGGGCGCCCGAGTTCGCCTCCATCCTCGGCGACAAGCGCTGGAACGACCAGATCTCCGACTTCTCCCAGGCCGCCCTCGACGCCGACCTGGCCAAGGCCCGCGAGCTCCTCACCCGCTTCGAGGCGATCGACACCACCGGCTTTCCCGAGCAGGAGGTCCTGAACAAAGAGCTGATGGTCCGGGGCTTGAAGGAGCAGATCGAGGGGGCCCGGTTCAAGGGCTGGCTGATGCCGGTCACCCAGATCTCGGGCATCCACCTGCAGGCGCCCCAGTTCCCCGCGATCCTTACGTTCACCACGGTCAAGGACTACGACGACCTGATCTCCCGCTACAAGAAGTTTCCGGGCGCCTTCGACCAGACGATCGCGCACATGCGGGCGGGGATGGCCGCGGGGCTGATGCCTCCGAAGTTTCTCCTGGAGAAGGTCGTGACGCAGGTCGAAGGGATCGCGGCGATGCCGGCGGAGCAGTCCCCCTTTGCCGTGCCGCTCGCCAAGTTCCCCGACGGCATTTCCGAGGCCGAGAGGGCGCGCATCCGCAAGGACATGATCGCCGCGATCAACGATTCGATCCTCCCGGCCTACCGCAAGTTCGGCCAGTTCGTGAAGGAGGAGTACGCGCCCAAGGGCCGCACCGAGCCCGGCATGTGGGCTCTCCCCGACGGCGCGGAGCGCTACGCCTTGGCGGTCAAGGAGTCCACGACCACGAATCTCTCCCCGGAGGAGATCCACCAGATCGGCCTGCGCGAGGTGGCGCGGATCGAAGGGGAGATGGTCCAGGTCGCCAAGAAGCTCGGCTACAAGGACGTCAAGAGCCTGAACGCCGCGATCGAGAGCGATCCCAAGCTGAAGGCGAAGTCGCGGGAGCACATCATCGATCAGTACCGCCAGTACATCGACCAGATGTACACCAAGCTCCCGCAGCTCTTCGGCCGGTTGCCGAAGGCCAAGGTCGAGGTGACCAAGGTGGAGGAGTTCCGCGAGAAGGAGGCCTCGGGCGCCCAGTACATTCCCGGCGCGCCGGACGGCTCGCGGCCCGGCCGCGTGATGGTCAACACGGGCGACTTCGCCAACCGCAAGATCATCTCGAACGAGTCCACGGCCTACCACGAGGGCGTGCCCGGACACCACCTGCAGCTCACGATCGCCCAGGAGTTGCCGGAGCTTCCGCCGTTCCGCCAGCAGGGGGGCTACACCGCCTTCGTCGAAGGCTGGGCCCTCTACTCCGAGCGCCTCGGCAAGGAGGTCGGCTTCTACCAGGATCCCTACAGCGACTACGGCCGGCTCCAGGACGAGATGCTGCGCGCCATCCGCCTCGTGGTGGACACCGGTTTCCACTACAAGAAGTGGACCCGCGACCAGGTGGTCCAGTTCTTCCGCGACCACTCGGCGGTGGACGAGGTGGACATCCAGAGCGAGACCGACCGCTACATCGTCTGGCCGGGCCAGGCTCTCGCCTACAAGATCGGCCAGCTCGACATCCTGGAGCTCCGCGAGAAGGCGAAGAAGGAGCTGGGCAAGAAGTTCGACGTCCGCGACTTCCACGACCAGATCCTGGGCGCCGGCGCCTTGCCGCTCGACCTCCTGGAGGCGCGCATCGACCGCTGGATCGCCATGGAGAAGAGGAGCGAGAAGGCGGCGCGGTAATCGCCCAGCCATCCCATCGCAGACCGAGGGCGGCTCTCCGGGGCCGCCCGATGGCTACCTTATTCACCAAGGCTGATACGATCTCCCCCTCATGCCCTTTGTCCAGGGTGCCGAGTCCGTCGGGAGGGACGCGCAGATGCCATCGTTCAAGCACTACATCGGAGTCCGCTATTCGGGCCGTAAGGACCCGGGGGACCGCATTCGGGAGATCAAGGTGTTCGGGGCCACGGAGGACCACGAGCCGTACCAGGAGAGGAATCCCGGGCACGCGTCGGGCCGGTGGAGCCGCCGGGATCTGGCGGAGTGGCTCCTGGAACGGCTGGGAGAGGGGGAGCCGTACATCATCGGCCTGGATCACGCGTTCTCCTTTCCCCAGACCTACATGGATCGCAACGACTTGAAGAGCTGGGACGAGTTCCTGAAGGACTTCGAGGACAACTGGCCGACGCACCAGATCTCCGTGCGCGAGCTGCTCCCGGGCAACCCCCGCAGCGGCGATCCCGACGAGCACCGGCTGACCGGCCGCTGGACCGCCTTCCCCAAGAGCGTGTTCCAGTTCGACATCCAGGACAGTCTCGCCAAGGCCAGCCACGCCGGGCTCCCCTGGCTCGACTATCTGCGCCGCTCGGGTGACCGGACCCACTTCTGGCCGTTCGACGGCTTCGACGTGCCCAAGGGCAAGTCGGTGATCGCCGAGGTGCGGCCCGCCCGCTTCCGCCACCGCTATCCCAAGGAGGGGCTCGACAAGCTGGAGCAGGACGCCTACGCCATTTGCGCCTGGCTCCAGGACAGAGACCGCCTCGGTCTCCTGAAGCCCTACTTCACGCCCCCGCTCTCTGAAAACGAGATGGAGCGGGCCCGCCTCGAAGGTTGGATTCTCGGAGTGTCGTGAGCCTCGGAACGCGGATTGCCGCAGGCGCTTGCCTCCTCCTGCTGACGTTCCCGGGTCCGTCCGGCTCCGCCGGAGCCGGTCCCGTCGCTCTGCGGGAAGGGGTCGTCGTCTTTGAGGTCGCTCCCGGTTCGGCGGCCGAGCGGGCCGGTCTGCGGGCGGGCGACGAGCTCGCCGCCTGGTCCGGCGAGAGCGGCCGCTCCGGCGTGCTCCGGACTCCCTTCGATCTGGGCGAGGTGAAGGTCGAGCAGGCTCCGCGCGGCCCGATCACGCTGCGGGGGTTCCGCGCGGGCGAGGAGAGCAGCTGGCGCATGCTTCCGGGGGTGTGGGGAATCGAGGTCCGCCCCGCCCTCGCGCCCGATCTCCTGGCCCTGTACGAGCAGGGACGCGAGCGGATCGGAGCCGGGGACCTGGAGGCGGGCGGAGCGCTCTGGCGGTCCGCGCTCGAGTCCCTGGAGCGGCAGGCCGCGGGGGAGGAGGCTTCCTGGCTGGAGAGCCGGTGGGCGAAGGCCCTCGGCAACGCCGCGCAATGGCCCGAGGCGGACGCGGCCTGGGAGCGGGCGGTCGCCCGGCTCGAGCCGCAGGGGGCTCCGGGCGCGGCCCAGATTCTGCGCGTCTGGGGAGAGACCCTGCAACAGAGGAGCGACTGGGAGACCGCCGAGTCGGTCTACCGCCGGGCTCTCCGCCTGGAGCCGGAGGAGAGCCTCGCGGCGGCCTGGGACCTGAGCGCTCTGGCCACCCTCGCGCGCCGGAGAGGGGAGTATGGGGCCACCGAGGCGCTCTTGAGCCAGGTTTTCGCGATCCGCGAGAGGCTGGCTCCCGAGAGCCTCGACCTGGCGTCGAGCTTCCACGATCTCGCGACCCTGGCCGCGCTCCGCGGCGACATGGCCACCGCGAAAGAGCGCTTCACCCAATCGTTCGAGCTGCGGCAGCGGCTTGCACCGGAAAGCCTCGAAATGGCGACGTCCCTGATCAGCCTGGGCAACGTCGCCTCGATGCAAGGCGACGCCGTGAGCTCCGGGGAGAGCTTCCGGCGAGCGATCGGCCTGCTCGAGCGTCTGAGCCCGGATCATCCCGAGCTCGCGCGCGCCTTGTCCGCTCTCGGGATCAACGAGATGCTGCGCGGTGAGCTCGCGGTGGCCGAGGAGCGCTTCCGGCGCGCCTTGAAGATCCGGCAGAAGGTCGCACCCGAGAGCCTGGACGTTGCAGGCAGCCTCCAGAACCTGGGCATCATCGCCGAAAAGCGGGGAGATTTCGCGGCCGCCCAGGAGCTCCACCGCCGCGCCCTGGAAATGCGCGAGAAGCTCGCGCCGGGTTCCCCCAACGTCGCGGAGAGCCTCGCCAATCTGGGGATCATCGAGCAGGGCCTGGGGAATCTGGCGGAGGCCGACCAGTACCTGAAGCGCGCCTTGGCCATCCATGAAAAAAGCCAGCCGGAGAGCTACGGCGCCACGGCGATGCGGATCCAGCGGGCCGGGGTCGCGGTGGAGCGTGGGGATCTGGCCCTGGCCGAAGAGCTGTACGGGCACGCGCTCACCACCCTGGAGAAACAGTTCCCGGGGAGCCTCCAGGTCTCCGACAGCCTGGAGGGGCTGGGGTACGCCGCCTTGAAGCGCAGCGATCTGGCCCAGGCCCGGGAGCGCTTCCAGAGAGCTCTCTCGATCCGCGAAAGGATGGCTCCGGGCAGCGCCCGGGTAGGACGCTCCCTGAACCATCTGGGACAGGTCGACCGCCAGGAGGGCCGTCTCCCTCTGGCCGCGGAGCACTTCTGCCAGGCGACCGAGGCCTTCGACAAGCAGCGGAAGAAGCTCGGCGGGGCGGCCGAGGGAAGGCTCGCCTTCGGTGGAGCGGTGGCGGAATACTACCGGGACTGCCTCGCAGCCCTGGTCGACGTCGGCCGGCCCGAGGAAGCCTTCCTGGCCCTGGAACGGGGGCGTGCCCGCTCGTTTCTCGATCTCCTGGCGGAGCGCGACCTCGAATGGACGTCCGCTCTTCCTCCCGAGCTCGACCGGGAGCGCAAGCAGGTGGACAGCGAGTACGACCGCACACAGGCCGCCCTCGGCCGTCTGAGCCCGGTGCGCGATCAGGCCGAGGTCGATCGCCTTCTGGCCCGGCTTCAGGAGCTCCGCGCCCGCCAGGAGGAGATCTCAGAGAAGATTCGCCGGGCCTCGCCGCAGATCGCCGCCTTGCAGGACCCGCGGCCGCTCAGCCTCGCGGAGGCCCGGAACGCCCTCGATCCGGGAACCGTGCTCCTCTCCTGGACCGTCGGCAAGGAACGGAGCTTTCTGTTCGTCGTGCAGCCGGCCGGGGCGCCGGGGGGAGGCCTCGACGTCTTCCCGATCCTCAAGGGCGATGCGGCCCTGCGCGAGGAGGTGGAGAGCTTCCGCCTTCTGCTGAAGCGCCCGGATTCCGACCGCGCGGCGCTCCAGGCTCAGGCGCGCGGTCTTTACGACCTGCTGGTCCGCCCCGCCGAGGCCCGGATCGCCGGGGCAGAGCGGCTCCTTCTCTCTCCGGACGGGCCGCTCCACACCTTGCCTTTCGCCGCGCTGATGCGGGGAGACGGCTATTTCATTGAGTGGAAGCCGCTCCATTCCGTGCTCTCCGCCACCGTCTATTCGGAGCTGGCGCGGTCGCGCCCGCCCGCGCGGGAGCGCGGAGAGGAGAAGCTCATCGCCTTCGGAGATCCCGCCTACCGGCCTTTGACGCCGGACGCTGCCGCCGACCCTGAGGTCCGGGAGGCGGTCCGGAGCGGATTGGCTCTCGTGCCTCTCCCGTCCAGCGGCCGGGAGGTGAAGGCCATCGCCTCCCTCTACCCCGAAGCCCGGGTGTACCTGGGCGCCGACGCGACCGAAGAGAGGGCCAAATCGATCGGCCCGGAGTCGCGCCTCATCCACTTCGCCTGCCATGGCATTTTGGACGAGCGCTTCCCGCTCAACTCCGCCCTGGCCTTGACGCTCCCCAAAGAGCCGGCGGAAGGCCAGGACAACGGCCTGCTCCAGGCCTGGGAGATCTTCGAGAGCGTGCGCCTGGACGCCGATCTGGTGACCCTCTCGGCGTGCGACACCGCTCTGGGCCGGGAGATGGGGGGAGAGGGGCTCGTCGGCCTCACCCGCGCCTTCCAGTACGCCGGGGCCCGCTCGGTTCTCGCTTCGCTGTGGAGCGTCTCGGATCTCTCCACGGCCCGCTTCATGAAGCGCTTCTACGGTTATCTCCGCAGTGGCAAGCCGAAAGACGAGGCCCTGCAAGCGGCGCAGATCGATCAGATCCGGGAAAAGTCCGTGTCTTCCTCCCATCCCTTCCATTGGGCGGCGTTCCAACTCACCGGGGACTGGAAATAGCGCCGAATCCCTGGCGTCCCGCGTCTGGCATCACGAACACCCGCCGGGCGAGATCCGAGGCCAGGGTCTCCTCCCGGTAGTAGCTTTCGAGGATCGATGGCCGCCAGGCGAAAAGGTCCGGGTTTCGCTCCGCGAACTCTTCGAAAGCCTCTCCGGAGCCTCCCCGGGCGGCGCGCTCGTGGATCAGAAGCAGGTAGGCCCAGGTGATCGTCTCGTGGTAGAGCCCGGCGTGGCCGTTCGCGGCCGCGTAACGCTTCAATCCCTCGGAGAAGCGGGTGAGGGCCGCGAGCGGCGGATGCTCGCGCAGGTAGAGCCAGGCCAGGCGCACGTGGTCCCGGTGGTGGAAGCTCGTGTTGGGAAGAGTGCAGTTTTCAAAGCGAGTCACGAATTCCTTGTCGTCCATGAATCACTTCCCTCCTTCCGGGGCTTCGGTCAGGCGGTGGCTTGCGCTAGAGTCCAGATCCAGCCCGTAGACCTTCTTGAGATCGGCAATGCGCCGCAGAGACTCTTCGCTGAAGGGTGATTTGCCGTCGAAGGCGTGGAGGACGATCCCCTCCAGGAGATCCCCCAGAGAGATGTCGTACAACTCGGCCAGGGCTTTCAGCACCTTGACCAGCCG
Source organism: Thermoanaerobaculia bacterium (assembly GCA_035278895.1). Taxonomy (GTDB): domain Bacteria; phylum Acidobacteriota; class Thermoanaerobaculia; order Multivoradales; family UBA5704; genus DATARR01. The sequence goes on along the minus strand of DATEIO010000678.1, from coordinate 5,496 downwards.
TTTCTCCATGCGCACTCCCGTCTGCACCCTTTCAACGACAAAACGCCCGCTGCCGGTTTCCGTATCCATGGTGGAGCCTCCCAGGGAGAATTGTACCATGGTACCAAGATAACGTCAAAAGAAGTGGGTGTCCGGATTGCCGGCTCGCGCTACACTTCCAGGAAGGGGAAGGGATGTGCGAATTTTAATTGTTGAAGATGAGCCCGTGCTTGCCCAGGCACTTGTTGAAGCCCTGGAAGACGAGTATTACGCCGTCGACCTGGCTCCGGACGGGGAGACGGCGTCGGAGCTGGTGGACGTCAACAATTACGATCTGGTCGTGTTGGATTGGACCATTCCCCCTCCTACCGGTATCGAGCTGCTGCGGGCCTGGCGCAAGGCGGGCAAGGACATTCCAGTGCTCATGCTGACGGGCCGCAGCGCGGTCGGCGACAAGGTGAGCGGGCTGGACACGGGCGCGGACGACTTTCTGACCAAGCCGTTTTCCCTGCTCGAATTCCTGGCCCGGGTGCGGAGCCTGCTGCGCCGGAGAGAGAAGGTCTTGAAGACGACGCTCCAGGCGGGAGATCTGGAAATGGATCGCGCCGCGCGGGTTGTTATGGTGGCGGGCTGCGCTCTGGACCTTTCGCCCAAAGAGTTTGCCCTGCTCGAATATTTCCTCAACAAGAAGGACCAGGTGGTGACGCGCAGTGAGCTGTCAGAGCACGTGTGGGACGATTCGTTCGACTCGCTGGGCAATGTGATCGACGTCACCGTTCACCGTTTGAGAAAGAAAATCGACGGAGACAAGCCCGAAAAGCTCCTCCATACTCTCAAGGGAATCGGTTACGTCCTCAAGAATCAACGATCGAAACGCGCCTGATTCGATGTCTCTGCCTCCCCGTCCTCTATACCGCATGCCGGTGGTGATCCTCGCGTTGGGGATCGTGTCGGTCGTTCTCTGGTTTGGTACGGACCGGATGCGCAAGCGGATCACCGATCAGGAGGTGGGGCTGCTGCGGGCGGCGAGTGAGATCCGGGTCTCGGTGGCAGTCTCCCACCTGTGGCTGGAGGAGTACGTCGGAGGAGACCCGGGCGTGGATGAGCGGCAGGTGTGGAAGAGCCTCGACCGGGCCTATTCGCTGGCACAGGCGATGGTCGAGGGGGGAGAGGTGGGCCATCGCGTCGTTCTCGAGCCGATCGACGACCCGGAGCTGCACTCCCAGGCGGAAGAGATCCGGAGGTGCATCGAGGAGCTCCGCCAGGCCGCCCGCCGGCGCCAGGAGGGGTGGGAGCGGGGAGAGGACACGGCCGCCGGCTCCCGGCTGGACCTTCACTACGACCGGCTCTTCGACGATCTGTCGGCCGAGGCCCGGACTCTGGAAGTCTCGGTGGAGCGCAAGATGGTGCGCGACGAGAGCCGGGCCTGGCTTTTCTTCGGCACCCTGATGATGGCCTGGATCGGCATCGTCACCGCGGCCGCCGGCGGGCTGTGGAGCCGCGAGCGCCACCGGCGGGAGGTGGAGGAGGCCCTGCGCAGAAGCGAGGCGCAGCTCCTCCAGGCGCAGAAGATGGAGGCGGTCGGCCGCCTGGCCGGCGGGCTCGCCCACGACGTCAACAACTACGTGACCGCGATCACCAGCCAGTGCGAGCTGGTCAAAATGAAGGCCCGGCCCGGCGACCGGGTGAGCGAGAAGATGGACATGGTGATCGGCACCGCGGGCAAGATCACCTCGCTCGTGCGCCAGCTCCTCGCCTTCAGCAAGCACCAGCCGGTCGCAGTCCATGTCCTGAGCCTGAACGAGGTCGTCGAGGGGCTGCGCGCGATGGTGAAGCGCCTCGTGGGCGAGGACCTTCAGCTCGAGACCTTCCTGAACCCCGGGCTCTGGCCGGTCTGCATGGACCGTGGGCAGGTCGAGCAGATCATCGTCAACCTCCTGGTCAACGCCCGCGAGGCGAGCCCCCGGGGCGGCAAGGTCACGATCGAGACGGCGAACGTCCTTCTGGACGAGGAGTACCTGACGAAGAACCCCACCGTGCGGCCGGGCGAATACGCCCTCCTCGCGGTTTCGGACAACGGCACGGGCATTCCTCCGGAGATCCAGGACAAGATCTTCGAGCCGTTCTTCACCACCAAGGAGGGGGCCGGAGAGGCGCGTGGCCTCGGGCTCGCCACGGTCTACGGGATCGTCAAGCAGAACCGCGGGCACCTCGCCGTCTACAGCGAGGTCGGGCAGGGGACGACCTTCCGGATCTACCTGCCGCGGGAGGTCGTCAACGAGAAGGCGGAGCCTCTCGCGGCTCCCCAGGCGGGAGAGGCGGCCGGAGGCGTGGAGACGATCCTTCTCGTGGAAGACAACGAAGAGCTGCGCGGCTCGACCTGGGGCGTCCTTGAAGCCCTGGGCTACCGCGTCCGGACGGCCGCCGACGGTCCCGAGGCCCTCGCCCTGCTCGACCGGGAGGACGGGACCGTGGACCTGGTGATCAGCGACGTCGTCATGCCCGGGCTCTCCGGCCCGGACCTGATCGCCCGCATCCGGGAGAAGCGCCCCGACATCCGCGTGCTCTTCATCTCCGGCTACACGGACAACGTCGTCCTCCGGCACGGCATTCTGGAGGGCGAGGTCGACTTCCTCGAAAAGCCCTACACGATCGACCGTCTCGCCCGAAAGATCCGCGAGGTGCTGGACAGGAGCCCTGCCCCCGTCAATCCGGGCTGAAGCCCAGGGAGCCGCTGCGCGAAGGCCGGGGGGACTCCTCGAGCAGCAGGAGAGCCGCAAAGCCCCGCTCCGGCTCGTGGCCTAAAGGCCCCAACCCCTGCATCTGCACGATCCTCCAGTCCAGCAGGAGCTCCTCCAGGGTCTCGCCGGTGACCGGCCGGATCGTCGGAGGATGGCTCCCGATCTCTGTCGTGGTGACGTGAACGGTGACGAGCTTCTGCTTTTTGGTCATGGCCGGGAGATCGTAACCCAGTCCCGGGGTCTCCGTGAGGCGTGGAGCTTCCCGTTCGGTAACGAATCCGCGCACGCATCGCCTACACGACCATTCCCAAGGAGGTGTGCGATGCGACTCCCCAGGCTCCCCTTCGTCCTCCTCGCCGCTCTCGCGGCGGCTCTCCCGGCCGGCCCTGCCCGGGCGGCGACGTTCTTCGTCGGCCCCGTCGGGGCTGGATGCACCCACTCGACGCTCGCCGAGGCGATCGCCGCGGCGAACGCCAACGGCACGGCCTTCGACTGGATCTATCTCACGCGGGACGAGTCCTTCATCGGACCTTTGGGGGTCAACGGCCACCTCGGAATCCGCGGCGGAACGCTGTCCTGCGGCAGCACCACCCGCAGCGGCCGCACCCGGCTCAGCGTTCTGGACGGAAGCGCCCTTTCGATCGGCTCCTATCTCGTCGACGTCGACGGCGTCGACTTCGAGCACCTGGCGGCGTCCGGCCTCGACGAACGGCTGATCACGGCGAACGGCTCGTTCAACCTCTACCTGCGGCATGTCCGCCTCCGCGGCGGGCACGCTCGCTGGGGAGGCAACCTGCGCCTCAGCGGCTCGAGCACCAGCTCGGCCACCCTGGAGGACGTCGAGGTCTCGGGAGGCACGGCCACCGAATTCGGCGGCGGGATCTACTGCGAGGGCCCCATGATCCTGCGCTGGACCGCGCCGGTCGACATCGTGGGCAATCATGCGCTCCGGAACGGCGGCGGCGTCGCCCTGGGCGGAGGCTGCCGGCTCGACGCCACCGCGGGCTCCTCCTCGCCCGCGACGGACATCTACATCCGCAGCAACACGGCCGACCAGGCCGGCGGCGGGATCTACCTCACGGACCAGGCGGTCTCCTTCGACCCCGCGGCTTCGAGCGCGACCCTGCGCGGGGCCGGCGGCTTCACCGCGATCTTCGGCAACCAGGCCGTGGTGGGCGGCGGGGCCTACCTCTCGAGCTTCGACGATCCGTATGCGGACACCCGCCTCAACCTCGTCAACGTCCAGCTCTGGGTCAACGCCGCCCAATCCATGGGTGGCGGCGTCTACGGCGTCGGGAGGTCGGCGATCCTGATCGACCGCGAGGGATCGGTCTGCCCCTCCGGCAGGTGCTCGGTCGTGTCCGGAAACAACGCGCGGGGATCGCGGCCCCACCCCTGGATCTTCGATCAGACGACCGGGCAGGGAGGCGCCTTCTTTCTGGAGAACGGGGCGAAGCTCACCCTCCGGCAGACCTGGGTGGAGCGCTCGCAGAGCTTGAACGGCGCGTCGGTCCTGGCGACCTATGGGTTCGGCAGCCGGGTGGACGCGGAAGGGGTCGCCTTCTTCGCCAATCAGGGCAGCCCCACGGCCGCCGCGATCTCCTCCGGCTCGGCCCCTCTGCGCCTGGCCTTCGTCTCCTCGGCCGGGAACCTCACGGCCTCTACCCACCGGCTCGTGTCCGGAGGCCCGGTGGAGATCTACTCCTCGGTCTTCGGGGAGTCGTGGCCCAACGTCCTCGGCGTGGCGGGCAGCTCCACCATCGACTGCGTCATCGTCCCCGCGGCGAGCGCCTTGCCCTCCACAGCCTCGGCCGTCCGGGAGGTCGCCAATCCGGCCCTCCTCTTCGTGGACCCCGCCAACGGAAACCTGCACCTGCGAGCCGGCTCCCCGGCCGTCGACTATTGCGACAGCTACTTCTACACCCCGGTCGATCAGGACATCGACGGCCAGGCGCGCGGAATGGATTCCCCGGGAGTCATCGACTACTACGGCCCCTATGACATCGGCGCGGACGAGCTCGTTCCGTAGGGCCTGGTGCCGGAGACGGGACTCGAACCCGTACGCCTTGCGGCGGAAGATTTGAAGTCGGAACCAGCCTTTCCCTTGGAGCCCTCCAGATTTCCCGGCAAGCCCTTGTGGCAGGAGGTGAAAAATTTATCCGGCTGATAAAGCGATATTAACGCTCAGAATTGATTTAGCATCCCTCATCCGTCGGAAAGTCCGTCAGCGCGCAGGATTCAGTACAGCCAAGTCCCGCCGTGCAGAACCTGAAAGATCCACCCGCAGCCTTGTGTAGTTGATCGGTTTCCAGAGACAGCAGGGTTTCGCGGGTCAGGTGCATCTTTCTAACAGATCTCTTCTTCATAGGTCCTCCACCAGATTGAGGAAACTATAGATTACTCCGCCTCCGAAGCAAGTCAATCCCCGTGCGCCGGCAAGGCGTGTCAGCACTTCGACGGCGCAGGGCCGGCTGGCGACTCGCATCTCCGCCGAATTGTGGGGTGCTGAGCCGGTCAGAGGTCTTCAGGTCTGAGCCCGGTCTTCCGGGAGATCCTCGCCAGCATGACCGGGCCGATCTCAGCGAGCACTCGGAGGGCGAGGGCCTGGGCTGCGGCGAGGGCCTCATGACGGGTTGCGGCATAGACCATGACACCCGGGAGCTCCGTGACGTCGGCGATCCACCGCCCGTCGGTCTCTCGATCCAGCTCAACCGTCAGCCGCATAGGGTGGAGGTTACCACGGGATGCCTGGTGCCGGAGACGGGACTCGAACCCG
>DATEIO010000677.1:0-3069 GCA_035278895.1 Thermoanaerobaculia bacterium | reverse complement strand
TAGCTCAGGGCGCTCCCGCCGTGGAGGACGGCGCGGGCCTCCGGCACGCGCGCGGCCTGGCGCTCGAACCAGGCATGGAAGCAGAGGTCGCTCGGGAACGGGGCGGCCGTGGCGTTGAGATCCGCGAGCTGTTGCAGCTCGGGCACGCTCAGGATCTCGATCTCGCCGGGGGCGGCATCCGGCGCCTCCGCGAGCCCGTGCAGCAGCGCGAGGAACCGGCCGGCGAGAAGCTCCGCGGCGTCGGCGGGCAGCCCGTGGCGCAGCTCCAGCGCGAGCCCGTTGCCCCGCCGCTCCGCGTGGAGCTCGGCCGTAGAGCGGTCGATGCGCGCCGCGGCCTCCTCGACAGCGAACGTCAGGCCCGCGGCCGCGAACGGTGCGCTCGCCTCCCGGAAGGAGAAGGCGAACGGCAGGAAGGGCTCCGGCTCGGACGGGCTCACCCGCTGACGCCAGGAGAAGCACTCCTGCCAGTCGCCCGCCTCTTCGACCGCAGCCTGGATCCGCCGCACCCGATCCGGGAAGGGGGCTTGGCCATCCGCCCCGCTGGCGACCGGCAGGTAGGCGGCGTAGAGGCCGAACGCCTCGCGCAGCTCGTCGAACTTGCGCCCTGCGAAGGCCACGGCCACCGTGACCTCCGGCTCCCCGGAAAGCTCCTGGAGCAGCGTCTGCCAGGCGGCGAGGAGGACCACGTCGAGCGGCGCGCTGAAGCGGCGGGCGATCTCCTCGAAGCGCGCGGCGAGCCCGGGGTCGAGCGGCACGGGCAGGCGGCCCGGTGTGCAGGAGGCCTCCCCGGCTCCGGCAACGCTCCGGGAGAGGTCCAGCCGCGCCCAGTGCTCGCGCCCGGTCGCCGTCTCCTCGGAGTCCAGGACCTCGGCCTGCCACTCGGCGAAATCCGCGTACTGCATCGCCGGCGGCTCCGGCTCCTCGCCGCCTAGACAGGCGGCGTAGCAGCGGCCGATCTCGGCGGGCAGCAGGTCGAGCGTTGCGGTGTCGGCGCACAGGGCCGGCAGCGCCACGGTCAGCCGGTGCCGGCCCGGCTCCAGGCGCTCCAGCTGCAGCAGGGGCGCGGCCGCGGCGATCACCTGCAGGGGGATCGTCACCCCCGGGACCTGCTGGAACTCCGTGCGCAGGATCTCGTGGCGCTCCACCACCCGGGCGAGCGCGCGCCGCAGCGCCTCGGGATCCAGATCCCCGGCGACGGAGATCCGAGCCACGGCGTGGAAGCTCTCGCCGGGGGCGGACTGCTGCAGGCGCCAGAGATGCTCCTGCTGCGCGGACAGGCGGAAACCCTGGGACGCGACGCTCATGCCGTTCTCACTCCATGTCGCTGGCATTACAGAGCTCGGCCATCCCCACGACCACCTTGCGCGCCCCCTCGTAGGGCGAGCGGGCGTGGGTGACCAGCATGTTGTCGGCCATGAGCAGGTCCCCCTTCTGCCAGGGAAACAGGATCAGCTCCTGCTGGTAGGCCTCGCGCAGGTGGGCGGCGACCTCGGGCTCGATGGGCGTGCCGTCGCCGTAGAAGGTGTTGTTGGGCATGTCCTCCTCGCCGAAGATCTCGCTCAGCCGGTCGCGCACGGTCGGCTCCAGGGTGGTCCAGTGATAGAAGGCCGCGTGGTTGAACCAGATCTCCTCGCCGGTGCGCGGGTGCCGGAAGATCGCGGGTCCGACGCGCCGGGTGCGCAGGCGGTTGCCATCCTTCCACTCGACGGCAAGGCCGTTCTGGCGGCAGTACTCCTCCACCTGGGCACGGTCCTCGGTCTGGAAGACCGTGGGCCAGGGCAGGCCGAAGCCGTCGCCGAAGTTGCGGACGTACAGGATGCCCTTGGCACGGAAGCGCTCCCGGATCTCGAGATCGATCCGCTTCAGGACCTTGCGGCAGTCGCTGATCGGGGTCTCGCCGCCGCGCGCCGCGGGAGTCAGGCAAAAGAAGAAGATGCGCAGCGGGAAGGTCGGCGAATAGGCATGCTCGTTGTGCGGGAAGATGCTCTGGTCGGCCGGATAGTCGGTCGACGTATAGATGTTGCCGCCCACCTGGGTGCGCGGGGACGAGCGGTAGCGGTACTCCAGGGCGCCGCTCGAGACGGTGCCGATGAAGCTCTCGAACTGCGGCACGGTCGCGAGGTCGAAGCCGCGGAAGAGCACGGCGCCGTGCGTCAGCACCCAGCGCTCCACGAGTTCCCGGTTGCGCGCGGCCCAGGCGATCAGATCGACGCCGGGGACGGCCGGCTGCACCCGCAGCGGGAGGTCCTGCCCGGGCTGCAGCGAGCCCGTCTCGACCAGGGCCTGGTCGGAAAGGTCGACGCCTCGGCGGCGCGGAGTGCCGAGCTTCAGGCCCGGCCCCTTGAGGTCGGTGGTCATGCCCCGCTCCTTTCTTCCACGGGTTGGGGGGCGTCGCCGGGCGGGCGGCGCCGCATCTTGAGCTTCTCTCCGAGGACGCGCTGCTGCTCCCGGGCCTCGCGGACGCGGGCCGCGCGGCCGGCTAGGGCGAGCTCTTCGCACAGCTCGCTCAGCTGGACATCGGGCTCGACGGCCACCCGGCCGAGGATCGCCGCGAGCTGGTCCGCGATCCGGGAGACAGTCCCGGGCTCGAAGAGGTCGGCGTTGTACTTGAAGGTCACGATCACTCCGCGGCCGGTGTCCACGGCGTTGAGGAGGAGGTCCTCGCGCGCCGGCACGGCCTCGCCCGAGAGCGGCGTGGCGGAGAGGCCCCGCGGCAGATCCAGGGGGGAGCGGGGGGTGTTCTGCAGGATCAACTTCACCTGGAAGATCGGGTGGTGGTGGAGGCTCCGCTCCGGGCGCAGGACCTCCACCAGCTTGTCGAACGGCAGATCCTGGTGCGCGTAGGCGTCCAGCGCGGTCTGCCGGGTCCGCGCCAAGAGCTCCAGGAAGCCCGGATCGCCGCCGAGGTCGGTGCGCAGTACGAGCTGGTCGATGAAGAAGCCGATCAACCCCTCGACCTCGGCGCGGTTGCGGTTCGCGACGTCGGTGCCGACCACGACGTCCGTCACCCCGGTGAAGCTGTGCAGGGTGGCCTGGAAGGCCGCGAGCAGGGTCATGAAGAGCGTCGTC
>DATEIO010000676.1:0-4522 GCA_035278895.1 Thermoanaerobaculia bacterium | reverse complement strand
TCCTCGATCTCGATCACGCAGGACTCCTCTTCGTTGTCCTTCTTGCTCACCGTGGCGGAGAAGCTGTCGTGGAGGCCTGCGCCGTCGAAGTTGGGGATGTCCTCGGCGTTGGCGCTCGAGCGGACCTTGATCTTGTTGACGCCGGGGAGGACCTCCCGGAGCTTGTCCTTGATCCGCTTCAGGTTTTCCGGGGGAAACTTGGCGTTCAGGAAGGCCGTCTGGACCTCGTCCACGTGGCGCGCCCGCTCGTTGCCGGAGAGGGTGCCCGCCCTTTCGGCCTCGATCAAGGTGGCGAGCCTGTCGCGCAGATCGCCGTTCGGCTCGTGGTCGACCAGATCCCGGTAAAACTGGAGGGGGATGCCGAAGCCCGCGGGCACGAGGTCGTAGCCGAGCGCCTGGCTCGGCGTGCCCGCCTCGACCGCGCGGCCGAGGACCCGGCGGTGGGTGAGGAAGCCCAGGTTCGCGGCCTTGGAGCCGTAGCGCTTCGCGAACGCCAGAGCCTCGGAGGTGGAGCCCGCCGCCATCTCGGCGTAGGAGAGGAGGCGTGTCTCGGGCTCCCATTCGAGCGGAATCCACGGCTTGTTCGTACGCTCGGCGAGCTTGGCCATCACCTCCTCGTCCGTGGAGGCCTCCAGAAGGAAGTCGTCCCCGCGCACCACGAAGTGGACCGGTTGGTCGGCCCAGGGCGCGAGACGGGGGTGGTCCGGAGAGGCGTCGCGCAGCACCATGTTGGGGGTGTTGCGCTCCTTGGACTTCAGGTTCACGTGGGAGCTCGCGTCCTGGACCGCGCGGGTCATCACGCCCGCGACCACGGAAAGGTCGAGCGGGAGCTCCTCGAAGACCGGGATGTCCGTGGGAGCGAGATCGTCGTTGTTCTCGGGGAAGATCCGCAGATAGCCCCAGGCTTCGCCCTGATGGAGCGGGATGTACTGGATCGAGCCCAGGATGCGGTCGATCGTCAGGCTCTCGATCCCGGCCGCGGCGAGCTCTTCCTGGACCGTGGCGACCGTCTGCTGCGTCCCGGTGGCCACGAAGGCGAAGCGGGCGCCGGGGATCGTGATCTTCTCCCGGACCTGGCGCACGGCGTCGAGCACCAGGCGCTCGCGAATCAGGTCCTGGGGATAGAACTGCAGGCCGTAGACCGGCTCGCCGCTCCCGTCCAGGACGTACGTGTGGACCACGCCTGCCACGTAGCGCTTCTCCCCCTCGGTGAAGTAGGTGATCCGGTTGAACTCCTCGAGATCCTCCGGGATCCCCAGCGCCGCCTGGGCGAAGAAGTAGTGATACCGGGCCGAGTCGGGGGTCTCTCCGCCCTCTTCAAAGTTGGCGTTAACGAAGTGGACCTCGGGAGCCTCGGGCCGCCGCCAGTCGATCAGGAACTTCGACGCGCGGCCGTTGGCGACGAGGTCGCTCGCCGGCACCGAGATCGCCTCGTACTGCTCGGCGGACGTGATCTCCGGGAGGTCCAGGGGGAGGGCGGGAGCGGCGGCCAGGGTGGGGAAGGCTGCCAGCCGGGGAGGGAACGGCGATCGGGTGAATCCGAGCATGCTCGACCTCCAGTCGAGGATTTCCTCAATCATCACAGCAAACGTAGAGAGAAGAAAGGGGGCAAGACAGGGTAAAATCAGCACAGCTTCAACCGGCTATTGCCATGAGCGAATTACGGGGTCTCGGCGGACGCTATCGGCTGGACGGTCTCGTCGTTTCGGACGGCGCGGGGAGCGTGTTCCGTGGGACCGATCTCGAGTCGAGAGAGGCGGTCGCGATCGAGCTGGTCCACAGAGAGATCCGCGAGGGGGACGCGGAGGCGAGAGAGCGGTTTCTGGAGACGGCCCGCGCGCTCCGGCCGCTCGATCATCCGGGCCTGCCGAAGGTCCTGGACTTCGGCTTCACCGGGCCGGGCAATCCGTTCCTCGTCACCGATCACGTCCACGGGCCGAGCCTCGAAGATCTGGCCGGCGCGGCGCCCGGCCGGCTGCTCTCGCTGCTGCTCGTGCTGGCGGACAGCCTCGAAGCCCTGGCCGGGCGCGGCATCTCGGTTCCCTCCTTGAGCGCCGGAGACGTCCTCGTAGTGCCCGGCGACTCCGGGGAGCGGATCCGCGTCCGGGGGCTCGGCCGCGCGGTCTTCGGAGAGGAGGACGGGAGCGCCACCCTGCGCGCCTTCGCCCTGCTGGCCGCCGGGGTGCTGCGGATCTCGCCGAGCGAGGTGGGCATCCCCCTGGAGCTCGCGGTCGAGCTCAACGATCCCGAGGTCCTGCGCGCGTTCCTGAAGGCCGCTTTCGAGGGAGATCCCGAGGGTCGGTACGCCTCGTTCCGGGAGGTTCGGAGGGCTCTGACCCAGGCGTTTCTCGGGACGGCGCTGCCGCAGGTCTCGACGGAGACGAAGCCGGATCTGCGCACGCTCATCGCCCCGGAAAAGCCGGAAAAAGGCTTGGACCCCACGACCCGCGTTCTCGACCTCGATCTCAACGCGGGGGAGCCGGCGGACTGGAAGACGCAGGTCTATGTGCCGCCACCGCCTCCGCCATCTCCGCCGCCTCCGGTGATCGCCGCACCTGCGCTACCGCCTCCACCTCCTGCGAAGCCGCGGAGCCGTCTGATCCTGATGACTGGGGCGATCGCAGCGGCCGTGGTCCTGGCCGGAGCCTCCTATCTCCTCGGACGCCGCTCCGCGGAGCTGCCGGCTCCCACGGTGCGCTCCGCGCCGGCCGTGCCGGTCCCCGCCGCTTCGCAGAAGCCCTTCGATCCCCAGCCCCTTCCGGCCGAGCCGATCGAGGCTCTGGCGCCGCTGCCGTCCGGCGAGCAGCTCGCGATCGAGCGGGAGCGGGCCCGGAAGGCCGCAGAGGCCCGGGCCCAGCAGAAAGAGAAGGCCGCGGCGGCGCTCGAATCCGAGGCGGAGGAGGCGATCGCCGCGGGGCAGTTCGATCTCGCCTTGAGCCGGCTCCAGACCCTGCGCCAGTCGTGGCCCGAGCGCGCGGGGCTCGACGAGCGAATCGAGCGCGTGCGCGCCGAGCGCCAGGCGGATCTGGAGCAGGAGGCCGTGCTCGCGGCGGCCCTCCGGGCCGAGCGCGCTGACGATCCCGCAGAAGGGCTGGAGACCCTGGCCCGGGCGCGGCCCAACCGGCGCCTCGCCCCCCGCTTCGAGCAGGTGCGGGAGCGCCTGGAAGCCCAGCTCGCGCAGCTCGACCGCCGTCCCCCTGACATTGCTCTGCGCGGCGGCCCGGAGATCGTCTACGAAAAGGGGAAACCGGCCCGCATCCCGCTGCGGATCACGGACGACTACGGCGTCCAGGGCATCGAAGGCTGGGCCCGGGCCGAGGGCGGCCGGTTCGAAAAGGTGACCGTCCGCCAGGTCTCCGGGTCCGATTACGAGGTGGAGGTCTCCCCGGAGCTGCACGGCAACAAGACCGTGGAGGTCTACATCGTGGCCTCCGACCGCTCCGGCCACGCCGGCCAGCTCGGCAGCGCCGACCGTCCCCTGAAGGTCAAGCGGAAGCGGTGGATCGACCGGGTTCTGGGGGGGAACCAGGCCGCACCCGGTCGATAACGGCCGCCACCAACCCTTCATACCCCGGCCGCGTGGCCTCGACCGCAGGCTCGACCCCCTGGTTGCGCAGCTCGGCGCTCGTCACCGGGCCGATCGAGGCGGCCAGAAGCTCGCCGCGGCGCCTCTCCCAGTCGGCTCCGAAAAGCCCGGCGAAGTGGCGGACGATCCGCGGGCTGGTAAAGGTCACCCAGCCGATGGGAGGGGGAGAGAAGAGCTCGGCGGCCCGGCGGGGAGCGTCAGGAGGGAGGCGCTTGTCGTAGGCCACCACGGTCACGGCCTCGGCTCCGGCCCGCGACAGCCCTTCGACCAGGGCCGGCCGGGCGTCCGCCGCCTGGGGAAGGAGGACGCGGCGGCGCCGCCGCCCGACGTGCGGGGCGAGGTCGGCGGCGAGCCCTTCGGCGTCGGAGCGGCGGGCTTCGAGGTGGGGCTCGATCTCGTAGGCGCGGAGCGCCTCGGCCGTGGCCGGGCCCACCACGGCGATCTTCAGGCGCTCGGGGAGGGCGCCTCCCGTGAGCGGCAGGAAGGCGTCCACGGCATTGGCCGAGGTGAAGACGAGCCAGTCGTAGAGCGCGAGCTCCGTGGCCGCGCGCTCCAGGGGACGGGGATCGGCCGGCGGAACGATTTCGAGGAGTGGAAGGATCTCGATCGTGGCTCCCGCCGCCTCGAAGGCGGCCGCGAAGCTTTCGGCCTGGTGCTCGGCGCGGGTGACGACCACACGGACGCCCGCGAGCGGAGCCTTCACCCCCGGAGCCTCGCGAGCACCTCGTCCGCCCCGTTCTCCCGCATGGCGGCCACACAGGCGTCCGCGAGCCCGGCCGGGTCGTCTCCCACGGCTTCGCCGCGGGCGGACAGCGCGCCGTCCGGCGTCGCGAGGAGAGCCGTGAGCCGGAGCCGGTCCCCCTCGGGGCGGGCCCAGGCGGCGAGCGGCAGCGTGCAGTCGCCTCCGAACGCGGCCACCACCCGGCGCTCGGCCGC